>NZ_JAUSVK010000001.1:6269320-6594860 GCF_030814655.1 Labrys monachus
GGGAGACAGACCGTGGAATCAAGGCGGCTTTGAGGCACGGGGCCGTCATAATGCTGCGGTGCACAGTCCGGCCGCCGGCCGCGCCGGGACATTCCCTACGGGCAGTCCGGGTCCGCCGAGGCCCTGGCAGGGGCGATCCCGGCCGGTATCCCGAAGGCACGTCCGGCCGAACAGGCCGAGCGAGACTTCGGCTCGCACAACGGAACACGGTCGCCGCGAAGCGGGGCTGCGGCTCAGCTCGGCCTCATGGCGGGCAGGCCGAAGTGCGATATCGGATCGCCCGCTGCGGGTGTGTAGACCAGACGCATGAAGGGTCTCTCCCGGGCGTCAGTCGCGCGATATTGACAGCCCCGCGAGGAGTGGAGCGTGCGCGGCGAGGCTGCGGGACACGAACGCCGTGAAGAGCCGGACGCGCTCCGTCTTGCGTGTCTCCCCCTGTGTGAGAAGCCAGAGCGTTCCGTACATGTGCAGATCGGTGCCCGGCACCCTCACCAGCAGCGGGTCGGCATCTCCGACGAAGCACGGCAGCGTCGTGATCCCGAGCCCCTGCCGTACAGCGGCGATCTGCGCCCCGGCGTCCGTGATCCTGAAGGGAACCCCCGTGGTGCCCACCTCGCCCTCGCTCGCCCAATCCGGAATTCCATGCATGCTTATGACGATCCACCGGAGGGGATCCGTCGCGCCGGCCCGCCACGCATCCAGCCGATCGCGGGATATGTAGACGCCGCCGAACAGCGCCGGTCCCTTCAGGCCGTGAAGATTGAGCGGCAGGGTTTTGCGGTCATAGACGACGCGGATCGCCACGTCGGCCTCTCGGTTGGTCAGGTTTGCCAGCTCGCCGGACGACAGGATCTCCATCTCGATGTCCGGATGCAGGCGCGCGAAATCGGCGAAGTCCGGGATGAGCAGGTGTGTCGCGAGGATCGGCGTCAACGTCACCCGCAAAAGCCCGCGCACGCTCTGGTCGCGGCCGAAGATGCGCGTCTCCAGCTGGTTCGACGACGCTTCCATCTGCTCCGCGAGCTCGAGGACCTCCTCGCCCGCAGCCGTCAGGCGGTAGCCCGAAGGCAGCTTTTCGAACAGCTGCGCCCCGAGGCGGCCCTCGAGCTGGGCGATGCGGCGCAGCACGGTCGCGTGATTCACGCCGAGACGTTTGGCGGCGGCCCGCACTGAGCCTCCGCGCGCCGCGGCAAGAAAGTAGCGAACGTCATCCCAATCGATCATGGTGCATTCCCGCGCCGCAAGCGGCGCCTTTGCGAAGCTCACTATAACACGTTGTGCCGCAGTGCATGCGAACGCGGCGACGTTCAATCGTCCAACTGGATCGTTTTTGCACCACCGATGTGCGCGATTCCGCCCTCACCACCTGCCTCCGGCGGACCCATGTTGAGGCTCTTGGGGGGACCTCCCCCTACAGCCAAGACCCGAGACGGCGAAACAAGGACCGCACGACATGACCAGATTGAATGGAAAGACCGCCGTCATCACCGGCGGCGCCACCGGCATCGGCCTCGCCTCGGCAAAGCGATTCATCGAGGAAGGCGCCTTCGTCTTCATCTACGGCCGCCGGCAGGAAGCGCTCGACGCCGCCATGGCCGAGCTTGGCCCCCATGCCCGCGCGGTGAAGGGCTCGGTCTCGGATGAGGCCGACCTCAACCGCCTCTACGCGGCGGTGAAGGCCGAGCGCGGAACCCTCGATATCGTCTTCGCCAATGCCGGGGCGGGAAGCCCGCTTGCGCTCGGCCAGATCACCGCCGCGCACATTGACGAAGCCTTCGACACCAATGTGAAGGGTACGATCTTCACGGTCCAGAAGGCGTTGCCGCTGATGGGCCAGGGCGGTTCGATCATCCTGACCGGATCGAGCGCCGGTACCACGGGCGCCCCGGGATTCACGGCCTACAGCGCGAGCAAGGCGGCCGTGCGCAACCTCGCGCGGAGCTGGGCGGAGGACCTGAAGGGCACCGGCATCCGGGTCAACGTGCTGTCGCCCGGGGCGACGGCGACCGAACTCGCGAAGGAAGCGCTGGGCGAGGAGGGCCAGAAGGCCTACGGCGCGATGACTCCGCTCCAGCGCATGGCCGATCCCACGGAGATCGCGGCCGCGGCCGCCTTTCTCGCGTCGTCGGACAGCAGCTTCATGACCGCCAGCGAGGTCGCCGTCGACGGCGGCCTGGCGCAACTCTGACGCGCTACGCCTGGACGGGCTCCATCCGACATTCGGAGCCCGAGCGGGCCTGGTAAACTCAAGGAGAATACACAGATGAGCTACGCAATCATCGGCTTCGGCACTATCGGCAAGGCCCTGGCCAAGGCGTTTGCCCGCAAGGGCATCGAAGTATCCGTGGCAACCACGCGCGCCCCCGAAAGCTTTGCATCCGAAGCGGCCGCGATCGGGCCCACGATCCTTGCCAAAGCACTGGCGGAAGCCGTCAAGGCGGACGTCATCTTCTTGGCCGTCCGTTTCGAGTCGCACCCGGATGTCGCCAAGGCGCTGCCCACCTGGCAAGGGAAGACCATCGTCGATGTGACCAATGCCTACGGCGTGCCCCCCGAGCAACTGGGAGGTCAGCCTTCTTCCAGGTTCATCGCACAGGCTTTTTCTGGTGCAAGGCTGGTCAAGGGCTTCAACCATTTGGGCGCTGCCTCACTTGCGCAGGATCCGGCCGTCCATGGTGGCAGGAGAGTCGTGTTCCTGGCGAGTGACGATGACGACGCGGCGGCGGAGATTGGCACGCTCGCGGAAAATCTCGGCTTCGCGCCGATCAAACTTGGCGGGCTGTCGGAAGGCGGACTGCTTGTGCAGGCGCGCGGGAACAGTTGGGGCCGGCTGATCTTCAAGGATTTGGTCAAGTTCGACTGACGAACACGACTTTCCCGACGGCAGGGATACGACGCACGCGGTCGGGTCGAGCGCGATCCGATCCGTGCGAAACGGAGAAAGTCCCATGAGCATTGAGAAGAACATCCAGACCGTGAAAGACTTCTTCGCCGCGATCGGCCGCGGCGACAGGGAGGCTCTGCTGGCGCTGGTCGCCGAAGACATCGAATGGATCATTCCGGGCAAGGACTGGCCGCTGGCCGGAACGCGGCACGGGCACGCCGGGCTGGCGGATCTGCTCGAGACGGCATCCAAGTCGATGGAAACATCCACGGAACCCCGGGAGTTCGTGGCGCAAGGAGACCGGGTCCTCGTCATCGGCTTCGCAAGGGGAAAGATCAAAGCCACGAACAAGACGTTCGAGGACGACTGGATCTTCGCCATCACGGTCCGGGACGGCAGACTGACCAACATCCGGGAATATGTCGACACGCAGGCCCTGGCCCGGGCCTCGCAGATGGACGCGTCAGGGCCGGCGTAGCGCTGGCAGACCGCCAATGGCCGGCGGGCCGCCGCTTGGGGAACCCCCGTCATATTCGGCGGTCCCTTCGTCAGGAACACCAGGGAAGAAATCCAGCTGGCGTTCCGCGATTTCGCAACTAACCGGCTTTGACGGCCGAGCGCAGCAGATGCCGATCCGATTCAACTTCCTGCTTTCTCGACATCGCTGCCCGGCGATTTTGTGAGGATGGCGCCCATAATAAGGTGAGAGAGGTGATCGGCCCGTGGCGCGAAGGAGGGCTGGTCGACCGCCCAGCCGAGGGCCGTCATCAGGGCGAACAGGTCATCCCCATTCATGTCGGCGCGCGCGGTACCTTCGGCCTGAGCACGGCGCAGCAGTCGCGCGCTCGCCGAGTGCACCGCTGCGCATGAAGCATAAAGAGCCGAGTCCGGGTTCGTGTGGGCGGCGGCCATCATGGCGACAACGCCCCGATAGCTCTGGGCGAAAACCACCCATTCGCGAAACCAGGAGATGAGCGCTTCGCCGGGTGCGTTCGACGTTTCGAGTTCGTCCGCCTTCTGCGTCAATGCGTCCAGGTTCGTACACAGCAACGCCTCGAACAAGGCCTCTCGCGTCGGGAAGTGACGGAGAAGCGTGGCCAACCCGACCCCGGCCCGACGGGCGATATCGCGCATCGACACCTCGGCACCGCGCTCGGTGACGGCCTCACGCGCGACCGTGAGGATGTGGCTGTAATTTTTTCTGGCGTCGGCTCGCATAGGTCACCTTGACAATCGGATCAGTGGTCCAGATATATGGATCACTGATCCACAAAAGAATATGGGGCCGAAGGCGCCTTCCGACAACCCGAAAAGAGCAGTCATGAGAACACGAACATGAGCACGATCAGCATCATCGGCTCAGGCGGAATGGCCGCAGCGATCGGCGGCCTCGCCGCCAAGGCGGGGCACACCGTCGAGGTGACGGGGCGCGACGCCACGAAGGCGCGGGCGCTGGCCGAGCAGATCGGTTCGAGAGCGACGACAGGAAGGTTCGGCGCCGCCCCGGCCGGCGACCTCGTCATTCTGGCGGTGCCCTACTCGGCGGTTCTCGACGTGGTGGAGCAGTACGGCGAAAAGCTGGCAGGCAAGCGCATCGTCGACATCACCAACCCCATCAAATCCGACTTCACGGGTTTCCTCACGCCTGAGGAGAGTTTCGGCGCGCGGGAGATCGCCAAGGTCGCGCCGGCCAACGCCACTATCGTCAAGGCGTTCAACACCCAGAACGCCCAGGTCCTGGCTGCCGGTCCAGTCGACGGCCGCCCCTTGGATGTGTTCATCGCCGGGGACGACTCTCAGGCGAAGGCGCATGTCTCAGCCTTCATCGAGAGCCTCGGTCTGCGCCCCATGGACGCCGGGCAGCTGACCATGGCGCGGACGCTGGAGCACGCCTGCATGCTGTGGCTGGGGCTCATGACCCACTCCATCAAACACCCCAACTTCTCGATCGGCGTCAGCCTCCTCGTCTGAGGACACGCGCCATCCCTTCTCGCATCCCTTCGCCCACAAAGAGCCATATCATGCACGTATTCGTTACCGGCGGGACCGGCCATTCCGGTCCGTATATCATTTCCGACCTCATTGCAGCCGGTCACCAGGTCACTGCCCTTGCCCGGTCGGACAAGTCCGCAGAGGCGGTGTCTGCGCTTGGCGCCAAGGTGCGTCGCGGCGACCTCGATGATCTCGACGGGCTAAAAGCGGCGGCAGCGGAGTCCGACGGTGTCATTCACGTCGCGCACCGGCAAGACCTGCTTCCCACCGGAGGCCTCGACGCGGTGGCTGCCGCCGAGCAGACGATCATGCTCGCATATGGCGAGGCACTGAAGGGGACCGGAAAGCCGCTGGTCACGTCTGGGAGCATCGGCTCGCCGGGCTGGGAACATCTCGGCCGTCCAGCCACCGAGGAGGATCCCACCCTCTCTGGCGGCGAGAAGTTCAAGGGCACCCTGCGGGTTCGTAACATCGTCGAAACGACCGTGCTCGGTCTCGCTGAGCAAGGCGTGCGGTCCTCGGTGGTGCGCATTCCCACGATCATGCACAGCACGACCGACAATGCCGGCTTCCTCCCGATACTGATCGGGCTTGCGAAGGAGAAGGGCGTGGTCGGCTATCCCGGCGACGGCAAGAACAATTGGTCGGCCGTGCACGCCCGCGACCTCGCCGCCGTGTTCCGTCTGGCGCTGGAGAAGAGCCCCGCCGGCAGGAATTGGCATGCGGTTGCCGACGAGGCCATTCCGTTCCGCGAGATCGCCGAAGCCATCGGCAGCCGCTTGAAACTGCCGGCCGTGCCGATTCCCGCGGATGAGCTGATGCTGCCGGGCTTTTTCGGGTTCCTCGCGAATCTGGTGAAGCTGGACGTCGCCGCGTCCAGTGCCATCACCCGCCAGACCCTCGGCTGGGAACCCACTCAGCCCGGCCTGCTCGCCGATCTGGACAACGGCCATTACTTCCCCGCCAGCTGAGTTCGGCTGGGGTAGAACGCCGGGCCGTGACCGGCCCGGCCGATAGTGAAATCGCGATGCCGTCAACTGTTCGGGCAAGAAACTGTCGATCTGGAATTGGCATGATGAATGACGCGCGCGGCCCGGCACGCAAGCAACATCAACCGGGGGATGCCTCGTAGAGATTACGAGGATCACTTAACGCCAAAGGAGACTTTCCATGAGTACTATCAGCATCATTGGCTCTGGAACCATGGCCGCGGCGGTTGCGGGCCGTATCGCCAATGCCGGACACACCGTGGAGGTGGTCAACCGCGACGCTGCAAAGGCGCAGGCACTAGCCGGCAAGCTCGCGGCCGGAGCGACCACGGGGACGTATGGGGCTGCGCCGGCGGGCGACATCGTCATCCTCGCCGTGCCTTACGGCAGCGTGGCCGCGGTGGTAGCCGACTTTGGCGACGCCCTCGACGGCAAGGTGATCATCGACCTCGCCAACCCGGTCAACGCCGATATGACGGGCCTCGTTACCCCTGCCGGCAGTTCCGGTGCGCAGGAGACTGCAAAAAGCCTTCCCGCGGGCGCTCACGTCGTGAAGGCGTTCAACACGATCTTCGGTCACGTGCTTGCCAAGGGTGGACGCCTCGACGCGTTCATCGCAGCCGACGATGCGGAGGCGAAAGCGCGTGTCTCGACGTTCCTCGAAAGTCTCGGGCTGCGCCCGTTCGACGTGGGCGGCCTGCGCATGGCTCAGACGCTTGAAGCGCTCGGTCTGATGATGATCGGCCTGGCCAAGAACGGCGCTGGCACGTGGGACTTCGCCATGAACGTCGATATCGGCTGAATGACCGACACCGGCGCCCGCCGGCAGGCCGACAACGCCGGTGGGATCCATCCCCCGTCGTTCTCTTCAGCCGACTCCCGTGGGCTATCGACGGTGGTCGCGCCGAAGAGCGTGCAACCCAGCGTCCGCGGCCCGGTCTGGAAATCCTGCGGCAGGGCCAGAGAAGTAGAGACTTTCCGACCTGAGGGACGGGATCGTTCGCTTCCTCGCTCCGGCTGCGGGCCTGTAGCGATCGTCGCCGATCAGATCCGGCGTGAGGCGATGTAAGGGAAATGGAGAACTTCCAATGAGCACACAAGAGAACGTCCAGACCGTGAAGGACTTCTTCGCCGCGATCGGCAGCGGCGACAGGGAGGGGCTGCTGGCGCTGGTCGCTGAAGATATCGAGTGGATCATTCCGGGCCAGGACTGGCCGCTGGCCGGCACACACCGCGGGCACGCCGGATTGACGGACTTGCTTCGGACGGCGTCCGAAAAGGTCGAAACTTCGCTCATGGAGCGCCGCGAATTCGTGGCGCAGGGCGACCGGGTTCTGGTCGTCGGCTTCGCCAAGGGAAGAATCAAAGCCACCAATAGGACGTGGGAGGACAATTGGGTCTTCGCCATTACCGTTCGAAATGGGAAACTGACCAGCATCCGGGAGTATGTCGACACGCAGGCATTGGTGCGGGCCTCCAAGACGGACACGAACCCGACGCCCTCGCCCATCGACACCGGGGCCGCACAACGAGCCTCGTAGGGCCTACGAATACGGTGAAAGAGCCGCGGATCGCCCCCTCGCACGCCGCGCGCTCGTCGAATGCCCAACCTCAGCGGAGATTCCGATGTACGACCAATCCAAGCTATCCGAGTTGATCCGGTTCGCACGCGTCGATGCGGGCTCCACCGTCATCGACGTTTACCCAGGCGACGGCGACTGGACCCGTCTCTTCTCCGACGTCGTGGGACCCGAAGGTCGGGTCTACAGCTTCGTGCCGGCCGAAGTCGCCCACTTCAAGAACGATCCGTTCGGCCGCATGCGGACGCTCGCGAAGGAGCCGGGCCGGGAGAATGTCGAAGCCGTCTCGGCGGACCTCGTCGCAATGCCCGAGGTCACGCAGCCCGCAGATGTCCTGTGGCTGCACCTGTTCTACCACGATCTCCACACCGCCCTGATCCAAAAGAAGGGCGCGACGGCGGCCGCCTTCAATCGAGCTGTCTACGAGCGGCTCAAGCCGGGTGGGCGCTACGTCATCGTCGACCACGCCGCCGCCGCCGGGTCGGGCGCGAGCGATACCCCGTCGCTGCATCGGATCGATCCCGCGTCCGTCCGCGAGGAGGTCGAGGCAGCCGGCTTCGTGCTGGACGCGGTCAGCACCATGCTTGCGAACGAGGACGATCAGCACTCGATCAAGGCGTTCGATCCGTCGATCAAGGGCCAGACCGATCGCTTCGCCTATCGGTTCGTGAAGCCCTGACGGGTCCGGGCGGCCGCTCCCAAGCGAATTTCAGGGGGCCGGCTTACCAGGCGGCGGCCGTAATGGTCCCATCTCCCGAGCAGGTTTTGCACAGCCTGGGGATAGCGGCGGCGCGGGGAGCGCCGTCCCCTCGCGGGACGCGCGTAAAGTTCCGAAACACTCTGCCGCTCTATCGCCCTGCCGATGCCGCAACGCCACCCCATGCAGGCGCCATGAATGGACGGTGACGACCGGTACCCGAAAGCCGGCCGCGCCGACGACGCCCGGTCATAGGGGAGGCGAGACTTGCCGGATTCCGATCCAGACACCGCCCTGATCGCCTGCAACCGCTTCGGCCTCGGCGCCCGGCCCGGCGATATCGGCAAGGTCGCCGCCGACCCGCGCGGCTTTCTCAAGGCCGAGCTCCGGCAGCCCGACATCGCGCTGATCTCCCTGGACGCTCCGGCCGGCGCCGCCCTGACGGGAAGCACCGCCGCGATCGAGGCGAGCATGGCGGCGGCCCGCCAGCGCGAGCTCGACAAGGGCCGCGTTGCGGTTCCCCCGGGCGCGCCGCCCCAGCCCGCCGCGCCGCTCCCACCCAAGCCGGACCCGGGGGTCGAAGCCCGCCTGTTCCGCGCGGAGGCGGAAGCGCGCTTCGACAAGGCCTTGTCGGTCGAGGCGGGCTTCGTCGAGCGCCTCGTCTATTTCTGGTCGAACCATTTCTGCGTCTCCGTCGCCAAGCATCCCTATGTGCGGGCGGCGGCCGGCGCCTTCGAGCGGGAGGCGATACGGCCCTTCGTCCTCGGGCGCTTCGCCGACATGCTGCTGGCGGTGGAACGCCATCCGGCGATGCTGGTCTATCTCGACAACCAGCAGTCGATCGGCCCCGATTCGCGCGCCGGACAGAACGGCCGGCGCGGCCTCAACGAAAATCTGGGCCGCGAGATCCTGGAGCTCCACACGCTCGGGGTCGGCGGCGGCTATACGCAGGCCGATGTCACCACGCTCGCCCGCCTCCTCACCGGCTGGACGGTGGCGGGGCGGGAGGGACGGCTCGGGGAACCCGGAAGCTTCGTGTTCGAGGCCGCCGCCCATGAGCCCGGCGAGGAGGTCCTCCTCGGCCGGACCTATCCGGCCGGTGGCATGGGCCAGGCCGAGGCCGCGCTGAACGACATCGCCGCGCAGCCGGCGACGGCGCGGCACATCGCCCTCAAGCTCGCACGGCACTTCATCGCCGACGATCCGCCGCCCACCGCGGTGGCGCGGCTGGCCAAGGTCTTCGCGGCGAGCGGGGGCAATCTGCGCGCCGTCGCCGCCACGCTCGTCGACATGCCGGAGGCGTGGAAGACGCCGATGACCAAGATGCGCTCGCCGCTCGACTATGTCGTCGCCATCCGCCGCGCCACCCATGCCGGGCCGGCCGGCGATGCCGACCTGGCGAAGGAGACCGGCCAGTCGCTCGGCTGGCTCGCCGCGCTGGGCGAGCCGCTCTGGCAGGTGCCGGGGCCCAACGGCTTCTCCGATGCGGTGGACGCGCAGGCCTCGCCCGAAGGCATGAAGGTGCGTCTCGACATCGCCTGGCAGGCAGCCCGCCAGGTGAAGGACATCGCCAACCCCGCCGCCACGCTCGACGCGGTGGTCGGCGCCTCCGCCTCGCCGCAGACCCGCGCGGCGATCGCCAAGGCCGAATCGAAGCAGCAGGGCCTGGCGCTGCTGCTGATGGCACCCGAATTCCAGCGGAGATGACGATGAACAGCCTGTGCGAAAGCCCGCATCCCTCGCGCCGCGCCGTGCTCCTCACCGGCGGCGCGCTGTTCGCCTGGGCCCACATGCCCCGGTTCGCCCGCGCTGCCGACGGGCGCGATCCCCGCCTGGTCGTCGTCGTCCTGCGCGGCGCGCTCGACGGGCTGTCGACGGTCGGCCCGGTCGGCGACCCCGATTATGCCGGCCTGCACGGCGACATCGCCCTGGCGCGGACGGGACCGCATGCGGCGCTGGCGCTGGACGGCTTCTTCGCGCTCAATCCGGCGATGCCGGTCTTTGCCGGGCTGTTCAAGGCCGGACAGGCCGCCATCGTCCATGCCGCCGCGACCGGCTATCGCGAGCGTTCGCATTTCGACGGCCAGGACGTGCTCGAAAGCGGCTTTGCCGGACCGGGCCACACGGCGACGGGCTGGCTCAACCGGGCGCTGGCGGCGCTTCCCGCCGGCGAGCGCGTGGCCCGGTCGGGCGGGCTGGCGATCGGCCCGGCGACGCCGCTGGTCATCCGCGGGCCGGCGCCGGTGCTCGGCTGGTCGCCGCAATCGCTGTCCCCGCCGGGCGAGGACCTCCAGGCCCGGGTGCTCGACCTCTATGCGCAGCGCGATCCCGCGCTCGGCGCCATGCTGCGCCGGGGGCTCGATGCGGACAGGATGGCGTCCGGGGACGGCATGACCTCCGCGGCGATGAAGCCGCGCGGCGGCCTCGACACCGCCCCGGGCATGCGCCAGGCCGCCGAGGGCGCCGCCCGGCTCATGGCCGCCGGCGACGGCCCCCGCGTCGCGGCGCTCGCCTTCGACGGCTGGGATACCCATGTCAACGAGGGCGGCGCCACCGGGCGGCTGGCGAGCCTGCTCGGCGGGCTCGACGGCGCCTTCGATGCGTTCCGGCAGGGGCTCGGCGCGCGCTGGCAGGACACCGCGATCGTCGCGGTCACCGAGTTCGGGCGGACGGCCCGCATCAACGGCACCGTCGGCACCGATCACGGCACCGCCACGGTGGTGCTGCTGGCGGGCGGCGCCGTCCGGGGCGGCCGCGTCATCGCCGACTGGCCCGGCCTGAAGCCGGCCCAGCTCTATCAGGGCCGCGACCTCGCGCCGACGACCGACGTCCGGGCCGTGCTCAAGGGGCTGCTGGCCGACCAGTTCGGCCTGTCGGCGGCAGTTCTCGGCGACCAGGTCTTCCCGGATTCGGCGGCCGTGAAGCCGATGGCCGGCCTGCTTGCCTGAACAGGTCAGGCATATAGGCACAATCGCGATGGTTCACGAAGATAAACGGATGTTCATCTTCAGTAGAGCCGTCTCGCTGGAGTCTCTTTAGAGATTGCTAAGCCGCCTTGTATAGAATTCCCTTCATTGCTGGGGGATCTATAGTCAGGAGACGACCTTGAACCGGATTGTTCGATCCTCGATTGCCGTTGCCATGCTCGGCGCCATCGCCGCCCTTGCCGCCCCGCCCGCCCAGGCGGAGGACGGCCGAACCGGCGCGCTGCTCGGCGGTGTCGCGGTCGGTGCGGTCGGCGGCGTGCTGCTCGGCCAGGCGCTGGCGGACCACCCCGCCCCGCCACCGCCGCCGCGCTATATCGAGCCCGCGCCCGTCGCCTATGATCCCTATTTCGACGAGCTGCGCCACCTGCACGCAGGCTGCGACCGCGGCAGCCGCCGCGCCTGCATCGCCTTCGGCGAGTTCATCGGCGTGCACAAGGAGCGGGAAGACATGTGGCGCCACACCTATCCCGAATTCTTCCAATGGGACGGCTATTGACGCGGACAGGGCAACGCGAACGGGGCAGGATGTCGTCAGGCGCCGGCTTCGCCGGGAAAAGCGCGACGATGGAAGGGCGATCACCGATCGCCCCTCTCGGCAACGCAATGCTTGCGGGATAGGAAGAGGTCGATCGGTGATCGACCCTCCAAGCGCGGGCTTATGCGGTCCGAAACTACGCGGCGCGGACTTCCTGAACTTCCGGCACGAAATGGCGCAGCAGGTTCTGGATGCCGTTCTTCAGCGTCGCCGTCGAGGACGGGCAGCCCGAGCAGGAGCCCTTCATGTTGAGATAGACGACGCCGGCCCGGTAGCCGCGGAAGGTGATGTCGCCGCCATCGGCCGCCACGGCGGGACGAACGCGGGTCTCCAGCAGGTCCTTGATCGTCTCGACGGTGTCCTCGTCGGCCTCGTCGAAGAACTCCTCGCCGTCGCCCTGCGCAGCCACATCCTCCCTCAGGATCGGCGCGCCGGAGAGATAATGCTCCATGATGGCGCCGAGCACGGCCGGCTTCAGATGCTGCCATTCCACGCCGGAGCGGGTGATGGTGATGAAGTCCGAGCCGAAGAACACGCCCGCCACGCCCTCGATGGAGAACAGCTTTTCCGCCAGCGGCGATTGCGCGCCCTCGGCGGCGCTGGTCATGTGCAGCGTGCCCTCCGGCAGCACGTCGCGGCCGGGCAGGAATTTGAGGGTCGACGGGTTCGGCGTCGCCTCGGTCTGAATGAACATGTCTCTCTCCGTTCCAGCGACCGGGTCAAGGCCGGCCAGGAAAACTGAAGCAATTATAGAGTGAGCAGCGATTTGGGCGCAATGCCTTCGACCGCCTCGACGAGTTTCCCGATATCCTCCGGCCGCGACAGCCGATGGTCGCCATCCTTGATCAGCGTCACCGTGACATCGTCCTCCGCCAGTCTCTCCACCAGCGTCATGGCATGGTGCCAGGGCACGTCGGGATCCTCCATGCCCTGCAATATGTGAACGGGGCAGCCGGTTTTCACCATGCGCCCGAGAAGAAGGTGGCCGCGCCCCTCCTCGATCAGGGCGCGGGTGATCGGATAGGGCTCGGCCGAATAGGCCGAGGGGCGCATCCAGGCGCCGGTCTCCATCACCTCCCGCTTCACCGCCTCGGGGAATTCGTCCCACATCAGCCGTTCGGTGAAGTCGACGGCCGGCGCGACCAGGACGAGGCCGGCGGGCGCATGCGGCGTCCCGGCGAGGCGCTGGCACGCCAGGAGCGCGATCCAGCCCCCCATCGACGAGCCGACCAGGATGGGCCGGCCGTGCACGCCGGCGGCGATCACCGCCAGCGCGTCCTCCAGCCATCGCCCGATGGTGCCGTCCTCGAAGCGCCCGCCCGATTCGCCATGGCCGGAATAGTCGAAGCGGATCACGGTGCGATGGTTGCGCAGGCCCCATTCGGCGAGGGCGGAGGCTTTCGTCGCCAGCATGTCGGAGCGGAAGCCCCCGAGCCAGACCACGTCGGGCCCCCGGCCGGGCTGCCGGCGCCAGGCGATGGCGCGGGAGGACGCGCCTTCGCCGATCTCGATCGTCGCGGGATTGCCGGTCATGTCGTCTTCCTTCCTGCTCTGGCGCGGCACGCCGGCTGGGCAAAACATCGGTGCCGGTCCATTTCAACTGCCGCGACGTCTTTCATTTTGAAAGGCGGAGGCTCTATAAACGCACTATGCCGGAGCAGCCAGCACCCTCATCCGCCTTTTCGCGAACCGCCCGGCCGAGCACCCGGCGGCCGAAGGAAGAACGTCTGGCCGGCATCACGGTGCTGCAGATCATCCCTTCCCTGGAGGCGGGCGGCGCCGAGCGCACGACGATCGACATCGCCGACGCCCTCACCCGCAGCGGCGCGCGCGCCCTCGTCGCCACCGAAGGCGGGCGCCTCGTCGGCGAATTGCAGGCCCGCGGCGGCCTGTGGGTTCCCTTCAACGCCTCGACCAAGAATCCCCTGCGCATCTGGGGCAATGCCCGCCGGCTCGAACGCCTGATCCGCGAGGAGAGGATCGATCTCGTCCATGCACGCTCGCGGGCGCCGGCCTGGTCGGCCCGGCTGGCGACGCGACGGCTCGGCCTGCCCTTCGTGACCACCTATCACGGCTCCTATGCCGGCGGGAACAGCTGGAAGAAACGCTACAACGGCGTGATGGCCGAAGGCGACGTCGTCATCGCCAATTCCTATTTCACCGCCGAGACGATCGCCGAGAACTGGCCCGAGGCGCGGGAGCGGGTGCGCGTCATCCATCGCGGCACCGATCTCACCGCCTTCTCGCCGTCGGCGGTGTCCTTCGAGCGGGTCGAGGTGCTGCGCCGCGCCTGGAACATCGAGCCGCATCAGCGCATCGTCCTGCTGCCCGGCCGCCTCACCGCGTGGAAGGGGCAGCGCGTCCTCATCGACGCGGCGGCGCTGGTCAAGCAGCGCGGCCTGGAGGACGTGGCCTTCGTGCTCGCCGGGGACCCGCAGGGCCGCGACGGCTATGTCGCCGATATCGACGCCCGCATCGCGGAACGGGGCCTGCGCGGCGCCGTCCATCGCGTCGGCCATTGCAGCGACATGCCGGCCGCCTATCTGTCCGCCGCCGCGGTCGCCATCCCCTCGACCAGCCCCGAAGCCTTCGGCCGCACGGCCGTGGAGGCCCAGGCCATGGGCTGCCCGGTCGTGGTGTCCGACCACGGCGCGACCTCGGAAACCGTGCTCGCCCCGCCGGAGATCGTCGGCAACCGCCGCACCGGCTGGCGGACGGCGGTGGGCGACCCCGAGGCGCTGGCCGAGGCGCTGATCGAGGCGCTCACGCTCGGGGCCTCTGCCCGCGACGGGCTCGCCGCCCGCGCCCGCGCCCATGTCGAGGCGCATTTCTCGCTCGATGTGATGTGCGAGGCGACGCTGGACGTCTATGGCGAACTCCTCGTCAGGAGCCGCCGTCTCGGCGCGGATTGAGCCGCGCTCGCGAGAAAATCACGGCATTTGCAACGAAAGCGTTGACTTCCGGGCGCATCGGCACGATCTTCTGGCATGCTGGGCGTGCGGCTTGCGCGAGCCTATATTTTTGCCCAAATCATTTGAACGGTAGAGGAGATTACCGCCATTCGTCGACCTATGAGGACAACAGCGCCGGTTGCAAAGGACGGCCCGCGCATCAATGAGGAGATTCGTAACCGCGACGTCATGCTGATCGATCAGGACGGCCAGAATCGCGGCGTGACCGAGACGAGGGCGGCGATAGCCATGGCCTTCGAAGCCGGACTTGATCTTGTCGAGGTGGCCGCCAACGCCGAGCCGCCGGTCTGCAAGATCATGGACTACGGCAAGTTCAAGTTCAATGAACA
Organism: Labrys monachus; assembly: GCF_030814655.1. Classification (NCBI taxonomy): domain Bacteria; kingdom Pseudomonadati; phylum Pseudomonadota; class Alphaproteobacteria; order Hyphomicrobiales; family Xanthobacteraceae; genus Labrys; species Labrys monachus. Next base: position 6,284,286 of record NZ_JAUSVK010000001.1, read on the forward strand.
GAAGAAGGCCGCCGAGGCCCGCAAGAATCAGAAGACCGTCGAGATCAAGGAGATCAAGCTCCGCCCGGCGATCGACGACCATGACTACGACGTCAAGATGAAGGCGATGAGGCGCTTCTTCGAGGAAGGCGACAAGGTCAAGGTCACGCTGCGCTTCCGCGGCCGCGAGATGGCGCATCAGGAGATCGGCTATCGCCTGCTCAACCGGGTGAAGGACGATACCGGGCTGATCGCCAAGGTCGAATCGGATGCCGCCCTCGAAGGCCGGCAGATGATCATGGTGCTGGCGCCGCGCTGAAGCGCGCCGGCTTCCTCTCGGAAGACCGCCCGTGGGCGGGCCTGGCCCTTCGTCAGCGGGGCGCCGGGCCCCGCGGGCGCGGTTCTCCCGTGCGGCCTGGGCCGCCCCGTCCGTGCGAATCTTTGACCCCGGCGGAAAAGCGCGCGGCGCCGCCGCCTTCCTTAAGGTCCCGGAAGCCCGGTTCGATTCCTGCCGGACATCGTTTTCCGACATCGCGGCTATGTCTCGGGGTGCCGCACGGCCGGGACCGATGCGCGCGAAACTTCTCGATCCAAGCCCCATCCCCTTTGGCCTTTCGGCCGCGTGGAAGCGTCCTTCCGGGCAGCGCGCACAAATTTCAATTCCTCGCAAGGGACTGCGCGGGCCTGCCTTTTTCGCGCCATCATCGCGGCGGAGAAGGCCGGATCCTCTTTCATATGTATCCCCATGACCAGATTGTTCCGCTTGAGGCAGGTCGGCATCGCGTTGATCGTGCTGTCTGCCGGTGCCTATTTCAGCAATACGGTGCTGCCGCGCTGGTTCCCCACCGTGTTCAGCGGCGTATGGGGCGCGCTGGGCGCCCCCGACAACCGCAACGTGCCGGCCGCGCTGCGTGACCTGCCGGTCGTGCTGATCGACGGCAAGAACGAGGGCGGGCCGATCGCCGTGCTGATCTCGGGCAATGGCGGCTGGTGGGGCATCGACGACGGCATCGCCTCCGGCCTCGCCCGCGCCGGCGTCACCACCATCGGCCTCAACAGCCTCGCTTATTTCATCCATCACCGCTCGCCGGACGAAGTGGCCGTGGCGGTCGAGCGCATGGTGGCGCCCTTCCGGGCGGATCGCCCGATCATCCTCGTCGGCTATTCCTTCGGCGCCGACGTCGCCGCCACCGTCTACGCCCACCTGACGCCGGAACTGCGCGAACGCATCCATCTCGTCTCCCTGCTCGGCCTGTCGCGCGAGGCCGACTATGCTGTCGGCTTCATGAAGGTCCTCTCGGCGCAACGGCGGACCATCCCCGCGGTCGCCGCCATTTCGGGCCCGCATGTGCAGTGCTTCCGCGGCGCGGACGAGGGCGACCGTTCGGGTTGCAGCGACGTCGACCCCCAGCGCGTCGAGATCGTCACCCTGCCGGGCGGGCACCATTTCGACGGCAACTACGATGCCATCGCCTCCCGCATCCTCGAAGGCCTGCCGGATCCGCATGGCGGCGACGATCGCATCCGCTATGCCGGATCGAACCAGATCGCGATGGCGATGCCCTGAGGGGGACGGCCGGCGCCCCCGAACGCGATTGAATCGCTCTGCGGCTGTATCTATGTGTTGAGCCATCGCGCCACACGGGATCGTGCCATGTCATCCATCCTCGCCGGAAAACGCATCCTCCTCGTCATTGGCGGCGGCATCGCGGCGTACAAGGCGCTGGATCTCGTCCGCCGCCTGCGCGAGCGCGGCGCCGGCGTCCGGGCGATCCTGACCAAGGCGGGAGAGGCCTTCGTCACGCCGCTGTCCGTCTCCGCGCTGACCGGCGACAAGGTCTATACGGACCTGTTCTCGCTGACCGACGAAGCCGAGATGGGACATATCGAATTGTCGCGCGACGCCGACCTGCTGGTGATCGCCCCCGCCACCGCCGATCTCCTCGCCAGGATGGCGCAGGGCATCGCCAACGACCTCGCCTCCACCGCCCTGCTCGCCACCGACAAGAAGGTGCTGGCCGCCCCGGCCATGAATGTGCGCATGTGGCTCCACCCGGCGACGCAGCGCAACGTGGCCCGGCTGCGGGAGGACGGCGTCGCCTTCGTCGGCCCGAACGACGGCGAGATGGCCTGCGGCGAATACGGGCCGGGCCGGCTCGCCGAGCCGCTCGAGATCGTCGCGGCGATCGAACACGCCCTGGCCGGCGAGACCTTCATCCCGCTTCCCGCCTCGCCGGGACCGGACACCAAATTGCTGGCGGCGCTTCCGCTGGCCGGCAAGCATGTGCTGGTGACGGCCGGCCCGACGCATGAGCCGATCGATCCCGTCCGCTTCATCGCCAACCGCTCCTCCGGCAAGCAGGGCTATGCCATCGCGGCGGCCGCCTTCGCGGCCGGGGCGCGCGTGACGCTGGTCTCGGGGCCCGTCTCGCTGCTGCCGCCGCCGGGCGTGACGCTGGTGGCGGTCGAAACCGCGCGCGAGATGCTGGAAGCGGTGCGGCACGCCCTGCCGGCCGACATCGCCGTCTTCGCCGCCGCCGTCGCCGATTGGCGGGTGGCCGATGCGGGCGCGCAGAAGATCAAGAAGGACGAGGGCGGCACGCCGCATTTCATGCTGGTCGAGAACCCCGACATCCTCGCCACCATCGCACGCGACGAGGCGCAGCGGCCGACGCTCGTGGTCGGCTTCGCCGCCGAGACCGAGCAGGTCGTCGAGCATGCGCGCGCCAAGCTCGCCCGCAAGGGCTGCGACCTCATCGTCGCCAACGACGTCTCGCCCCAGCCGGGCGGCGCGAGCGTGATGGGCGGCGACCGCAACCGCGTGCATCTCATCTCCATGAACGGCGTGGAGACGTGGCCCGACATGGACAAGCAGGCCGTCGCCGCCGCGCTCGTCGCCCGCCTGGGCCAGCTGGAGCGGGCCAAGCTCCATATCGGCTAGAGCATTCTCAAGAAAAGTTGATAGACTTTTCGATTGAGAAAATGCGCAAAAACAACGAGTTGGAGAAAATGGCGATTCGGTCGAATCGTCATTTGCCCCGGATGCAGGCGCTTCAGCACGCCCCCATCCGCAACCACCACCCCACCCTCTCGCCCGCGAGCAGCGCGAACGCCTGCGGCCGGGAGCGGGCTCATTCCCGAAAGGCCGTCATGACCGCTCCCCTCGCCATCGCCGTGCTCAAGCTCGCCCATGCCGGCGACCTGCCGCTGCCGGCGGCCCAGAGCGCCGGCGCCGCCGGACTGGACCTCGCGGCCGCCCTGCCGCCGGGCGAGACGATCGTCCTCGCGCCGATGAGCCGCGCCCTCGTGCCGACCGGGCTGGTTTTCCAAATTCCACAGGGTTATGAAGGGCAAGTGCGTCCACGTTCCGGCCTGGCTGTGAAAAACGGAATTACCGTCTTGAATGCCCCGGGAACGATCGATGCGGATTATCGAGGTGAAATCATGGTCCCCCTGATCAATCTGGGCAGCGATCCCTTCGTCGTCAGCCACGGCATGCGGATCGCCCAATTGGTCATCGCCCCGGTGACGGCCTGCGTGCTCGTCGAGGCGAGCAGCGTCGATTCGACCGTTCGCGGCAGCGCCGGTTTCGGATCGACGGGGACCCGGTCAGGCGGGTAGATCGTTCCAGGGGGATTTAGGTCATGCAGCTTCTTTCGCGTCGCTCCTTGCTCGGCATTGCCGCCGTCGTCGACATCGCGCACCATTCGAGGCCGACGCCCGTAGCCGCCAAGGCGCTCGCGACCCGCCATGCCCTGCCGCCCCGCCACCTCGAGACCCTGCTGCAGGCGCTCGTGCGCCACAATATCCTCAAGGGCGTGCGCGGCCCGCGGGGCGGCTACGAACTGGCGCGCGAACGGCGCCGCATCACCGCCGGCGACATCGTGCGCGCCGCGATGTCGGACGCCTCCTCCGAGGACGATGCGGCCCCGGTGTCCAACCTGGTCGACCAGGTCATCGGTCCCTCGGTGAACCAGGCCTCGCTGGCCTTCCTGGCGGAGCTCGACAAGGTCACGGTGGAGGATCTGTGCCGCGACGCCGAGCGCAAGCACGTGTTCGGCGGCACGGCGGCGAATATCGACTTCGCGATCTAATTTACATGTCGAAAATGTTACTCCACATTAATCTCGACAATTTACTGGATTAATGCTGAGTTCCGCGCGATCGACCAATGAGGGAAAACCCATGGCAACTGCCGCACCGACCAGCCAAGTTCCGAACCACGTGCCCGGCCGCGGCCGTATCTACCAGTCGATCACCGAGACGGTGGGCGACACGCCCCTGGTGCAGCTCAACCGCCTGGCCAAGGCCAAGAACGTCAAGGCCCGCATCCTGGCCAAGCTCGAATTCTTCAATCCGATCGCCAGCGTCAAGGACCGCATCGGCGTCAGCATGATCGATGCGCTCGAAAAAGCCGGCATGCTGAAGCCGGAAACGGTGCTGGTCGAGCCGACCTCCGGCAATACCGGCATCGCGCTCGCCTTCGTCGCCGCGGCGCGCGGCTACCGGCTCATCCTGGTGATGCCGGAATCGATGTCGATCGAGCGGCGCAAGATGCTGGCCCTGCTGGGCGCCGAGATCGTGCTCACGCCCGCCGCACAGGGCATGCGCGGCGCGGTGGCGCGGGCCGAGGAGATCGTCAAGGAACTGCCGAGCGCCATCATTCCCCAGCAGTTCCGCAACCCCGCCAATCCGGAAGTCCACCGCCTCACCACCGCCGAGGAAATCTGGAACGACACCAAGGGCGACATCGATTATTTCGTGTCCGCCGTCGGCACGGGCGGCACCATCACCGGCGTCGGCCAGGTCCTCAAGCCGCGCAAGCCGGGCATCAAGATCGTCGCGGTGGAACCGGAGGATTCGCCGGTGCTGTCGGGCGGCCAGCCCGGGCCGCACAAGATCCAGGGCATCGGCGCCGGCTTCATTCCCGAGGTGCTCGACCGCTCGATCATCGACGACGTCATCACCGTCGGCAACCAGACCGCGTTCGACACCGCGCGCCTGCTCGCCCGCATCGAGGGCATTCCCGGCGGCATATCCTCCGGCGCGGCCGTCGCCGCAGCGCTCGAACTCGCCGCCCGTCCGGGCATGGACGACAAGAGCATCGTCGTGATCGTGCCGTCCTTCGCGGAGCGCTATATTTCGAGCGCCCTGTTCGAGGGCCTTTAGCGCGAAGCCGGCCGGCGGCGCCCCCGGCTTTCGCCCGGACGGCAAGGGCGCGGCGCCGCCTCGGCCGCTCGCGAAGGCGGGTGCGGCAACAGGTTCCTCTTCCATCCCGTCGTCGCCGTCATTCGCTCTCTTGCAGGCGGGCGCGGCTTTGCCTAAGCCTGTGTCGCAACGGTGCGCCGGCCCGACGGCAGCGCCGACATCGGTGCGCGCAAGGCCGGCCGCCCGGCCGGCGTCGCGCGGGAACAAACAGCCGGCCCCAACGCCGGCTCGCGTAAGGAATGACGGAGGAAGCCATGTCGGAAGCCCGGATTTACGACGTCCCGCCGGAATGGGCCGCGAGCGCCTATGTCGACGAATCGCGCTACCAGGCGATGTACGAGGCCTCCGTCGCCGATCCCGAGGCATTCTGGGGCGAACACGGCAAGCGCATCGGCTGGTTCAAGCCCTACACCCTCGTCAAGAACACGCGCTACGCGCCGGACGTGTCGATCCGCTGGTATGAGGACGGCACCACCAACGTCGCCTGGAACTGCGTCGACCGCCATGTCGCCGAGCGGGGCGAGCGCACCGCCATCATCTGGGAGGGCGACGATCCCGCCGAGTCCAGGCACATCACCTATCGCGAGCTTTCCGGACATGTGCAGCGCTTCGCCAATGTGCTGAAGAGCCAGGGTGTCGGCAAGGGCGACCGCGTCACCCTCTACATGCCGATGATTCCCGAGGCCGCCTATGCGATGCTCGCCTGCGCCCGCATCGGCGCCATCCATTCGGTGGTGTTCGGCGGCTTCTCGCCGGAGGCGCTGGCCGGACGCATCGCCGACTGCGCGTCCGCCGTGGTCATCACCGCCGACGAAGGCGTGCGCGGCGGCCGGAAGATCCCGCTGAAGGCCAATGTCGACGCGGCCTGCGCCAAGGCGGGCGGCGTCGCCTCCGTCATCGTGGTGCGCCGGACCGGCGCGCCGGTGGCGATGGCGGCCGGCCGCGATCATTTCTACGACGATCTCGCCGCCGCCGTGCCGGCCGAATGCCCCTGCGAGGAGATGGACGCCGAAGACCCGCTGTTCATCCTCTACACCTCCGGATCCACCGGCAAGCCCAAGGGCGTGCTGCACACCACCGCCGGCTATCTCGTCTATGCGGCGATGACGCACCACTATGTCTTCGACTACCATGACGACGACATCTACTGGTGCACGGCCGATGTCGGCTGGGTCACCGGCCATTCCTATATCGTCTACGGCCCGCTGGCCAATGGCGCGACGACGCTGATGTTCGAGGGCGTGCCGAACTATCCCTCGGTCTCCCGTTTCTGGCAGGTGGTGGACAAGCACAAGGTCTCGATCTTCTACACCGCGCCGACCGCCATCCGGGCGCTGATGGGCGCCGGCGAGGAGCCGGTCAAGGCGACCTCGCGCGCCTCGCTGCGCCTGCTCGGCTCGGTCGGCGAGCCGATCAATCCCGAGGCCTGGGAGTGGTATCACCGCGTCGTCGGCGATCACCGCTGCCCGATCGTCGACACCTGGTGGCAGACCGAGACCGGCGGCATCCTCATTTCGCCGCTGCCGGGCGCGACGGCGCTGAAGCCGGGTTCGGCGACGCGGCCCTTCTTCGGCATCCGGCCCGAGATCGTCGACGGCGAAGGCAAGGTGCTGAGCGGGGCCTGCCAGGGCAACCTCGTCATCGCCGACAGCTGGCCCGGCCAGATGCGCACCGTCTATGGCGACCACCAGCGCTTCTTCGACACCTATTTCGCCGCCTACAAGGGCAAATATTTCACCGGCGACGGCTGCCGCCGCGACGAGGACGGCTATTACTGGATCACCGGCCGGGTCGACGACGTCATCAACGTCTCCGGCCACCGCATGGGGACGGCGGAAGTCGAGAGCGCCCTGGTCGCGCATGAGCTGGTGTCGGAGGCGGCCGTGGTCGGCTATCCGCACGATCTCAAGGGCCAGGGCATCTACGCCTATGTCACGCTGATGGCCGGCAGCAGCGGCGATGACGGCCTGCGCAAGGAACTCGTCGCCTGGGTGCGGCGGGAGATCGGCCCCATCGCCTCGCCCGACCATATCCAGTTCGCTCCGGGCCTGCCCAAGACGCGGTCGGGCAAGATCATGCGCCGCATCCTGCGCAAGATCGCCGAGGACGATTTCGGCGCGCTCGGCGACATCTCGACCCTCGCCGATCCGGCCGTGGTCGACGACCTCATCGCCAATCGTCGCAACAAGATCGATCGATAGAGCGGGCGCCCGATCCCGCGTGCCGGCGTCGCAGCCGGCACGCGAGGCCCGACGCGCCGACGCGCGGTCCTGCCGAGTCAAGGCATAGAAAATCCATCGATATTATTATTACAATTCGCGGTCGAAATAGACGTCTTTGCGTCGCGGGCGGGCTTTTGTCTTTGGTGGCGAGCGACTAAACATTCTCCATCATCGGCCATCTCGACATCCCCCTCTCCTTCACTGGGGCAGGGGCATCCGCGTTTGTTCATGCCCGCTCTGCCTTCCAGCGACGACACCCAGCCCCCTTCCTCCACTGCGGTCCCCGCCTGGCTGCGGGGCATCGTGCGCCGCCGCGAGAGCGGGCTCGTCATCATGGCCGCGCTGTGCGGCGCGATCGCCGGCATCGCCGTCTTCGTCATCAGCCGCAGCGCGCAGATCGCGCATGAACTGTTCTTCGGCCTCAAGGCCGGCGACAGGCTGAGCGGCATGGAGAGCCTGCCGGCGGCGCTCGTCCTGGCCGTGCCCGTCCTCGGCGGCCTGGCGCTCGGCCTGTTCAATCTCGTCCTCGCCCGCAGCCACGCCCGCCGTCCCGTCGACCCGATCGAGGCGAATGCGCTGCATGGCGGCCGGATGTCGCTCGGCGGCAGCCTCATCGTCGGCGCGCAGACGCTGATCTCCAACGCCTGCGGCGCCTCCGTCGGCCTCGAGGCGGCCTATTCCCAGCTCGGCTCCGGCTTCGCCGCCCGCTTCGGCCTCGCCTTCCGGCTGCGGCGGGCCGACATGCGCCTGATGGTGGGCTGCGGCTCTGCGGGGGCGATCGCCGCCGCTTTCGGCGCCCCGCTCACCGGCGCTTTCTACGCCTTCGAGATCATCATCGGCTCCTATGCGGTGGGAACCCTGGCGCCGGTGGCGGCCGCCGCGATCACGGGCACCATCGTCACCCATGTGCTCGGCCTGGAGCCCTACCAGTTCGCCGTCGGCGCCGCCTTCCAGCCGCATGCCTCGGGCGTCGCCACGCTGTGCGGCCTCGGCCTGTTCTGCGCCGGCAGCGCCATCGCCATCATGCAGGGCGTGGCGCTGTCCGAGACGTTGTTCCGGCGCATCCGGCTGCCGATCGGCTTCATGCCCGCCATCGGCGGCCTGCTGCTCGGCCTGCTCGCCTTGGTCACGCCGCAGGTGCTGTCCTCCGGGCACGGTGCCCTGATGAAATTGCTGGCCGAACCCCCGCAGCCCCTTCTGCTGCTCGGCGGCCTGATCCTGCTCAAGGCCTTCGCCTCGGCGATCTCGCTCGGATCGGGCTTTCGCGGCGGCCTGTTCTTCGCCTCGCTCTTCCTCGGCGCCCTGCTCGGGCAGTTCTTCCTCGCCGGCGTCAGCCTCGTCACCCTGTCGCCCGGCCTGGCGCCGCATGCGGCCGCGCTGGCCGGCATGGCGGCGCTGGCGGCGGCCATCGTCGGCGGGCCGCTGACGATGAGCTTCCTCGTCCTCGAGATGACCGGCGATTTCCAGCTCACCGTCGCCGTGCTGATGGCGGTGATCGTCGCCACCATCACCGTGCGCGAGACCTTCGGCTATTCCTTCGCCACCTGGCGGTTCCATCTGCGCGGCGAGGCCATCCGCAGCGCCCACGACGTCGGCTGGGCGCGCGACCTCACCGTCGCCCGGGTGATGCGCACGCCGGTGCCGACGGTCGAGCGGACCATGTCCCTCGGCGCGTTCCGCCATGCCCACGCCCTCGGCTCGACCCATTACGTCGTGGCGGTCGACGGGCCGGACGGTCCCTATGCCGGGCTGGTGCGGGTCGCCGACGCCTATCAGGTCAATTTCGAGGGCCAGGCCGGCGGCCTGGTCGACGGGCTGCTGACCCACCGCACCGACACGCTGTCGCCGTCGATGACGCTCAAGGACGCCGCCCGACGCATCGAGGCCTGCGAGGCCGAGGCCCTCGCCGTCGTCGATGCGCGCAAGCGCGTCGTCGGCCTGCTCTCGGAAGCCCATGCCCTGCGCCGCTATGCCGAAGAGGCCGACCGGGCCCGGCGCGACCTCGCAGGCGAGGGGGTCTGAGCGCAACCGGCCGGTCCGGGAACGCGATCGGCGACACCCGCAAAAATCGCATATCTGGGCAGCATTTGCTTGGTTTTGCGCCGATGTGGCAAAAAAATCACCTTTTAGTCACGATCGCCATGCTAAATGGACGCCGGTCTGAGCGCCGCATTTTTGCCCCCCGCCAGCCTACCGTGCATTTGAGCCTTTCATGTCCAGATTGCCTGCCGCACCGGCCTCCAAGCCGGCGCCCGAACCGTCGTTTTTGGAATTCGTCCTCGTTATTGCGTTGATGATGGGGCTGGTTTCGCTCTCCATCGACAATCTCCTGCCCGCCTTCGATTCGATCCGCTCGACCTTCGGCGTGGCCGATCCCAACCGCATGCAGCTGGTGCTGACCGCCTATATGGCAGGCTTCGGCATCATGCAGCTGGTCTGGGGCCCGGTCTCCGACACGATCGGGCGCCGCAAGGTGCTGATGATCGGGCTGGCCATCTACACGGCGGGTACGGTGCTGGCGATCTTCGCTCCCAATTACGAGACGCTCCTGCTGGCGCGCGCGGTCCAGGGCATGGGCGGCGCCGCTGCCCGGGTGCTGTCGATCGCCATCATCCGCGACCGCTACAGCGGGCGCGACATGGCGCGGGTGATGTCGCTGACGCTGATGATCTTCATCGTCGTGCCGGTGGTGGCGCCGGCGATGGGCAGCGCCTTCCTCATCCTCGGCAGCTGGCACTACATCTTCGTGAGCATGCTGGGCCTCGTCATCGCCGTGGCGATCTGGTTCGGCCTGCGCATGCCCGAGACGCTGCATCCCGAATATCGCCGCAAGCTGTCGATCGCCATGGTCGCCTTCGGCATCGGACGCGTCGTCAACAACCGCGCCTCGCTCACCAACATGCTGGCCATGGGCCTCGCCATGGGCTGCCTGATGACCTATGTCGGCTCGGCCCAGCAAATCTTCGAGACCGACATCTACAAGCTCGGCCCGTGGTTCCCGCTCGCCTTCGGGATGATCGCCATCTGCATGGGCATCGCCTCCTTCACCAATTCGCGCCTGGTGAAGCGGCTCGGCATGCACAAGCTGTCGCGGGCGGGCATGGCGGGCTTCACCGTCATGGCCGCCATCCTGCTGGCCGAGGCCTATCTCTTCGACGGCCGGCCGCCGCTGCTGGTGTTCGGCATCACCATGGGCATCGCCCATTTCCTGCTCAGCCTGACGCTGCCGAACTTCAACGCGCTGGCGATGGAGCCGGTCGGCGACGTCGCCGGCACCGCCTCCTCCTTCATCGGCTGCGTCACCACCATCATGGGCGCGGTGATCGGCGGCCTCATCGGCGAGGCCTATAACGGCACGATCTTCCCGCTCGCCTGCGGCTATCTCGGGCTGTCGGCGCTGTGCCTGGTCGTCATGTACGGCTTCGGACGGAGCCCGGCCCTCGTCGCCTCCCGTGCCCCCGCGATGGTGCCGGGCGAATAGCGTTCCATCTTCGGATCGGATCACCACGAATCGCAGAATTCTTTTGATACCTCTGCGTTGAATGGGTGATCCGCTCCGGCTCGAACGCAATTCCTGGCGGTCTCAACCGATCGCTCATCTTTGTGGTGCAGAGTGGCGGCATGACCGTTTCGCCGCCGCTCCTCGTCGCCGCTCCCGATCTCGCCGCCGCCAGGGGCCGCTGGCTCGCCTATCTGGCGGTGGAGCGCCGCATGAGCCCGAAGACGGTCGAGGCCTATGACCGCGACGTCACCGCCCTCCTGCGCTTCCTCACCGGCCATCTCGGCGCCCCCCCGGGGCTCGGCGACATCGCCGCGCTCGCCCCGCGCGACGTGCGCGCCTTCATCGCCGCCCGGCGGACCGACGGGCTGAAGCCCCGCTCGCTGATGCGCGCCCTCGCCGCCGCGCGCGCCTTCGCCCGTTTCCTCGAACGCGAGGGCCACGGCGCCAGCGCGGCGCTCGCCGCCGTCCGCGGGCCCAAGCTGCCGCAGAGCCTGCCCAAGCCGCTGTCGCCGGATGCCGCCCGCCGCGTCACCGACGCCGAAAGCCGCAGCGGGGACCTGCGCGAACCCTGGATCCTCGCCCGCGACGCCGCCGTGCTGGCGCTGTGCTACGGGGCGGGGCTGCGCATTTCCGAAGCGCTCGGCATCGCCCGCAAGGATGCGCCGGTGAGCGGGCGCGACAGCCTCACCGTCACCGGCAAGGGGCAGAAGATGCGGTCGGTGCCGATCATCGCGCCGGTGGCGCAGGCGGTCGAGGCCTATCTCGCCCTTGTTCCATATGAAACAGGGCCGGACGGGCCGCTCTTCGTCGGCGCGCGCGGCGGGCCGCTGTCGCCGCGCATCGTCCAGCTCACGATGCAGCGCCTGCGCGGCGCGCTCGGCCTGCCCGACAGCGCCACGCCGCACGCCCTGCGCCACTCCTTCGCCACCCATCTGCTCGGACGCGGCGGCGACCTGCGCTCGATCCAGGAACTGCTCGGCCATGCCAGTCTTTCGACCACGCAGGTCTACACCAAGGTCGACGCCAGCGAGCTGATGCGGGTCTATCAGGCGGCCCATCCACGGGCGCGGGCGTAGGACACCTCGCGCGGGGCAGCGGATCCGCCGCCCTACTCCGCCCGCGGCGGACGCGCGAGCAGGCGCTCGATCACCGCATCGATGCCGACGCGCGCCTCGCCGACGAGATCGGCGACGGCGGCGGCGACCGGCATGTCGACCCCCTTCTCCGCCGCCATGCGGGCCAGGATCGGCGCGGTCCAGACCCCCTCGGCGAGGCCGACCTCGGCGATCGCCGTCTCCACGCCGGCGCCGCGCCCGAGTTCCTCGCCGAAGCGCCGGTTGCGCGAGCGGGACGAGGTTCCCGTCAGGATGAGGTCGCCGAGGCCGGACAGGCCCGCCAGCGTTTCGGCTCGCCCGCCGAAGGCGAGGCCGAACCGGGTCAACTCGGCGAAGCTGCGCGCCAGCAGTGCCGCCACGGTGCTCTCGCCGAAGCCGCGGCCGGCGGCGACGCCCGCGGCAATCGCCAGCACGTTCTTGGCCGCCCCGCCGATCTCGACGCCGCGCAGGTCGGTGGTGTGGTAGAGGCGGAAGGCCGGCGAGCCGATCATTCGCGCCAGGGCGGCGCCGAGGGCGCCGTCGGCGCAGGCCAGGGTCAGCGCCGTCGGAAAGCCCCGGGCGATGTCGGCGGCGAAGCCGGGCCCCGACAGCACGGCCGGCACGCAGGACGGCAGGGTTTCGCGCACGATATCCGAGACGAAGCCGCCGCTGCGCCGCTCGATGCCCTTGGCGGCAAGGATGAGGGGCATGTCCGGCGCCGCCAGGCCGCCGAGCTGCAGGCAGACGTCGCGAAGCGCCTGCGTCGGCACGGCGAGGACGAGCGCCTCGGCGGCGGCCGCCTCGCGGAGGTCGGCCGTCGGGCGGATCGTCTCGGCAAGGATGAGGCCGCCGAGGCGCGGCACGCGGCGCTCCTGCGCCAGCTCGGCCATATGGGCGGCGTCCCGCCCCCACAGCCGGACGGCGCATCCCGCCCGCGCGAGGGCGCAGGCGAGCGCCGTGCCGAAGGCGCCGGCGCCGATGACGCCGACGACCGCCCCGCGCGCAGCGCTCACGCCCTGGCTTCCTTGAGGCCCACCGCCTTGGCGCCCGTTCCCTTGCCGGATCCCGGCGCGTTGGGATCGAGCGGCCAGCGGGCGCGGGGGCTGAAATCGAGCCCGTCGGTCATGCCGGCGGCGAGCCGCTCGGCGCCGGCCCAGGCGATCATGGCGCCGTTGTCGGTGCACAGCGCCACCGGGGGCATCACCAGGCGCAGGCCGACTTCCGAGCCGAGGCGCTGCAGGCCGCGGCGGATGGCGCGGTTGGCGGCGACGCCGCCCGCCACCACCAGGGCGGTCGGCTGCCCGGCGGCATCGCGGAACCGCCGCAGGCCGACGCGCGTGCGGTCGACCACCATGTCGACGACGGCGGCCTGGAACGAGGCGCAGAGGTCGCGCACATCCTTGGCGGCGAGCGGGGCATGGCGCTCGGCTTCGAGGCGGACCGCCGTCTTGAGGCCGGAGAGCGAGAAATTCGGCTCGGGCCGGCCCTGCATCGGCCGCGGGAAGGCGAACCGCGTCGCGTCGCCGCTCATCGCCTGGGCCTCCACGGCCGGGCCGCCGGGATAACCGAGGCCGAGCATCTTCGCCGTCTTGTCGAAGGCTTCGCCGATGGCGTCGTCGATGGTGGTGCCAAGGCGGACATAGTCGCCGAGGCCGCGCACCGCGACGAGCTGGGTATGGCCGCCGGAGGCCAGCAGCAGCAGATAGGGAAAGGCGACGTGGTCGGTCAGGCGCGGCGTCAGCGCATGGGCCTCGAGGTGGTTGACGGCAACGAGCGGCCGGTTGAGCGCCAGCGCCAGCGCCTTGCCGGTGGTGAGGCCGACGATCACGCCGCCGATCAGGCCGGGCCCGGCGGCGGCGGCGATGGCGTCGAGCTTGTCGAAGCGTATCCCGGCTTCGTCCATCGCCCGCTCGATGACGTGGTCGACCATCTCGGCATGGGCGCGCGCGGCGATCTCCGGCACCACGCCGCCATAGGCGGCATGCTCGGCGATCTGCGACAGCACGATGTTGGACAGGATCTCGCCCTCGCCGTCCTGGTTGCGCAGGACGACCGCCGCCGCAGTTTCGTCGCAGGTGGTTTCGATGCCGAGGACGAGCATTTGGGATACGCCGATACCGATGAGGGAAGACAGGGCGTCATCGTAAAGCATGCCCGCCGCCAAATGAAGCAGTGCTTTCCACGGCGCTCCACCGGCGCGTGTGCGCGGCCGGCGCCGCGAATCCGGGCACCCGCGCGGCCTCGGCGAGCCCCGGCCTTTGACACCCCGGCAATTCTTCGGCAAAGCAGCGCGGTCCATCCTTCCGTCCTGCCGGGAAATCCTGCCTTGTCCATCCTCCTCCGCCTCGGCACGAGAGGCAGCCCCCTCGCCCTCGTCCAGGCCCGCGAGACCCGAGCGCTGCTGGCGCGCGCCCACGGCATCGCGCCCGAGCGCCTGGAGATCCGCGTCATCCGGACGTCCGGCGACATGATCCAGGACCGGGCGCTGTCGGAGGCCGGCGGCAAGGGGCTGTTCACCAAGGAGATCGAGCGCGCGCTGATCGACGGCGAGATCGACCTTGCGGTGCATTCGGCCAAGGACATGCCGACATTGCTGCCGGACGGGCTCGTCCTCAGCGCCTTCCTCGAGCGCGAGGACGTCCGCGACGCGCTGATCGCGCCGGGGGTGGCCTCGATCGAGGCCCTCCCGCACGGCGCCGTCGTCGGCACGGCGGCGCTGCGCCGCCAGGCGATGCTCAAGCGCCTGCGCCCCGATCTCGAGACCATGCTGTTCCGCGGCAATGTCGAAACGCGCCTGCGCAAGATCGCCGAAGGACAGGCGGACGCGACGCTGCTCGCGGTGGCCGGACTGAAGCGCCTCGGCATGCTCGATCATGCCAGCGCCATCCTCAGCGAGGAGAGCTTCCTGCCGGCGCTCGGGCAGGGCGCGATCTGCATCGAGACGCGGGCGGACGATGCCGCGACCAACCGGCTCGTCGGCGCCATCGACCATGCCGACACGCATCTGGCGCTCAGGATGGAACGGGCCTTCCTCGCCGTCCTCGACGGATCCTGCCGTACCCCCATCGCCGGCCATGCCCGCATCGAGGGCGGCACCGTCCGCTTTCGCGGCCTCATCCTGAAGCCCGACGGCAGCGAGGCGCACGAGACCGCGCGCAGCGGGCCCCTCGCCGAGGCCGAAGCCCTCGGCCGTTCGGCCGGCGAGGAGCTGCGCACGCGCGGCGGCCCCGGCTTCTTCACGGGGACCTGACGCTTGGCCCGCATCCTCGTCACCCGGCCGATCGAGGAATCGCGCCAGACCGCACGGGCGCTCGCCGAGCGCGGCCATGAGGCGCTGATCGATCCGATGCTGACCGTCACCCCCCGCGACGATGCGCTGCCGGAAGGTCCGTTCGACACCGTGGTCGTCACCAGCGGCAACGCCCTTGCGGCGATCCGGCACCGGCCGGAACTGGCGGACCTGCTCGCCATCCCCCTGGTCGCCGTCGGGCGGCGGACCGCCGCCGCCGCGCGGGCGCTCGGCTTCGCCGACGTCGAGACGACGGGCCGCGACCTCGACGCCCTCCTCGACCACGCGGCGCGGGCCTGGCCCACGCCGAGGCGCATCCTCTATCTGGCGGGAGCGGACCGCAGCGGCGACCTTCCCGCCGCCCTCGCCGCGCACGGCCATCACGTCCGGCTGGCGGTGGTCTATGAAGCGCACAAGGCCGAGCGCTTCGCGCCGGCCACGGCCGAGGCGATCGCCGCGGGGGGGATCGATGCGGTGCTGCATTATTCGGCCCGCACCGCCGAGGCGTTCATCGCCTGCGCCGGCGGCCCCGCCGCCCTGGCGGCGCTCGGCCTGCGGCATCTCTGCCTCTCGGCCAAGGTCGCCGCGGTGCTGGCCGAGAGCGGCGCCGGGCATGTGGCGTCCGCGCCGCTCCCGGAGGAGGAAGCGCTGCTCGACCTGATCTGAACCGAAATCGGCGGCACGGACGGACCGGGCGGGCCTCCGCCCGATTAGCGCCATACGGTTTCGTGATATAGGCTGGGCGATATCAGTTCCCATGAGGTCTGCATGGTACGGGAAGACGACACGGCGGGCGGCCAGGCACGGCAGAAGAGCATGGCTGTCCGCCCGACGACGCTCGATTTGAATGCCGTCGAGATACGGACCGAATCATCCGCCGCGGCGCCGGAGAGCGCCGGCGCGCCCGCCGAAGGCGACCCGCAGGCCGAAGGCGAGCCCGGCCAGCCCGGCCCCTGGAGCGGCGAGACGCCGCAGGAGCCGGCCGCCCCGGCGGCAGGCGAAACGCCGGACACCGACGCGGCCACGGCGGCAGCGGTCGGTCCCGAAGGCGAGGCCGAGCCCAGGCTCGACACGTCCGACGCGCCGCGAGCGGCCGTCGATGCCGGAACGCCCGAAGAGCCGGCGACCGCGCCCGCGGACGCGGCGGCCGAAACGGCGGGAGACCATGCCGCCCCGCCGGTGCAGCCGGCGCCGAAGCTCGACATCTTCGAGACGCCGCCCCCGCAGCGCAGGCTCCCCCTGCTGCTCGCCGCGCTGGCCGGCGGCGTCGCGGGCGCCGTCCTCGTGCTGGCGGCGGTTTCCTCCGGCCTCGTGCCTCTCGGCCGAAGCAATGACGACCTCTCGCCCCGCCTCGCCGCGGCCGAGCAGGACATCGCCTCCAACAAATCGGCGGCCGACCAGGCGATGAGCCGCGCGGCCGCCGCCGAGGATGCGGCGAAAGCGGCGCGCGATGCCGCCAACGACGCCCTCAATCTGGCGGGCGAGGCCCAGAAGTCCGCGGCCGCCACCCCGGCGGGCACGGCGCCCGCCGCGGCATCCGGCGACGCCGGTCCGCTGGCGGATCGGCTCGCCAAGGCCGAAGCCGACATCGCCAGCCTGCATGCGGCGCTGGACGAGGCGGCCAAGGCCCAGGAGGCCGCCATCGCGCCGGTGGGCGACAAGGCCGCCGCCGCAGCAGCCGCGGCGTCCGAGGTCCAGGCCGGTCTGCGCGACACACAGAAGCAAGTGGCAGCGCTCGCGGCCTCGACCAGCGCCGCCTCCAACAAGGCGGCGGCCTATGCGGTGGCGCTCGCCGAGGTCGCCCAGGCGGTGCGCGACGGCCGGCCGTTCGAGCCGGAGCTGAAGACGGCCGCCGCCATCGGCGGCAATGCCGATGCCCTCGCGCCGCTGGCGGCCCTCGCGGCGACCGGCGTTCCCTCGACCGAGACGCTCGCCGCAAGCTTCGACGCCGTCAGGCCCGCGATCGTGGCGGCCCTCACCCCCAAGCCGCCGTCGCCGCCGGCGGATGCCGGCGTGATGGACCGCCTGATGTCGAGCCTCGGCCATGTCGTGGTCATCACCCGCGAAGGCGACGGCTCGCCGGACGATCCGGCGGCGCCGGTGCAGAAGGTGTCCGACGCCCTCCACCGCGGCGACCTCGCCGGGGCCGTCGCCGTCTTCAAGGCGATGCCGGAGGCCGGACAGCAGGCCGGGGCGGCATGGCTCGCCCAGGCGGGCAGCGCGCTCGGCGCCCTCGACGTGATCCAGGCCGAGACCGCCGCGGCCCTCCAGAAATTCTCCAGTCCGTGAGGCGCTGATGCTCCGTATCATTGTCATCATCGTCGCGATCGCCCTGGCGGGGCTCGGCCTGAGCTGGCTGGCCGACCGTCCGGGCGACGTCGTGCTGACCTTCCAGCACTGGCATGTGCGCACGACGCTGACCGTCGCCGCCATCGCCCTCCTCGCGCTGGTCGCGCTGCTCGTGCTGCTGGTCGGCCTGCTGCGCTGGCTGCTGCGGTCGCCCGCCGCCCTGTCCGGCTATTTCCGGACCCGGCGCCGGTCGAGGGGCTTCAATGCCGTGACCCAGGGCATGATCGCCGTCGGCTCGGGCGATGTGCGCCGGGCGCAGCGCCAGGCGGCCGAGGCGGAGAAAATCCTCGGCTCGGAGCCGCTCGCTTTGCTGCTCCGAGCCCAGGCGGCGCAGCTGTCGGGCGATCGCGCCGGCGCCGAGGCCGCCTTCCGCTTGATGCTGGAGGATCCGGAGACCCGGCCGCTCGGCCTGCGCGGGCTCTTCGTCGAGGCGCGCCGCCGCGGCGACGCCCGCGCCGCCCGCATGCTCGCCTCCGAAGCGGTGAAGACGTCGCCGACCCTGCCCTGGGCCGGCACCGCCCTCCTGGAATTCCAATCGCTGGAGAAGGACTGGGCCGGCGCGCTCGCCACCCTGGCGCGCAATGCCGACCATCGCCTGATCGACAAGGACACTGCGAGGCGCCATCGCGCCGTGCTGCTGGCCGCCCGCGGCATCGAGCAGGCGGAACGCGACCGGGCCGGCGCGCGCGCCAGCCTGCTCGAAGCCCTCAAGCTCGCGCCCGGCCTGGTGCCGGCGGCGGTGATGGCGGCGCGGCTGCTCTCGGAAAGCAACGAGATCCGCAAGGCCTCGAAGATCCTCGAGGCGGCCTGGCGCCTGTCGCCCCATCCCGATATCGCCGAAACCTATATGAACGTGCGGCTCGGCGATTCCGCGCGCGACCGGCTGACCCGCATCCAGTCGCTGGCGGCGCAGGCCCCCGGCAGTCCCGAGAGCGGCGTGGCCCTCGCCCGCGCCGCCCTGGCGGCGCGCGACTTCACCCTGGCGCGCTCCTCGCTGACGCCCTTCCTCGCCTCCGGCGCCACCGAGCGCGTCTGCCTGCTGATGGCGGAGATCGAGGAAGCCGAGAACGGCTCCACCGGCAAGGTCCGCGAATGGCTCTCGCGCGCCGTCCGCGCGCCGCGCGATCCGGCATGGACCGCCGACGGCGTCGTCTCGGACGTGTGGCTGCCGGCATCGCCCGTGACCGGTCATCTCGACGCCTTCGAATGGAAGATGCCGGTCGAGCGCCTCGGCGCCCCGACGGACAGCTATGCCGACGACGTGCTCGCGGATATCGACGAACCCGAGCAGCCCCGGCTGGTGGAGGCCGAAGTCGTGGCGCCGGCGGCGGTGCAGGACGCCCTCGCCCCGGCCGAACCGCCCGAGGCGCCGGAGACGCCGCCGGCAGCCGAGCCGGCCGCTCCGGAGCCGAAGGCGGAGGCGGCCAAGGTCGAGCCGCTGAAGCCGCTGGCACGGCGGGCGGCGCCGATCACGCCGGTGCTGCCCTCGCATCCGGTGCCGGACGATCCGGGCACGGGCCCCGACAAGGCGAACACGGTGGTCCGCTTTCCGATCAACGGGTAGCGGACCACCCCTCCAATCTTGACGTGCCCGCCCGGCCGATACAACCTGCGCACGGATGCCGGGGCGCTGATGGAAACATTCGAGTGGATCATCCTTCTGCTGCTGGGCGCGGCCCTGCTGGCGGCGCTGGCGCGCCGGCTGGGCGTGCCCTATCCGACCTTCCTGGCCATCGGCGGCGCCTGCCTCGCCTTCGTGCCCGCCGCGCCGGCATGGACGCTCGATCCCCATCTCGCGCTGACGCTGTTCGTGGCGCCCGTGCTGCTCGACGCCGCCTACGACACATCGCTGCGCGATCTTCGTGACAATTGGCTGCCGGTGGGCAACCTCGTCATCGCCGCCGTCGGTGTCACCACCGTGGCCGTCGCGGTGGTCGCCCACTTGATGGTTCCGGCGATGCCATGGGCCGCCGCCATCGCCCTCGGCGCCATCGTCGCG
The DNA here is from genome assembly GCF_030814655.1 of Labrys monachus. Taxonomy (NCBI): domain Bacteria; kingdom Pseudomonadati; phylum Pseudomonadota; class Alphaproteobacteria; order Hyphomicrobiales; family Xanthobacteraceae; genus Labrys; species Labrys monachus. Next base: position 6,303,928 of record NZ_JAUSVK010000001.1, read on the forward strand.
CCGCCGGATGCCGCCGCCGCGACCGCGGTGGTGCGGCAGGTCAGGCTTCCGCACCGCCTCCTCAAGATCCTGGAAGGCGAGAGCCTCCTCAACGACGCCACCGCCCTGCTGATCTACCGCCTGGCCGTGCTGGCGATGGTGTCGGGCGGCATTTCGGTGGTCGGCATCGCGCCGGCCTTCCTGCTCACCGTCGTCGGCAGCATCGTCGGCGGCATCGCCTTCGGCCATCTGTTCCAGCGCGCGAATCGGCTGATCGACGACGCGCCGACGGCGATCATCGTGCAGTTCTCCGCCACGTTCGGGGTCTGGATCGTCGCCGAGGCCATCGGCCTCTCCGGCATTCTCACCATCGTGGCCTATGCGATGACGGTCGCCCGCACGGGCGGCGTGTTCGTGCCGGCGCGCATGCGCGTGCCCGTCTATGCGGTGTGGGAGACGGCGGTCTTCATCCTCAACGCCTTCGCCTTCGTGCTGATCGGCATGCAGCTGCGCCCGCTGTGGGAGCGGCTCGACGCGGGCCTGCGCTACGAATACGGCATGACGGCACTGGCGGTGCTCGCCACCACCATCCTGGCGCGCTTCGCCTGGGTGATGACCTACAACACGGCGATCCGCGTGAAGATCGCCCGCTACGGCTTCCGCCCGCCCCGACCGATGGCCCGGCCGACGATGCGCGGCGGGCTGATGGTGTCCTGGGCCGGCATGCGCGGCATCGTCACGCTCGCCGCCGCCTTCGCGCTGCCCGACAGGCTCGCCGACGGCTCGCCCTTCCCCTATCGCGACCTCATCCTGATCTGCGCCTTCTGCGTGGTGTTCGGCACGCTGGTGATCCAGGGGCCGACCCTGAAGCCGCTGATCGGATGGCTGCGCCTGCGCGACGGCGACCCCGTCGGCCAGGAGGTGAAGTGGGCGCGTACCGAGGCCTATCGCGCGGCGCTCGACGCCATCGCCGACGAGACCTCGCCCCTGGCGGGCATCCTGCGCAAGGAATACCGCGCGGTGGTCGAGCTCAACGAGACCAGTCCCACCGAGGACGACACCGACGAGCTGCCAGGCAATCCGATCCGGCGCAAGGCGATCGCCGCCGCCCGCCGCAAGGCCAATGAACTGCGCCTCGACGGTGCCATCGGCGATGACGCCTATCACGTGCTGGAGGCGGAGTTCGACTGGGCCGAGCTCAGCGCCGGAGCCACATAGACGATGATCAATTTCGAGCGGATCCGATCCGATACGCCGGCGGCCGGCCGGCAATCCTATCTCCACAATGCCGGCGCCGCGCTGATGCCGGTCTCGGTGGTGGCGGCCATGAAGGATCATATCGACCTGGAAGCCGAGATCGGCGGCTACGCCGCCGCCGACAGGGAGGCCGAGCGGCTCGAAGCCGTCTATGATTCCGTCGCCCGGCTGCTCAACGCCGGCCGGGACGAGATCGCCCTGGTGGAGAACGCCACCGTCGCCTGGCAGATGGCGTTCTATGCGATGCCCTTCAAGGCGGGCGACCGCATCCTCACCGCCGAAGCCGAATATGCGGCCAATTATGTCGCCTATCTGCAGATGTGCCGCCGCACGGGCGCGCGGGTCGAGGTGGTGCCGAACGACGCCTCGGGCCAGCTCGACGTCGCCGCGCTCGAGCGCATGATCGACGGCAAGGTGAAGCTCATCTCGGTGACATGGGTGCCGACCAATGGCGGCCTCGTCAACCCCGCGGCACGCATCGGCACGGTGGCGCGGACCTACGCCATTCCCTATCTGGTCGACGCCTGCCAGGCCGTGGGGCAGATGGAGGTCGACGTCGAGGCGATCGGCTGCGACATGCTTTCGGCGACCGGACGCAAATTCCTGCGCGGGCCGCGCGGCACCGGCTTCCTCTATGTCCGCCGCTCGATGCTGCACCGGCTCGAACCGCCGATGATCGACCATCACGCCGCGCCGTGGGTGGAACGGGACCGGTACCGGCTGCGCGGCGATGCCCGCCGCTTCGAGAATTGGGAGAATAATTATGCGGCGCGGCTGGGGCTGGGCGCCGCGGTCGACTATGCGCTCGATCTCGGGCTCGATGCGATCGAGAAGCGCTGCCGCGCGCTGGCGAACCGCCTGCGCGCCGGCCTGAGCGGCATAGACGGCCTGCGCCTGCGGGATCTCGGCCGGAGCCCGTCGGCCATCGTCAGCTTCACGCTGGACGGCCATGAGGCCGAGAGCGTCGTGGCGAGCGCCGCCGCCGCCGGCATCGTCATCGGCACCTCCGACCCCGCGAGCACCCGGCTCGACGCCGAGGCGCGATCCCTGCCGATGCTGGTGCGCGCTTCGCCGCATTACTACAACACCGGCGCCGACATCGACCGCCTGGTCGAGCATGTCGCGCGGCTGTGAGGCCCGGCCGCACGCCGCCGCGCCGGCCATGACGGTTTCGGCGCGACGTGGTAGAGCTGCGGCATGAACGACATCGACACGCTCACCGCCCGCATCGACACGCTGGAAACCCGCCTCGCCTTCCAGGACGAGATCATCGAGGATCTCAACCAGGCGATCGTGGCGCAGTGGAAGCAGATCGAGGCGCTGACGCGCCGGCTGGCGCGCCTCGACGACCGCATGCAGGCGACCGAGCTACGGGCGGACCTCGCCGGCCTGCCCGAACCGCCGCCGCCGCATTATTGAGGGCGCGGCCTCAGCTCACCCGCCCGCGCAGGGCGAGGAAGTCGAGCAAGGCGCGCACGCGGGAGGGCAGCGGCCCGCCCTGTCCGACATAGATGGCATGGAAGACCTCGCGGTCGCCGGATCCGAGCGGCTCGAGCACCGGCACCAGACGGCCCGCCGCGATGTCGTCGCGCACCGTGAACGCCGCGAGGCGGGCCAGGCCGGCGCCGCCGAGCGCGAGGTGGCGAAGCGCCTCGCCGTCGCTCGCCTGCACCCGGCCCACCGCCGGCACCAGCACGGTCTCCTCGCCGTCGCGCAGCGACCAGCCCTCGATGCTGCGCGCATAGCTGAAGCTGAGGCGCTCATGCAGCTCGAGATCGGCGATGGTCCGGGGCACGCCGGCCCGTCCGAGATAGGCGGGCGACGCCACGATCAGCATCGGCGTCTCCCCGAGCTTGCGCGCGACGAGGCTCGAGCTCTTCAGCGGCCCCGCCCTGACGGCGATGTCGGTGCGCTCGGCCAGGAGGTCGATGACGTGATCGGTCTGCACGATGTCGAGGGTGACGCCGGGGTGGAGCGCGAGGAAGTCGGGAAGCACCGGCGCGAGGATGTGCATGCCGTAGGAGGCGCTGGTGTTGAAGCGGATGCGCCCGACGGCCTGTTCCCCGGTGGCGGCGCCGCGCTCGGCGTCCTCGATGTCGGCGAGGATGCGCGTCGCCCGCTCGTAGAAGGCGCAGCCTTCCGGCGTGAGCTGGAGCTTGCGGGTGGAGCGGCTGACGAGCCGGGCGCCCAGCCGGCCCTCCAGCCGCGCCACGAGCTTGCTGACCGCCGAGGGCGTCATCCGGCAGGCGCGCGCCGCGGGCGAGAAGCCGCCCTGCTCGACGACGCGGACGAACACTTCCATCTCGCCGGAGCGATTGATCTCGATCCGTGCCATTGTGAGTTCAATTCATAGATGATGTGATTTCAGGCATTCTATCTCATCGTCTCCCGCGCGTCTATGGTCCGGCTCATCCCACGAACCAGCCGGACCCCTTTCATCATGCCCTTGGCCCTCTACGCATTGACGGCCGGTGCCTTCGGCATCGGCGTCACCGAATTCGTCATCATGGGGCTGCTGCTCGACGTCGGCGCCGACCTCCACGTCTCCATCGCCTCCGCCGGCCTGCTCATCTCGGGCTATGCGCTCGGCGTCGTCGCCGGCGCGCCGGTGCTGACCGTGCTGACGGCCCGCTGGCCGCGCAAGACCGTGCTCCTCGGCCTGATGGCGATCTTCGCCGCCGGCAACGCCGCCTGCGCCCTCGCGCCGACCTACGGCACGCTGATGGCGGCGCGCGTGCTCACCGCGCTCGCCCACGGCACCTTTTTCGGCGTCGGATCCGTGGTGGCGACCGGCCTCGTCGGGCCGGACAAGCGCGCCTCGGCCATCGCCGTGATGTTCACGGGGCTGACGGTCGCCAACATCCTCGGCGTGCCGCTCGGCACCTGGCTCGGCCAGGCCTTCGGCTGGCGGGCGACGTTCTGGGCGGTCGCGCTCGTCGGCGTCGCGGCGCTCGGCGTCATCCTCGCGCTCGTGCCGAAGGACGAGGCCGCGCCGGAGGCGTCCGACTGGCGGGCCGATCTCGCCGCGATCGCGCGGCCCGTCGTGCTGCTCGGCCTGGCGACGACGGTGCTCGGCTATGCCGGCGTCTTCGCGGTCTTCACCTATATCGCCCCGGCGCTGACGCGCATCGCCGGCTTCCCGGAGACCGCCGTCTCCCCGATCCTGCTGGTGTTCGGCGGCGGCCTCGTGCTCGGCAACCTCGTCGGCGGCCGCTTTGCCGACCGGCACCTCGTCGGCACGGTGCTCGGCACCCTCGCCGGCCTCGCCGCCGTGCTGGCCCTGATGGGGCCGGCGCTGCACCAGCCCATCGCCGCCGTCCTCTTCGTCGGCCTGCTCGGCGCGGCGGGCTTCGCCACCGTCGCCCCGCTGCAGATGTGGGTGCTGGAAAAGGCCGCCGGTGCCGGCCGCAGCCTTGCCTCCAGCTTCAACATCGCCGCCTTCAACCTCGGCAACGCCCTCGGGGCCTGGGCGGGTGGCGCCGTGATCGAGCACGGGCCGGGCCTGGGCATGGTGCCGCTCGCCGCCAGCCTGTTTCCGCTCGCCGCCATCGTCACCGCGCTCCTCGCCCTGAGGACCGATCGCATCGACGCGGCGCGATCGGCCTCCCTTTCCGCCTGACCCGCATCGATCGAAAGGAAATCGCCATGGACTATCGCCGTCTTGGAACATCCGGGCTGAAGGTGCCGGCGCTCAGCTTCGGCACCGGCACCTTCGGCGGATCCGGCCCGCTGTTCGGCGCCTGGGGCCGCACCGACGCCGCGGAGGCGCGCCGCCTCCTCGACATCTGCATCGACGCCGGCGTCACGCTGTTCGACACCGCCGACGTCTATTCGCAGGGCGCCTCCGAGGAGGTGCTGGGCGCCGCGATCAGGGGACGGCGCGACCAGGTGCTGATCTCGACCAAGACCGGCCTGCCGATGGGCGATGGCCCCAACGATGCCGGCTCCTCGCGGGGGCGTCTCGTGCGCGCCGTCGAGGATGCGCTGCGCCGCCTCGGCACGGACCATATCGACCTGCTGCAACTGCACGCCTTCGACGCCGGCACGCCGGTGGAGGAAGTGCTCTCGACGCTCGACGGGCTGGTACGGGCGGGCAAGCTGCGCCATGTCGGCGTCTCCAACTTCTCGGGCTGGCAGGTGATGAAGTCGCTCGCGGCGGCCGACCGGCACGGCTGGCCGCGCTACGTCGCCAACCAGGTCTATTACTCGCTGCTCGGCCGGGACTATGAATGGGAGCTGATGCCGCTCGGCAAGGATCAGGGCCTCGGCGCGCTGGTCTGGAGCCCGCTCGGCTGGGGCCGGCTGACCGGCCGGATCCGCCGCGGCCAGCCCTGGCCGGAAGGCAGCCGCCTGCACGACACCGCCGGCTTCGGGCCGCCCGTCGACGACGAACTGCTCTACCGTGTCGTCGACGCGCTCGACGAGATCGCGGCCGAGACCGGCCGCACCGTGCCGCAGATCGCCATCAACTGGCTGCTGCAGCGCCCGACGGTCGCCTCCGTGATCATCGGCGCCCGCAACGAGGAGCAGCTTCGCCAGAATCTCGGCGCCGTCGGCTGGTCGCTCACGCCGGCGCAGGTGGCCCGGCTCGACGAGGCCAGCGCGGTGACGGCGCCCTATCCCTATTTTCCCTATCGCCGGCAGGCGGCCTTCGCCCGGCTCGACCCGCCCTTGGTGTGACGGGCGGTCACCTTCGCCGGACATCCGCCCTGCCGATAATGCAAATTTGCTTTATATCGGCAGTCAGTCTGGGGGACGCTCACCATGCCGACGTTGACGTCAATACGCGGGGCCAGGTCACTTTCAGGAAGGACGTGCTGAAGCATCTGGGCATCGAACCGGGCGGCAAGATCAGGCTCGAGCTGCTGCCCGATGGCCGGGCGGAGCTGAAGGCCGAACAGCCCAAGGGCTCGTGGCGGGAGCTGCAGAGCTTCCTCAAGGGGAAGACGAACGGCGCGCGGCTTTCGATCGACCAGATCCATGACGCCATTGCCGACGCCGGCACCGCCGCGGGACTGAGCGGAATCGAGCGCAAGTGAAAACCAGCCTCGATACCAACGTGTTGCTGCGCCTGATCGTCGGCGACGACGAAGCGCAGCAGCAGACCGCGATCGAGACGCTGGAAGCACCAAACTGGTAGCGATCAGCGTCCATTCGCTGTGCGAGTTTGCGTGTGCTCGATCCTCACTACGTGAGACGGGGCCGCCACCTTCTTTGCATCGGCCGCCGGTTTTCCTGTAGAAAGGCCCTTCGCGGTCGCCGTACCGAATGGAAGGACTTTCCTTGGCCGAGATCCCGTCGTCCCCGGCAGCACCGGTCTTCACCCTGGTCCAGGCCGCCCAACGCCTGGGCACCGAGGCGAAGCCGCTCGCCAATGTCGCGCGCCAGCACGGCTTCTTCACCGCCTCCGGCCGCGATCTCTTCTTCACCGAAGCCCACCTCAAGGCCCTGAAGGCGCTGCTGAAGGAAAAGGAACGGGCGGAAAAGGCCGCGGCGGCGCGCAGAAAGCCGAAGGCGACCTTCGGCATCCATGAAAGCGCGGAGCTGCGCAAGCAGCGGCGCCGGACGAAGAAACGCCAGGTAGGCAAGGACGCGGAGGCCTGAAATCGCGGGAGCGCGGACGGACTGGATGCCATAGGTGCTGAGACAGGGCGATTTCTGGTCCATACCAGTTCAGGATTTGTCATTGCCGGGCCGAGAGCCCTCATCCCGGACGAAGTCCGGATACCCGGGACAAGGCCCGGGCATGACAAAATTGCGCCTCTTCCTCTTATCTCGGCGCCTATGGACAGGACGTCCGCGCTCCCGGGCGGTCACGCCTCGCGGTTCATCGTCATTCCCGTCAGCACCGGCGGCATCAGCGGCCTCTCGATCCTTTCGCCGAAATGCCGGCGGCGGCCGAGCACGAGCTCGACGACGGCGCGGGTGAAGAGCCCGGGACCGCTCGAATAGATGCGCCAGCCGCCGTCGACGGCGATGGTGCCGGCGCGGACGCGGCCCCATTCGGCGCTCGCCGCATAGCGGTCGGGGAAGGCGGCGTCGCTGGAGGAGAAATAGGTGTTGCGCTGGCGCAGCGCGGCACTGGGCAGCCGGTTGGTCACGGCGATGGGATTGACGAGGGCGAGGCCGTCCCACAGCGCCTGCGCCTCGCCGTGCCGGGCGAGCGCCTCGCAATAGCGCAGATGCGCATGCACATACATCAGGCCGATCTCGCGCCCGAAAAAGGCGGCGGATTCGGCGCGCCGGAACAGCGTCTCCGGCCCGCCGCTATACTTGACCGGCCGGTCCATAAGGTGCGCACCGTCGGGCAGGAGAAGATGCTCCTCGATCACCCGCAGATGGTCGCGCGCCTGGTCGGGATCGAACAGGCCGCCGATGATCGCCTGCGTCATCGAGATCAGCGAATAGGCGAGGCCGGTGCGGGTGTCGGAGGGATGCAGCAGCAGCTCGACGCCGCTGCCCGGCTCATGCCCGAACAGGGCATAGCCGGCCACCACGCCGTCACGGATGAGGTGGCGGTTGAAATCGGCGCGCATCCGGCCGGCGAGATCGGCGAGCGCCACGCTCCGCGCCCCCTGCCCGGCCCGGTCGAGGATGGCGGCGTAGCGCACGACCTGCTCGTAGAGCAGCGCCACCGTCCAGCTGCTGACCATCCAGTCGCGCAGATGCGGGTCGGCGGGCTGGAGCGAATCGTTCCAGTCGCCCTCGCCGTAGCGCACCAGATGCGTGCCGGGGATGAAGCTCGCCAGCACGGTGTCGAGCAAGGCATCGACATGGGCGGCGATCGTGTCGATGTCGGCGGTGCGGCCATTCTTCCCGTCGCGCCAGGCGGCTTTCTCGCCGAGGATGGCGAGATCGCCGGTCGCCTCGACATAGTCGCACAGCGCCTTCAGCGGCCAGACGATGACGTCGCCATGGCTGTCGCCGGCGCGGATATAGGGATAGGGGTCGAGCATGAACCATTGCGGCCAGTCGCCCTTCGCCCGCGACTGCTCGGCGAACAGAGTGAGCAGGATGTCGCGGACCTCGCCGTCATGCTCGAGCGCCAGCAGGAGCTCGACCGGCCCCTGGCAGACGTCGCGCGTGCCCCAGGCGGCGCCGGTATATTGCTCCAGCCCGTGCGGCACGGTGAGGTGCATCATGGCGTCATGGGCGAGCCAGGGCAGCATGAGGTCCTGCGCCTCGACGTCGGGGTCCTCGCCCTGGAGGCGCAGGTCGCGGGTGACATGGCTCCAGAACCGCCGCGCCGGCGCGAGCAGGCCGCCCGCGTCGGGCCCGGCGGCGAAGCGATCGGCCAGCGCGAGGCCCTCGGCCGTATCGGTCATCGAGCCGGTGACGGCGAAGACGAGCTCCGTGGTCGGTGCGGACCGCAGGGCGATGACGGAGCCGTCGCGAACCGCCTCGTCCTCATAGAGCAATTCGTCGCTGCCGAGGGCCTCGACCGCCTCCGGCGTCGCGACCACCAGGTGATAGGCGGCATGCGGATAGGTCTGGCCCCAGAGCCAGTCGGACGCGGGGCGCAGGCTGATGCGGCCGGCCGCTTCGTCGATCTCGACCGATCCCGTCTGCTCATAGTCGCGCTCGCCCATCACCACATGGCCGCTGACGAGGAAGCGGCACGGCGCGCCCTCGACCGCGACGCGCCACTGCATGGCCGGGGCATCGCCGGCAGCGATGGCGTGGACGGTGATCGTCCGGTCGGCGAGCCGGTAGATCCAGCGGGCATCGCTCAGGCCGATGTCGAAGGCCGAGGGCACGCCGAGCAGCCGCCAGCCCTCGCCCATATCGGCGAGGATGCGCAATCCGCTCGCCCGCGTGATGTTGTAGGGATCGCGCGAGACCGAGAACAGCTTGTGGAACGAGGTGTTGCCGATGGTGAGCTGCGCGGCGAACACGCCATGCATCCAGGCGGTGGCGCACAGGGTGGAGTCGTCGAGCTTCATGCTCCGGCCGCTGCGCAGCAGGGCGCCGTGGCGGCGGGCGACGCGGCCTTCCTTGGCCGCCAGCACGACATGGCGGTTCTGCTGCCCGTCCGGCACGAAGAAGGAGAGCAGCGCGGCGCCGTCGCGCTCTTCCGCCCTGCGCTCGGGAAAGCGGCGGGCGAGCTCTTCCTCGCCGAAGGCGAGGGGCTGGAGAAGCGGCGCATCCTGGAGGAGGCTGCGCGGCGGCGCCGCCGGCGCCAGCGCCTCCACCACGATGTGGCCGTGCCGCCGCGCGACCGCCTCGACGGGCGCCAGGTCGGCCTCGCCCGAGGCGGCGGGATGGTCGGCGGCGAAGACGCCGAAGAAGGATACCCGCGCCGGATAGCCCGGCGAGACGGCCAGCGGCAGGGATTGCAGCGCCACGCAGCCGACCTCGTGCTGCCGGCGGCGGCTGGGAAGTGGGGTGCCGAAGGGCCGGGCGAAGCGGCCCGTCATCCGGAAATCCGGGCCGAGCAGCTCGATGGCATCGGTGGCGAAGCCGGCCGCGCCGTCGAGGCATCCCTGGGCGAGCCAGGGGAAGCGGCCGTTCTGCGACAGGTTCTGCCGGCTCATGACCACCGGCCCATAGCTGTCGTGCCGGGCGATGTGATGGTCGAGATATTGCGAGGCATAGGCCTCGCTGCCCATCAGGAAGCCGCGCCCGCCGAGGCCGACATCCTGCACCAGCACGACGTCGCAAGGCACCTCGCCCCCCTCGCTCGACAGCTCGACCTGCCAGAGCCATGCGGTATCCAGCGGGTACAGGCCCAGCTTGACGCGGTAGGAAACGCCTTCGATCTCGCCGGTCCACTCGGCGCTTTCGGTGCCGCCGGCAAAGCGCCCCTTGGCCGAAGGGCCGACGATCTCGCCGACGAAGGGCCGGTCGCCGCCGGCGCGCAGATAGAGCCGGCCGATGCCGCCGTGGAGCGGCGAGCCGAGCACCTGGTTCACCATGACGGCGGAGCCGCGATGCTCGATGGCGAAGATCGTGCCGTTGGGCAGGAAGGAGATCGCCAGCCCCGCCGCATTGGCGATGGTGTGGAGCCCGAGATCCGCCTCGCGCGGGACGTTGAAGTGACGCTTGCCGCCGGCCGCCATCGCTTTCCTCCTCGGCGCCGCACCGAGGCTCCGGGGCCTCGAATCGCACTGGCGCCTGCGCACCGTATTGCGCATCGGCCCGTCCGTGAAGGCGCCCATCCGTCGCCGGGACGGCGGGCTTGGCGCCCGGCCCCGCCGAATCAGGACAGAACAGGACGGGCCGGGATTGCCTTGCGGGGGTGTCGTCGCGCTATAAGGCCCCGTCCTGAACATCGAGAGTCTGCGCCATGACCGAACTGATCGACGGCAATGTCCATGCGGCGAATGTCCGGGCCCGCACCAAGGTGCGCGCGGAAGCCTTCGCCGCGAGCCATGGCCGCAAGCCCCGGCTCGACGTGGTGATCGTCGGCAATCATCCGGCGAGCCGCGCCTATGTGTCGACCAAGACCAAGATGGCGCATGAGACGGCGATCGACGGCCGGCTGATCGAACTGCCGGAAACCGTCGGCAAGGACGCGCTGCTGGCCGAGATCGCCCGCCTCAACGCCGATCCGGCCGTCGACGGCATCCTGGTGCAGCTGCCGCTGCCCGACCATCTCGACGGGCAGATGATGATCGACGCCATCGACCCGGCCAAGGACGTCGACGGCTTCCATCCGATGAATGTCGGCAAGCTGTTCACGGCGGCGAAGATCGATCCCGAGCAGATGCTGATCCCCTGCACGCCGCTGGGCTCGCTGATGATGCTGGTCGACACGCTCGGCAAGGGCGCGCTGTCCGGCCGGAACGCGGTGGTGGTCGGCCGTTCCAACATCGTCGGCAAGCCGATGGCGCAGTTGCTGCTCGCCAATGACTGCACCGTGACGATCGCCCATTCGCGCACCCGCGACCTGCCGGCCGTGTGCCGCCAGGCCGACATCCTCGTCGCGGCGGTCGGCCGCCCCGAAATGGTGAAGGGCGACTGGATCAAACCCGGTGCCGTGGTGATCGACGTCGGCATCAACCGCGTCGCCACGGCGGACGGCAAGAGCCGCATCGTCGGCGATGTCGCCACCGCCGAGGCGATGGGCATCGCCTCCTACATCACGCCGGTGCCCGGCGGCGTCGGCAAGATGACCGTCGCCTGCCTCCTGCACAACACGGTGGTCGCGGCGGAAGCCCGCGCCAGGGGCTGAGGCCCGGAGCGAACGGAACGGTCCGGCGCGCCAGGACAGGCGTCATGCGCCGCCTTCTCCCATGCGGGAGAAGGCGATCGCGGCACTTTGCCTGAATGGAGCGCGAACGGACGTCTCCCTGCGCGATCGAATCCGTCACATCACGTGGTGATGCCGCCACATGTGGTGATGGTGGTAATCATGATGGTAGCGGGCGCCATGGTGCCTGGCCTGCCGATGCTGCCAGTCATGCATCTGCCGCCGCACGACGATCGGATTATCGGGATTGTGCTGGTCGGGCATGTCGGCCCATGCGGCGGAGCCCGAAAGGGCGAGGACGGCAGCGGCGATCGATGAGACGATGATCTTCTGCATTGGTTTCTCCGTGATGCGGGACAGGCCGGGCCGCGATGCGTCCGCAGACTGGACCCGGCCGCTGTCATGAACAACGCGGCGGACCCGGTGCCGACCTCGGCGGCCGATGAAAACTACGTGAACCCTGTTTCTCGCCGGCCAGGGAACCATTCCGTGGCGGCGTGCCGCCCATCGGCGCTGAGGCAGGTGGTTCCGGCCTGCCAACGGTTCATGATGTGTCATTGCCGGGCCGCTTGCCTCATCCCGGACGAAGTCCGGACAGCCGTGGGACAAGCCCGGCTACGACGAAATTACCGCCTCCTCCTCTTATCCCGGCGCGGAGGACCGTGCCGCCTGCGCCCATCCCCTCGACAAGGCCGGCGCAAATCGCTACGCGGTTGCGATCACCGCGAAGGGAGATCCGAACCATGCAATTCGTGATTTTGTGCAAGGACAAGCCTGACGGCCTCGATCTGCGCATGGCCACCCGCCAGGTCCATCTCGACTATCTCAAGGATGTCGGCGGGGCCAACCTCCTCGGCGCCGGGCCGTTCCTCGACGACCAGGACCGCCCGACCGGCTCGATGCTGATCGTCGAATTTCCGTCCGAGGCCGAGGCCCGGAGCTTCGCGCAGAACGATCCCTATGCCAAGGCGGGGCTGTTCGTTGACGTCGAGATCCGGCGCTGGCGCTGGGGCGTCAAGCCGCCCGCCGCCTGATCGCGGCGCGCGTCCGAACCCGAATCGCCGCGCCTGCCGGCCCCTTCTGGAGACATCCTCATGCGTCACTGGCTGATCAAGTCGGAGCCGTCGGTCTGGAGCTGGGACGACCAGGTCGCAGCCGGGGCCGCAGGGACGAAGTGGGACGGCGTGCGCAACCACACCGCCAAGCTCAATTTGATGGCGATGAAGACGGGCGATCAAGCCTTCTTCTACCATTCGAACGAAGGCAAGGCGATCGTCGGCGTCGCCGAGGTGGTGCGCGAGCATTATCCCGATCCGGCGACGCCCGGCGAGCCCTGGGTGCTGGTCGATTTCAAGGCTGTCGCCCCCTTCCCCAAACCGGTGTCCCTCGCCGCGGTGAAGGCCGAGCCGCAGCTCGCCAAGATGGCGCTGGTGACGCAGATGCGCCTCTCCGTGCAGCCGGTGACGGACGAGGAATGGGCCTTCGTGTGCGGGATGGGCGGCTATGAAGGCTGACGACAGGGCATTGCCGACCTATGAGGACGTGGTCGCGGCGGCGGCACGGCTGGCGGGGCACGCGCATCGCACGCCGGTGATGACGTCGCGGACGACCGATGAGGAGAGCGGGGCTTCGCTCTTCTTCAAATGCGAAAACCTGCAGCGCATGGGCGCCTTCAAGTTCCGCGGCGCCTTCAACGCGCTGTCGCGGTTCGACGAGCGCCAGCGGCGCGCCGGCGTGGTGGCGTTCTCCTCCGGCAACCATGCGCAGGCGATCGCGCTCTCGGCCAGGCTGCTCGGCATGCCCGCCACCATCGTCATGCCGCAGGACGCGCCGGGCGCGAAGGTGGCGGCGACGAGGGGCTATGGCGGCACCGTCGTCTTCTACGACCGCTACACCGAGGATCGCGAGGCGATCGGCCGCGACCTCGCGCAGGAGCACGGCCTCACCCTGGTGCCGCCCTACGACCATGCCGACGTGATCGCCGGCCAGGGCACTGCGGCGCGGGAGCTGTTCGAGGAGACCGGTCCGCTCGACGCGCTGTTCGTCTGCCTCGGCGGCGGCGGCCTGCTGTCGGGATCCGCCCTCGCCGCCCGCGCGCTGGCGCCCGGCTGCAAGGTCTACGGCGTGGAGCCCGAGGCCGGCAATGACGGCCAGCAATCGTTCCGGAGCGGCCATATCGTCCATATCGATACCCCGCAGACCATCGCCGACGGGGCGCAGACGCAGCATCTCGGCCAGCTGACCTTCCCGATCATCCGCCGCGACGTCGACGACATCCTCACCGTCTCGGACCGCCAGCTCGCCGACGCCATGCGCTTCTTCGCCGCGCGTATGAAGCTGATGGTCGAGCCCACCGGCTGCCTCGGCTTCGCCGCCGCGCGCGCGATGGGCGAGCCGCTTCGCGGCAAGCGCGTCGGCGTGATCATCAGCGGCGGGAATGTCGACATCGAACGCTTCTGCGCCCTGCTCGCCTGACGGAGAGCGGACAGGATGTCCGCGCTCCGAGGGCCGCAACCTCTGGACGGTTTCATACAAACTGCGCTAGCGTGTGGGGAGGTTGAACGGATCATCCGGAGGTGCCCATGACTGCCGCGCCGCCTCCCCGTCCCGGGGCGAGCGATCCCCTGCACAGGGCGGCCTCGCTCGCCTGCTGGCGCGGCAAGGTCGATCCGCAGCCGCTCGGCGGCGGCATCACCAACACCAACTTCACCGTGGTCGACGGCGCGCATAAATATGTCGTGCGCATCGGCGACGACATTCCCCTGCACCAGATCAGCCGCAGCAACGAACTCGCCGCCAGCAAGGCCGCCTTCGCCGCCGGACTTTCGCCCGAAGTCATCTACAGCGAACCCGGCGCCCTCGTGCTGCGCTATGTCGATGGGCGGACCTTCGGGGCGGCGGATGTGCGCGATCCCCGCAACCGGGACGCGCTGGTCGACCTCGTCCGGCGCTGCCATCGCGAGTTGCCGCGCCATTTCCGCGGGCCGGCGGCGATCTTCTGGGTGTTCCAGGTGCTGCGCGACTACGCCCATACGCTGCGGGAAGGCGGCAGCCGCCATCTCGCCTCGCTGCCGCGGCTGCTGCAGGAAGCGGACGCGCTGGAAGCGGCCGTCGGGCCGGTGGAGATCGTCTTCGGCCACAACGACCTGCTCCCCGCCAACATCCTCGACGACGGCAGGCGGCTCTGGCTGGTCGACTGGGACTATGCCGGCTTCAATTCGCCGCTGTTCGACCTCGGCGGCCTCGCTTCCAATTCCGAGCTCGACGAGGCCTCGCGCATCGGCCTCGCCGAGGCCTATTTCGGGCGGGCGCTGTCGGACGATCTCTCCCGCCGCCTCGCCGCGATGACGGCCGCCTCCCTGCTGCGGGAGGCGATGTGGAGCATGGTTTCGGAGATCCATTCGGGGCTCGATTTCGACTATGCCGCCTATACGGCCGAGAATCTCAGGCGCTACGAGGCGGCCCACGATGCCTGGCGGCGGATGTGAGCGAGCGCGCATCCCCCGGGAGACGGGCCGGGGCCCCGCCTGCCGGTGTGCCGGTCCCCTGACCGGCATCTCGCGCGTAAGGAGGGAAAGGGCGGACGAGACGTCCGCGCGCCCGGGAAGAAAAGCCTCGATGGCCCGGCTTCGCAAGCACCGGTCCCCAACGACATCACCAGCTGGAAACGTCCCATGACCGATCTCCCTTCCTCCGCGAAAATCATCATCATCGGCGGCGGCATCGTCGGCTGCTCGACGGCCTATCATCTGGCGAAGATGGGCCTCTCCGACGTGCTGGTGCTGGAGCGCGGCAAGCTCACCTCCGGCTCGACCTGGCATGCCGCCGGGCTGGTCGGGCAGTTGCGCACCAACGCCAACATCACGCAGCTCCTCGGCTATTCGGTCGCCCTCTACGACCGGCTGGAGCAGGAGACCGGCCTCGCCACCGGCTGGAAGCGCAATGGCGGCCTGCGCCTCGCCTGCAACCAGGAGCGCTGGACCGAGGTGAAGCGGCAGGCGACCACCGCCACCTCCTTCGGCCTGGAGATGCAGCTTCTCACGCCGCGGGAGGCGCAGGACCTCTGGCCGCTGATGCAGATCGAGGACGTCGTCGGCGCCGCCTTCCTGCCGACCGACGGGCAGGCCTCGCCTTCCGACATCGCGCAGTCGCTCGCCAGAGGCGCACGCCAGGGCGGCGTCACCTTCCGCGAAGGTATCACCGTCACCGGCATCGAGGGCGAGGGCGGCGTCGCGCGCGCCGTGCTGACCGATCAGGGCCGCATCCAGGCCGAGAAGATCGTCATCTGCGCCGGCCAATGGTCGCGCGAGATCGGCCGCATGGCCGGCGTCAACATCCCCCTCGTCTCGATGCAGCATCAATATCTGATCACCGAGCGCATCGAGGGCGTCACCCCGAACCTGCCGACGCTGCGCGATCCCGACCGGCTCACCTATTGGAAGGAGGAGGTCGGCGGGCTGGTGATGGGCGGCTACGAGCCCAACCCCAAGCCCTGGGCCAATACCGGCGCGACGGAACGCTTCGAGTTCCAGCTCCTGGAGAACGACCTCGACCATTTCGAGCCCCTGATGGCACTCGCCATCGGCCGCGTCCCCGCCATGGAACGGGCCGGCATCAAGCAGTTCATCAACGGCCCCGAGAGCTTCACGCCGGACGGCAATTTCATCCTCGGCGCGGCCCCGGAGACGAAGGGCGTCTATGTCGGCTGCGGCTTCAACGCCTTCGGCATCGCCTCGGGCGGAGGCGCCGGCATGGCGCTGGCCGAATGGGTCGCGAGGGGCGAGCCGCCCTACGACCTGTGGGCGGTCGACATCAGGCGCTTCGGCCGCAACACCCTGGACACCGGCTGGGTGCGGCAGCGCACCATGGAGGCCTATGCCAAGCACTACGCCATGGCCTGGCCGTTCGAGGAATATCAGTCCGGCCGGCCGCTGCGCCGCTCGCCCCTCTATGACCGCCTCAAGGCGGACGGGGCCGTATTCGGCGAGAAGCTCGGCTGGGAACGGCCGAACTGGTTCGCCGCGCAAGGCGAGGAGCCGCGCGACGTCTACACCTATGGCCGCCAGAACTGGTTCGAGGCCGTCGGCCGCGAGCATCGCGCCGCGCGCGAGGCCGCCGTGCTGTTCGACCAGACCTCCTTCGCCAAATTCACGGTGACCGGCAGGGACGCCGAGGCGGCCCTGTCCTGGATCTGCGCCAATGACGTGCCGAAGCAGCCCGGCCGCCTCGTCTACACCCAGATGCTCAACCGCAAGGGCGGCATCGAATGCGACCTCACCGTCGCGAGGCTCGCGGCCGACAGCTTCTACATCGTCACCGGCACCGGCTTCGCCACCCATGATTTCGACTGGATCGGCCGCAACATCCCGGACGGCCTCGATGCACGCATCGCCGACGTCACCTCGCAGAACGCCGTGCTGGTGCTGATGGGCCCGAAGGCACGCGACGTGCTGGCGGCGCTGACGGCGGACGACCTTTCCAATGCCGGCTTCCCCTTCGGCGCGGCGCGCCTCATCGAGGTCGCCGGCGCACGCCTCCTCGCTTTGCGCGTGACCTATGTCGGCGAGCTCGGCTGGGAGCTGCATGTGCCCGTCGAGTTCGCGCTGACGGTCTATGACGCGCTGATGGCGGCGGGCGCCGGGCATGGCCTCGTCAATGCCGGCTACCGGGCGATCGAATCGCTGCGCCTCGAAAAGGGCTACCGCGCCTGGGGCGGCGAGATCGGGCCGGACCACTCGCCCCTGATGGCCGGGCTCGGCTGGGCGGTGAAGCTGAAGAAGGACATCCCCTTCCTCGGCCGCGAGGCCCTGCTCGAACAGGCGGGGAGGCCCCTGCCGCGCCTCCTCGCCGGCTTCACGGTGGCGGACCCCTCGGTGATCCTTCTGGGGCGCGAGACGATCTACCGCGACGGCCGGCGCTGCGGCTGGCTCGCTTCCGCCGGCTGGGGCTACACGGCCGGCCTCAACATCGGCTACGGCTATGTGCGCCATCCCGACGGCGTCGACCGCGATCACGTTCTGTCGGGCCGCTACGAACTCGAAGTGGCGACGGAGCGGGTGGAGGCGCGGGTGTTCATGGAGCCGCTCTACGATCCGCGCATGGAAAGGCCGAAGGCTTAGCCGCCGGCTCGCGAACCTGGAGCCCTCGCACCCTGGCGCGGGGCCCGCGAAAGGTACATCCTCGCGCCGAGCCCGGCATCAACATGCATTCGATGTCATCTTCAAATAAAAAGGCCAGATCAGACATGGAATGCAGGGCGCGTTCCATTGTTCCCATAGACAAAATATATTTTTTTGCTGTTGACCCGGTAGTAAAAAATTGACGGAATTCCAAATTCGCCGACACGTTCGGAATTCAAGTCGTCAAGCATAGGAGGCCCGCATGTCGGCCGCCCAGGAAATCGCCCAGCACCTTCCCTATCTGCGCCGCTTCGCGCGCGCCTTGAGCGGCTCCCAGCGAAGCGGGGATGCCTATGTCGCTTCCACGCTGCGGGCGCTGGTCGCCGACCCCTCAGCCCTGTCCAGCCGGCTCGATGTCCGCCTCGGGCTCTACCGGCTCTTCATCCGGCTGTGGACGTCGGTACCGCTCAACGTGGCGCCGACGATCGAGTTCGAGATCCTGCCCGGTCAGCGCAATCTCGACCGCCTCGCCCCACGATCGCGCCAGGCTTTCCTGCTGCGCACCGTGGAAGGCTTCTCGTTGCAGGAGGTCGCGACCATCCTCGACACCGACCTCGACACCGTCGGCGAGCTTCTGGACGAAGCGGGACGCGAGATCGCGCTGCAGATGGCGACGGACGTGCTCATCATCGAGGACGAACCGGTGATCGCCCTCGACCTCGAGACCCTCGTCACCGATCTCGGCCATCGCGTCACCGGTATTGCCCGCACGCATCGCCAGGCCGTCAAGCTTGCCCGCGAAAAGCCGCCGGGCCTCGTCCTCGCCGACATCCAGCTCGCGGACGGCAGTTCCGGCCTCGATGCGGTGCAGGAAATCCTGGAAAGCCTCCGGCTCCCGGTCATCTTCGTCACGGCCTTCCCGGAGCGCCTGCTGACCGGCGAAAGGCTGGAGCCCGCCTTCCTCATCTCCAAGCCCTTCCAGATCGACGTGCTCAAGGCGACCATCAGCCAGGCGCTGTTCTTCGACCAGGCGGCGGAGAGCTACGCGGCCTGAAGCGGGCTCGAAACGGTGAGAACGAGGCCGTGAATCGGGACAACGGCGCGGCCGGATCGGTTGACCGGCCTCTCCCCCGCGGGGCAATTCGAGACGGAAGGTCGCGGAGGTGCGCGCCTGCCGGGCGCACCATGAAAAAAGGGCGGACCCTGCGGCCCGCCCTCGGTTCAACGGCCTATCGAGGGCGACAGGACGTCACTTCTTCTCGGAGGCATAGCTGAACGTCGGCGCGTTCTGAAGCTGATCCTTCGTCATGTTCAGGACACCATGGTCCGGATAGTCGTTGACCATGGGCGCGGCTGCTGCTGTCGTGGTGGGAGCGGCAGGCGTCGTGGTCGCGGGAGCCGTGCCGGTGTTGGCGGACGGCGCAGTCCCGGCCGCAGGGACGGATCCGGTGGTCGCAGGCGCGGTCGCCGTGTTGGACGCGGCACTGGTCGCGGGCGCATCCATCCACTGGATGGCGCTGAACGGAAGGGCGACGCTCTTCTCGCCGACGCCCAGGAAACCGCCGACGCCGATCACGACGGCCTTGATCGAGCCGTCGCGGTTGATGAGGACATCATTGACGTCGCCGATGCTCTTGTTGTCGGGCCCGTAGATGTCGACGCCGACGAGCTTGGACGCCCGCCAGTCGCCGGCCTGAGCCTGGCTGATGAAAGTGGCGTTGCCCGCATTGGCCGGCGCGGTGGTGGCGGTGGTGTTCTCGGCGGCAAAGGCGGGGGCGGCCGCAAGCCCGCCGAGCATCACTGCAAATGCCAAGGTTCTCGTCTTCATCATAAGTGCTCTCCTGTGGGTGGGGGCGGCCACCCGTGTCACGGCGGCTGCCCATCGTCGAGCAAACGTCCGGTCGGCGATCGGGTTCCCTGGGCCGGCACCGGCCTCAACCTCCGATTGCAGCGCGTCCGGTGCGGCCGCCACGCCGCTCCCACCGGCCGAGATGCCCAAATGGGGAACAATCCGCCGCCGGGGATGTTGGCCGATCGACCCGTCCCGCCGGCCGATCGGCCGGCGCGCGATTCGAGGTCTCAGGCGTCTTGCGACGCGTCGGCATCGACACGCATCGCAAAGATCCGCGAACAAGCGTTTGGAGCCGATCGCGTTTCCACGGAAATGCGCGCTTCAGGAGGAGCTGAGATGACGACAACCATAACCGGCCTGTTCGACCGTTACGACGAAGCGATGGCTGCCGTGAAGCGGCTGGAAGCCGCCGGCATCGCAAGCGCCGATATCTCGCTCGTCGCCAACCGTGGCGAGGACGGCGCGTCGACCACCGAGGAGGAGGCGGGCAAGGGCGCCGGCATCGGCGCGGCGCTCGGCGGCGTCGGAGGCCTGCTGACCGGGCTCGGCATCATGGCGATTCCGGGGATCGGCCCCGTCGTCGCTGCGGGCTGGCTCGCCACCACGGCGGCAGGCGCCGTGGCCGGCGCCGTCGTGGGCGGGGCGGCAGGGGGCATCGTCGGCGCCCTGACGAGTGCAGGGGTACCGGAAGCCGACGCCCATCTCTATGCCGAAAGCGTGCGGCGCGGCGGTGCGCTGGTGACGGCGCGGGTGGAGGACGACAAGGCCGAAGAGGCCAGGGCGATCCTGCGCCAGGGGCCGACCGTCGATCTCGCCGGCCGCCGGAAGGCCTATGAATCGGAAGGCTGGGTCAACTTCGACGACAATGCGCCGATCATGACGTCCGACGTCATCCAGCCGCTTCCGAACCATACGCGGTAGAGCAAATCATCGCTTCGGCGCATTTTCCCCATCGAAAAGCCGATCGGCTTTCCATGGAAAATGCCCTTGCCGGCGACGGCCGCAAGGTCCCGCGACGAAGAGGAAGGGCGGCCCCCTCGCCGCGCTTCCCGTCCGCCGTCATCCCGCCCGGCTGACTTGGATCACCTGCTCCAGGGTCGCGCGCAGTTCTTCCTGCTGGAAAGGCTTGGAGAGGGTCGGCCATCCGCGATAGTCCGGCGGCAGGCCGCCCGCGCCGTAGCCGGTGGAGAAGACGAAGGGAATGCCGCGCTTCTGCAGCTCCCGGGCCACCGGATCGACCGCCGCACCCGCGACATTGACGTCGAGCAAGGCGGCGTCCACCGTCTCGGTCGCCGCCATCTCCAGCGCCTGGGCGATGCGCGAGGCGTGCACGACCTCGCAGCCATACTCCATCAGCATGTCCTCGATCATCATCGCGAGCATCGCCTCGTCCTCGACGACGAGGATGCGCAGGCCCTGGAGTCCGCCCGACGGACCGATGATGTTCATGCGATGCTCCCCTCGGCGAGATGTCGCCGGACGCCGCAGCCCTCTCTACTCTCCCTTGTGCCGCGGGCAAAGTCCATGACGTCAAAAAGTTCGGTTCCGCCCGTCGACGCGCCCCGCGGGCGATCGGACGGTTGATCATTCCGCCGGATCGGTGTCAGGATGGAAAAGGCTCCATCCTGGAGCCGGGACATCTGGGTTTCATGCACGCCCCCGCCTCCACCGACGCGCTCGCCTTCCTGTCCCATGACGGCGAGATGGCATCCCTGATCGCCACGTTCGACTGGTCGTCGACATCGATCGGTCCGCCGGCGGGCTGGCCCGCGCCGCTCAAATCATTCGTCTCCTTCATGCTGTTCGCCAGGACGCCGATGGTCCTGCTGTGGGGCCGCGACGGCGTGATGATCTACAACGACGCCTATGCACGGTTCGCCGGTGGCCGCCATCCCGCCTCGCTCGGCAGCAAGGTCCTGGAGGCGTGGCCGGAACTCGCCGACTTCAACCGGAACGTCCTCGACGTCGTCCTGGCCGGCGGAACGCTGGCCTATCGCGACCAGCATCTGGTGCTGCACCGCGACGGCAAGCCCGAGGATGCCTGGCTCAACATCGACTATACGCCGGTGCTCGACGAACAATGCGTGCCGGCCGGCGTGCTGACGCTGATCAAGGACACCACCCAACGCATCTGGGTGGAACAGCGCCTGCGCATCGCGCAGGAGGCGGGCGGCGTCGGCACGTTCGAATGGTTTCCCGAGAGTGGCCTCCTGGAGGTCTCCGATCAGTACCGCCGGATCTGGGGCCTCGACCCCGATGTGGTCGTCACCGACGATCTGCTCCTGGACCTGATGCATCCGGACGATCGCGAGGCGGCCGGTCCCTCCAGGCTCCATCACGCCAATCCGCTGGACTATTCCGAATATCGCCGGATCTGCCCGCAGACGGGCGAGATCCGCTGGATCGCGCGGCGCGGTGAGGTCGTCTCCAGCCCCGAGGCGGGGACTCGCCGCTTCGTCGGCATCGTGCTCGACATCACCGAGCGCAAGAGAGCCGAAGCCGCGGTCATCGCCAGCGAGGCACGCTGGCGCGGCCTGTTCGAGCAGATGCACGAAGGCTTCTTCATCGGCGAAGCGATCCGGGACGCGAACGGAAGGATGGTCGACTTCCGCTTCGTGGAGCTCAATCCGGCTTTCGAGCAGCAGACGGGCCTGCCGGCCGCCGAGGTGAACGGCCGCTCCGTGCGCGAAATGGTTCCCGGTATCGGGGATGCGTTGATCGAGACCTGTGCCGGCGTGGTGGACGGCGGACAATCCATCCAGCTCGAGATCGAGATTCCCGCCCTGAACGGCCGCTGGTTCGAGGCGCGGGCCCGGCCGGCGGGCCCCGGCCGGTTCGCCGCGATGTTCGTCGACATCTCGGCGCGCATCGCCGCCGAGCAGGTGATCCGCGAGAGCGAAAGCCGCTTCCGGCTGATGGCCCAGTCGATGCCGAATCATGTCTGGACCGCGAGGGCCGACGGAAGCATCGACTGGTTCAACGACCGCGTCTACGCCTATGCGGGCCTGACGGAGGGGACGCTGGACGACAATTGGGCGGCGATGGTCCACCCCGAGGACGCGCCGCGCGCCCTGCAGGCCTGGACCAGGGCCCTCGAGGCCGGCATGCTCTACGAGACCGAATTCCGGCTCCGCCGCCATGATGGGTCCTATCGCTGGCACATCGCCCGGGCCGTGCCGATCCGCGGCGCCCGGGGAGCCGTCGAGCGATGGATCGGCACCAATACCGAGATCGAGGATCAGAAGACGGCCGAGGCGGCGCTGGCCGATCTGGCGACGACGCTGGAGCAGCGCGTCGAGGCGCGGACGGCCGAGCTGGTCAGGACCCAGGACGCCCTGCGCCAGTCGCAGAAGATGGAGGCGATCGGAAACCTGACCGGCGGCGTCGCCCACGACTTCAACAACCTGCTCCAGGTGGTGAGCGGCAATCTCCAGCTGCTGGAGAAGGACATAGCGGAGAATGCGAAAGCCCGCCGCCGCGTGCAGAACGCCATGGAAGGCGTGTCGCGGGGATCCAAGCTCGCCTCCCAGCTGCTCGCCTTCGGCCGGCGGCAGCCGCTGGCCCCCAAGGTCGTCAATCTCGGACGGCTCCTTCGCGGCATGGACGACCTTCTCCGGCGCACCCTCGGGGAGGCGATCGAGGTCGAGACGGTGATCGCAGGCGGCCTGTGGAACACGCTGATCGACCCGGCCAATGTCGAGAATGCCCTCCTCAACCTGGCGATCAACGCGCGCGATGCCATGGACGGGCGCGGCAAGCTGACGATCGAGGCCGGCAACGCCTTCCTCGACCTCTCCTATGCGGCCGAACATCCCGACGTGACGTCCGGGCAATATGTGCTCCTCGCCGTCACCGACACCGGCTGCGGCATGTCGCCCGACATCGTCGAGAAGGTTTTCGAGCCCTTCTTCAGCACCAAGGTCGAAGGCAAGGGCAGCGGGCTCGGCCTGTCGATGGTCTACGGTTTCGTCAAGCAATCGGGCGGTCATATCAAGATCTACAGCGAGATCGGCCACGGCACGACCGTGCGGCTCTATCTGCCGCGCTCGATCCAGTCGGAGGACACCCTTGTCGACCTGGAGCCCGGCCCGGTGATCGGCGGCAGCGAGACCATCCTGGTGGCGGAGGACGATGCGTCGGTGCGGGAGACCGCGGTGGCGCTGCTCAGCGACCTCGGCTACCGCGTGCTCAAGGCCAAGGATGCCCAGAGCGCACTGTCGATCATCGAAAGCGGCATGCCGATCGACCTCCTGTTCACCGACGTGGTCATGCCCGGCCCGCTGAAGAGCACGGAACTGGCGCGAAAGGCCCGCGAGCGCCTGCCCCATCTCAGCGTGCTCTTCACCTCCGGCTACACCGAGAACGCGATCGTGCATGCCGGCCGCCTCGACGAGGGGGTGGAACTGCTCAGCAAGCCCTATACGCGCGAATCCCTGGCCCACAGGCTGCGCCATGTCTTCGCAAACGACCGGGGGAAGGGACGGGCCGGGGGCCGGCGGCTGCGGATCTTGGTCTGCGCCGGCGATGCGCAGACGCGCAGGGTCATGGCCGGCATGCTCGGGGAACTCGGCCACCAGGTCCTCGAGGCGAGCGACGGGCGCACGGCCCTGGCGATGCGCGACGTCGACGTCCTGCTCTGCGAGACGCAGCTGCCCGACATGGCGGGCCTGCTTCTCGTCGAACGGGCGCGGGCGCGCGAGGCCGCGCTGCCGGTCATCCTGGCAGCCGACCGGGCCGCCGAGGCGAAGCTCGCCGCCGATCCCGCGGCGGCCGCGCCGATGACGGCGGTGATCCCGCAGTCCTGCACGAAGTCCGAACTCGCCGCCGCGCTGGCCGCCGTGACGGCCGGACGCTGACCGCACAAGCGCCGCCTTTGCCGGGTGAGGCGTGAGGTATGGAGAGGCGATCACCCGATCGCCTTCCTGGAAACGCCGAGGCGGCCGGAGAGGAAGAGGTCGATCGGTGATCGACCCTCCAAACGCGCGGGGAAAGGCAGAGCCAGGCATTCTGCAATGCAGGCCTGCATTTTAAGGGGGAACAGGGGGCGCGCGTCCGCGTTGCGGTGTGGCAGGGTCCCGTACTCGCGCCACGCGGGCAAGGGTCGGGTTCTGCATTGCCAGGACGAACCGCGCTGATGACCACGACGACCACTTCCCAGAAATCTGTCGTTCTTGTCGTCGAGGACGAGCCCATCATCCTGATGAACGCCATGGATATCGTGGAGGATGCGGGCTTCGAGGCGATCGGAGCCTACAGCGCGGATGCCGCGATCGACATCCTGCGCAGCCGGAACGACGTCCGCATCGTCTTCACCGACATCAACATGCCCGGTTCGATGGACGGCCTCAAGCTGGCGGCGACGATCCGCGACCGCTGGCCGCCGATCAAGCTGGTCATCACGTCGGGCCGCCAGAAATATTCGCGGAACGAATTGCCGGAGGGCAGCCGCTTCATCTCCAAGCCCTACGGCCTGGAGCAGGTGACCGACGTGCTGCGGCGCGCCGCCCATGACGGCACCCCGTCTCGCGCCCTCTCCGCCTGACCGGCTCGGCGTCGAGGGCACCCGGCCCGACGCGGCCGCCCGCCTTCCGCGCGATACCGGCTTCCCCACCTGTCTGGCCCGCGGCCGGCACCCCATATTGAGCGACGGCGGCGGGCAACCGTCCGCAACGAGGATCGATGTCATGGACAGTAAATTGGCGGCGACCCTGCGTCGTGCGATGCAGTCGGTACGGGCCGGCAATCCCGGCGAGGCCATGCGCGCGCTCCAGGAAGGAATGGTGCAGCCCTTCGCACCCGTTCCTCCGGGCCCGGGGGAACGGCCTTTCCGCCTGCGCAAGCCCATGGCGGACGTGCTCGCGGCGCTGCGGGCCGGGAGACAGGCGATGCCGGACTTCTCCGCCCTTTCGGGCACGCCCAGGCCGGCACGCGTCGCCCAGCCCCTGCCGCCCGGCGCGCAATTCGTGACGCGGTCCTTCGCCGGGCCGGCCGGTGCGCGCAGCTACCGGCTCTATATCCCGGCTGCCGCCGCGCAAGGCGCGCGCGGCCTGGTCGTCATGCTGCATGGCTGCAAGCAGGACGCGGACGATTTCGCGGCCGGCACCGGCATGAATGCCAGGGCGGAGGAGTACGGGCTCGTCATCGCCTATCCGAACCAGAGCCAAGGCGCCAATCCCTCGGCCTGCTGGAACTGGTTCAACCCCGCCGACCAGACGCGCGAGGCCGGCGAGCCGGCGATCATCGCCGGGATGACCCGCGCGCTCCAGGCGGAGTTCAGCGTTCCGCGCGACCGGACCTTCGTCGCGGGCCTGTCCGCCGGGGCCGCGATGGCCGTGGTGATGGGCGAGACCCATCCCGATCTCTATGCCGCGGTCGGCGCCCATTCGGGCCTTGCCTACCGGTCGGCGAACGACGCCATGTCCGCCTTCGCAGCGATGCGGGGCGAGGTGCCCGGCGGCCTCGTCCGCGACCTCCCGGCCGCGGACGCCGCGCCGGTGCGCATGATCATCTTCCAGGGGCGGGCCGACGGGACCGTGCATCCCTCGAACGCCGAGCGGATCGCCGAGCGGGCGCGATCGCGGCTGCCCGTCTCGGAGACCCGTACGCAGCCGGGAAGCACGCAGACGGGCCGTTCGTTCAGCCGCACGACCGTCTTCGACCGGAGCGGGATCCCGCTCGTCGACTGCTGGATGATCGACGGTGCCGGCCACGCCTGGGCGGGCGGACACGCCGAGGGCTCCTACACCGATCCGTCGGGACCGGATGCATCCGCCGAGATGGTGCGGTTTTTCCTGGCAAGTACCGCAAAGGAATAGACGGCCGGAACCGCGGCCTTGTTCTTGCCGGCCGACCATCTTCTTCGTGCCGTTCTTGGCGGAGGAACGTTTTGACGCCGCGCACATTGAGTGTGCAGATTTTCCGCGTCCGAACATCGTCGCGCCCGTCCAGGCAACCGCATGCGCTGGAAGGGCTCCGACGCCTTCACCCCTGCAAAGAGCGCCATGACAGATCCCCTGCTCTCGGTCACCATACCGACGACCCACACGGAACCGAAGGAGGTTCCGGACCTGATGCGCGAGGGGGGACCGTTTTCGTCGGACCCGAAAGTTGTGCTGCTGGCCTGCCTGCTGGCGATCGCGCTGCTGGCGGTCGCCTATGTCGCCTCCGACATCATCCTGCCGATCATCCTGGCCTTCGTGCTCAAGCTGCTGCTGCAGCCGGGCATGCGCGTCATGGAACGCTTCAGCGTTCCCCGTTCGCTCGGCGCCCTCCTGATCATCTTCGCCGTCTTCGGCGTCATCGTCGCCGGCGGCGCGGCCATCTCGGGTCCCGCCGCGACATGGGCCGAGAAGCTGCCGTCCGGCCTGCCCCGCCTGGAGGAAAGGCTGCAATTCCTCAGCCATCCGATCCAGGACCTGCAGACCTTCCTGCGCCAGATCGACGGCGGCAGCCACGCCGGAGCCCCGACGACGGGCATCTCCGACACCCTGTTCAAGGGCACGCAGCATTTCGCCAGCGGTTTCTTCGAAACGATCCTGATCCTGTTCTTCCTGCTGGTCTCGGGCGACACGTTCCTTCGCCGCTTCGTCGAGGTGCTGCCGCGCTTCAGCGACAAGCGGCAGGTGGTCGAGCTGTCGCAGCAGATCGAGGAGAACATCTCCGCCTACCTGATCACCATCACGCTGATGAACGGCGCCGTCGGCGTGGCGACCGGCCTCATCATGTGGGTCTGCGGCGTCGGCGATCCCGTGCTGTGGGGCAGCGTCGCCTTCCTCCTCAACTACATCCCCATCATCGGCCCGTTCGGCGGCATCGCCATCTTCCTGCTCGCCGGACTGCTGAGCCAGGACGGCCTCGGCGCCGCCCTGCTGCCGGCCGGGCTCTATCTGCTGGTGCACCTCATTGAGGGCGAGATGATCACGCCGATGCTGCTGGCCCGGCGCTTCACCCTCAATCCCGTGCTGGTGATCATCTTCCTCATTTTCTGGTTCTGGATGTGGGGCGCCCCCGGCGCAATCCTCGCCGTTCCCATGCTCGCCATCGCCAAGATCATCTGCGACGGCGTCAAGCCGCTCAACGCCATCGGCCATTTCCTCGAAGGATAAGGCTTGCTCGAAGAATAGAGGCAGGCGTGGCGTCCATAGGCGCTAACTTTGCCGACAATAGCGCGATTTTCCTTCTCCCATGCGGGAGAAGGTGGCGCGAAGCGCCGGATGAGGGTCTAGACTTCTGCAATTCCAGCGCGACTATTGAGCTATCTGCGTTGAAGTTTAGACCCTCATCCCCCTGCCGGGACCTTCTCCCGAACAGGGAGAAGGCGGGTCTTGCCCATATGTTAGCGCCTATGGGCGTGGCGCCCGCAGCCCACCGCTACTCGCCCGACAGGATGCGCCGCAGCCGCTTGCCCGCCGAGACGAGGTGGGCGCGCATCGCGTCGGCCGCCGCCTGGACGTCGCCGGCGGCGATCGCCTCGGCGATGGCGCGATGCTCGGTGATGGTGAGGCCCTTGGTCTCGGGGATATAGTAGGTCTTGGGATACCAGATGCGGCCGATGGACTGGATCGTCCCGCCGATATTCTCGAAGATCGGGTTCTGCGCCGCCTGGGCGATGGCGAGATGGAACCTGGTGTCGCTTTCCATGAACGCATTGTGGTCGGTCTGGTGGGCCTCCATGTCTGCTATCGATTCGCCGAGCTGGTCGAGCATGGCGGGTGAGCGCCGTTCCGCCGCCCGCCGCGTGCATTCGACCTCGACGAGCACACGCACGTCGACGAGGTCGTCGAGATTGCGCTCGCCGAGCAGCAGGCCCCAATGAAAGGCGCCCGACAGCAGCTCCGAGCTGGTCGCGCGCACGAAGGAGCCCTCGCCGGGCCGGGCATCGAGCACGCCGATGACGACGAGGCTCTTCACCGCCTCCCGCACCGTCGAGCGGCCGACCTGGAAGCGGATGGCGAGTTCCTTCTCGCTGGGGATGATGTCGCCGGGCTTCCACACCCGCTTCATGATGAGATCGGTCAGCGCCTTGACGATCTCCTGCGGCAGCGTGGCGCGGCTGACCGGGCGGATCAGGTTGCCGGTCTCCGTCTTTTTCGAGTCGGTCATGGAGGCACTCTGTCCGTGCGGGGGCCGTGTGGATGGGGCGGTCATGGCGCGCCCCTGCAGGAGCCGGATCCCCCGACGGCGCCCGTTGGCAGCCATGCATATGCCCGATCCGCGGCCGTATTTCCACCGGCGACGGAGGCGCCGGGATCCGGGGAAAGGCGGCCGTGCGACGGCGGCGTCGCTCGATATCGGGACCGGTGCATGCCGCTCGCATTCTCCCGCTTGACAGGATGGGGCTGTTCGTCATTCATAATATCAGACATTCAGACTTCACAAGCACAATCGAAGCCCGTCACCCCCGCCGACACCCGGCGCCGTTCGACAGAGCCGCTCGCCAAACGAAGCGGCCATCATCAACCCAGGAGGAAACGATGTTCCCGGAAGAGACCGCGCCCGTTGCGCACAAGACCGCCCGCTCCGCGAGGGTCCTGCCCAGGACGCTCCGCGCCGCGGCGCTGATCGCCGCCACCGTCATCGGCGGCCACGCCTTGGCGCAGAGCGCCACGCGGGCCGAGCCCTATCCGAAATGGCCGGATCCGGTGATCAAGGAGACGCTGTCGGTCGACGAGGCCAAGGCCATCGTCGCCGAGCGCACCAAGCCGCAGACCGAATGGAAGGGCCCCACCGACGGGCCGAAGGCGCCTGCCGGCGACTTCACCATCGCCTATGTCTCGCCCGACCAGTCCTATACGCCGCATGTCCTGTGGGGCCGGGGCGTCGAGGAAGGCGCCAAGGCGCTCGGCTGGAAGGTGCTCACCTTCAACGGCCAGGGCACCGTCAGCGGCACGCTGTCCGCGATGCAGCAGGCGCTCGCCGCCAACCCGGTCGCCATCATCACGCCCGCCGACGCCAACGCCCTGCAGAAGCCGATCAAGGACGCGGTGGCCCGGCATATTCCGGTCATCGGCATCCATGCGACCGCCTTCCCCGGCCCGAGCCCCGAGCTCGGCCTCTACCACAACATCGTCTCCAACCCCGCCGAGATCGGCCAGACGGAAGCCGCCTATGTGATCGCCATGTCCGAGGGCAAGGCCCAGGACATCCACATGGTCGACAACTCCTATGCCATCGCCCGCTTCAAGGCCAAGGCGACGACGACCCCGATCGCCAATTGCCCGACCTGCAAGATGCTCGAAACCATCAACATGCCGCTCGGCGAGGCTTCGAACCGCATGACGCCGGCGATCACCGGCCTGCTCGGCAAATATGGCGACAGCTGGTGGATGACCACCTGCTGCGACGGCTACTATACCAACGCCGCCGCCGCCCTGCGCTCGGCCGGCGCCTCGCCCGACAAGATCAAGCTCGTCGGCGCCGATGCGCCGCCCTCGGCCTACGACATGATCCGCAAGGGCGGCTTCGAGGTCGCCAGCGTGCCCGAGCCGAGCTCGCTCTTCGGCTATGAGGCGGTGGATGCGGTGGTCCACGCCATGGCGGGGCAGGAGCCGGCCAAATTCATCCAGCCGACCTTCCTGATCGTGAAGGAGAATGTCGACAGCGAGGGAGGCTCGAAGAACGAATTCGTGCCCAGCAACAATTTCGCCTGCCATTACCTGAACATCTGGAAGGGCACCAAGAACGCATGCGGAGGGTGACGACGAACCCCCTTATGGAGGGGCGATCACCGATCGCCCCTCTTCGAAATGCAGAGCCTGCGTCGAGAAAGAAGGTCGATCGGTGATCGACTCTCCAATCGCGCGAATAGGTTAGCGCCTGTGGACGAGGCGTCCGCGCTCCCAATCTCGGAACCCAAGCATGGCGGATGAACCGATCCCGGCCGTATCGATCCGCGGCCTGACCAAGCGCTTCCTCAGCACGCTCGCCCTCGACCATGTCGACCTGACGATCCGGCGGGGCGAGATCCATGCGCTGGTCGGCGAGAACGGGGCGGGGAAATCGACGCTGATCAAGACGCTGGCCGGCCTGTACACGCCGGACGAAGGCGAGATCCACATCGACGGCCGGCTGGTCCACCCCGGCAGCGAGGACCTGCCGATCGCCTTCGTCCACCAGGATCTCGGCCTCGTCGACGAGCTCAGCATCGGCGAGAACGTCGCCCTCGTCGCGGGCTTCCCGAAGAGCGGCGGCTTCATTTCCTGGCGCCGCGTGTGGTCGCAGACGCGGGACATCTACGCGACGATGGGGGTCGAGCCGCCCGATCCGCGCGCGCTGGTCGGCACGCTCAGCGCCGCGAGCAAGGCGGTGCTCGGCATCGTCCGGGCGCTGTCGCGCAAGGCCGGCATCGTCGTACTCGACGAACCGACGGCATCCCTGCCGGGGCCCGATGCGGAGCATCTCTTCGATATCCTCAGGCGGCTGCGAGCCTCCGGCACCAGCATTCTCTATGTCAGCCACCGGCTGAACGAACTCTTCGGGCTCGCCGACAGCGTCACCGTTTTCCGCGACGGCCGCCATGTCAGCACCAACCCGATCGGCGCGCTGACCACCGACGCCATCGTGCGCGACATGCTCGGGCGCGACCTCGAGATCGATCACCGCGGGGCGGAGGCGGGCGGGGGACGGCCGCTCCTGCTGGAGGTCGAGGGGCTTTGCATCGGCGAGCAGGGCCCCTTCAGCTTCACGGTCGGCGCCGGCGAAGTGCTCGGCCTGGTCGGCCTGCGCGGGGCGGGCCACGAGGCGATCGGCCGGACGATCTTCGGCGCACGGCGCCAGGAGCAGGGCACGATCCGCCTCGGCGGTGATGTCATCCCTGCCGACCTCGGGATCGCCGGCCGCATCGCGCGCGGCATCGCCCTCCTCGCCGGCGACCGGCTGCGCGAGAGCGCCATCAGCGGCATGTCGCTGCGCGAGAATCTCTATCCCAACACCGCCAATGTCGGCGGCAGGGCATTCCTGCCGATCCGGCACGACCGCGAGACCGCCGAGGCGGCGCGCGTGCTCGACCGCTTCGACGTCCGCCCGCCCGACCCTTCGGCGCTGATCGACTGGCTCAGCGGCGGTAACCAGCAGAAGGTCTTCGTCGGCCGCTGGCTGGCGACGGGCGCCCGCCTGTTCATCATGGAGGAGCCCACCGCCGGCGTCGACATCGGCGCCAAGGGCGTCATCCACCGCATGCTCCGCGACATCGCGGCGCAAGGGGCGGGCATCCTCGTGATCTCCTCCGATTTCGAGGAGGTCGCCTCCTTGTGCGACCGCGCACTCGTCATCGGGCGCGGCGCGATCGTGGCGGAGCTCGCCGGCTCCGCGCTGACCCTGGACGGCCTCATCGCCCGTTCCTCGACCGGCGCCGAAGCCGCGCCTTCCGTTTCCTGACATGCCGGAGAAAACCGTGTCCCATCCGACATCGCAAAGCAGGCCGGATCCGGCCGCGCGGCCGCGGGCCCGCCAGCCGCAGACGCTGGCCAATCTCGTCGCGGTCTACGGCCTGCTGGTCGTCTTCGTGCTGGTGATGGCCGTCTTCGGCCTGCTCAGGCCCGCCAGCTTCCTGAGCATGACCAACATCAACGCCATCCTGGTCAGCCAGTCGGTGACGGCGATGCTGGCGCTCGCCGAGATGATCCCGCTCGCCACCAAGCAGTTCGACCTGTCGGTCGGCTACCATGCCGGCATGGCGCAGGTGCTGATCATCGGCATGCAGGTGCAGCTCGGCTTCGGCTGGGCCGAATCCGCCGCGCTGATCCTGGCGCTGGCGGTGCTCACCGGCTTCGTCAACGGCGCGCTGGTGACCTGGTTCAGGATCGATTCCTTCATCGCCACCATGGGCACCGGCACGCTGCTCTATGGGATCAGCAACTGGTTCAGCAATGGCGAGCAGATCGTCGGCATGGACCTGCCCGACAGCTTCACCGGCCTGACGCAGATCTGGCACGGCCTGCCCCTGCCGGCCCTCTACGTCGCCGTCATCGCCGTGATCCTGTGGGGCGTCACCGAGATGCTGCCGGTCGGCCGCAACCTCTACGTCATCGGCGCCAATGTGCGCGCCGCCGAACTCACCGGCATCCATGTCCAGCGCCATGTGATGGGCGCCTTCATCGCCTCCGGCCTGATCAGCGGCTTCGCCGGCATCGTGCTCGGCAGCATCCTGCAGACGGGCACGCCGAGCGTCGGCCCGGAATATCTGCTGCCGGCCTTCGCCGCCACGCTGCTCGGCGCCACCTCGATCAAGCCCGGCCGCGTCAACGTCGTCGGCACGCTGCTGTCCGTCCTGGTCCTCGCCTTCTCCTTCTCGGGCGTGCAGCAGCTGGGAGCCCCGTTCTACATCCAGTATTTCTTCAACGGCGGCATCCTCGTCGTCGCCGTCGGCCTGTCCGTCTATGCCGCCCGGCGGCGCCAGCGCGCCGCCACCACCGGCAATCCACGCTGAGACGGCCCCTCGCCGCCTCGAACCAACCTGCAGGGAAGGTCCGTCCCATGACTTCAATTGCCGTGATCGGAGCCGGCGTCGTCGGCTCCTCCTGGGCGCTGGTCTTCGCCCGCGCCGGCCTCGACGTCGTCGTCCACGATCCCGATCCCGCCGCCGCCGGCAGGGTGGCCGCCTTCGCCGCCGCCAATGCCGGCGCGGACGGAGATGGCGTCCTCTCCCGCATCCGCACGGCGCCGAGCCTCGAGGAGGCGCTCGCCGGCGCCGACTATGTGCAGGAAAGCGCGCCCGAGCGGCTCGAGATCAAAAAGGCGCTCTATCGGCGCCTCGACGCCGCGGCCGGCCCCGACACCATCCTGGCGAGCTCGACGTCGGGCCTGCCGGCCTCGGCCTTCACCGAGGGCCTGGCCGGCAACCGCCGCTGCCTCGTCGTGCATCCGATCAACCCGCCGCATCTCGTGCCGCTGGTCGAGATCGTCCCCGCGCCCTGGACCGCGCCCGAGGTCGTCGAGCGGGCCGGCGCGGTGATGCGCAGCGTCGGGCAGTCGCCGATCGAACTCCGGCGGGAGATCGCCGGCTTCGTCGTCAACCGGCTGCAGAGCGCGTTGCTGGGCGAGGCCTTCCGCCTCGTCGAGGACGGCATCTGCAGCGCCGACGAGGTCGACCGCGCGGTGTCGGACGGGCTCGGCCTGCGCTGGTTCTTCATGGGGCCGTTCCAGACCATCGACCTCAACGCCGCCAACGGCATCGCCGAATATTGCCGCAACCTCGGGCCGATGTATTTCGACCTCGCCCGCGAGCAGGCCGATCCGCGGCCGTGGAGCCCGGCCCTCGTCGCCGAGATCGAACGGCAGCTGCGCGGGACGGTGAGCGAGGAGGCCCTACCCGAGCGCCGGGCCTGGCGCGACCGCTACCTCGCCGCGCTGAAGGCGGTGAAGGCAGCGCCGCACGATTGAGCGAAGGCGGGGATGGAGGGCGGGCGCCGAGCGCCCTTCCTGGAAACGCGAAGCTGCCATAGCCGTAAAGGAAGAGGTCGATCGGTGATCGACCCCCCATCGCGCGACCATGGAGGCTGACGTCGGAGGGTGGAGCGGCCGGACGTATAGGCCGACGATATGATCAGCGCCCTTCTCCCGAGCCGGGAGAAGGAAAATCGCGTCATTTCCCGTATCTCTTCCTGTTCCTTTCGCGCGACAATGCCGGTCCGAAGACCGGCACATCGCTTCCGTCCTACTTGGCGCTCAGCCAGGTCTTCACCTGCGCGATGAAGCCGTCGACATTCGATTTGTCGATGATCTGCGTGGGGATGATGATCAGCCCGTCGGCCGGGATGAACGACTTGTCGCCCTCCAGGTAGCGCGCCATGTCCTTCATGCCCTGATAGCCCCATTCGAAGGGCTGCTGCACCACGGTGCCGGCGATCGAGCCGTCCTTGATGCCGCCGAGCGTCGCCTGGTCGTTGTCGAAGCCGACGACGGTGATCTGGCCGAGCTTGCCGGCCTCCTGCAGGGCCAGGTAGATCTGCGGCGTGTTGTAGGCGTAGACGCCGATCATGCAGTTGACGTCGCTGCGGGCGGTGAGGATGTCCTCGACATTGCGCTTGGCGCGCGCCTGGTCCATGTCGTCGGCGCGCACGTCGAGGATCTCGATCTTGGTGCCCTGGATCGATTCCCGGATGCCTTCGAGCCGCTCCCGTGCGTTGTCGGCGCCCGGCAGCCCGGCGAAGGCGATGCATTTGCCGCCATTGGGCAGCGCCTTCTTCAGGATCTCGGCAGCCTGGCGCCCGGCATCCTTGTTGCTGGAGCCGATATAGGCGGCGCGCTTGCTGCGGGGGGCATCGCTGTCGGTGGTGAACAGCAGGGTCTGTCCGGCGACCTTGTCGAGCGCCTCGGTCTGGGTCTTGGGGTCGACCGAGCTCACCATGATGCCGGCGGCGCCGTTCGCCACGAGGTCGTCGAGGAGGCGGTCCTGGATGGCGGCGGACGACTGCTCGGGATATTTGATCTGGATGGCGTAATTGGGCAGTTCCGCCTGCGCCTTCTTCATGCCGGCCTCGGCCAGCTTCCAGAAGTCGACGGCGCCGTTCGGCACGAAATAGAGCTGCTTCTTCTCCGCGGCCTGCGCGGATGCGAGCGCGCCGGCGAGCATCACGGCCGCGACGGCGGCCCTCGATCCCATGAGCTTCATCGTTTCTCTCCCTCTTGTCCGGCTCGTCCGAGCCTTGCGATCACCCTCGTCGGATGCGAGGTGATTTCCTGTACGGGGCGATGGCGTGCGTCAGCCGTTGAAGGCGCCGCCATCGGCCAGTATCGATTGCGCCGTCACGTAGGAGGACTCGTCCGAGGCCAGGAACACGAAGAGCGGCGCGATCTCGTGCGGCTGTCCCTGCCGGCCGAGCGGCACCATGGCGGAGACCTTGGCGGCCTGGGCTTCGGGGCCGCCCATGAAGTCGATGATCGGCTGGTTGAAGGCGGTGTCGACCCAGCCGGGACAGATGGCGTTCACGCGGATCCGCTCGGGGGCGAGTTCGAGCGCCAGCGTTGTCGTGAAGGCGATCACGGCGCCCTTGGAGGCGGCATAGGCGGTCAGGCCCGGCCCGCCCCGCTTGCCGGCGAGCGAGGCCGTGTTGATAATCGAGCCGCGGCCCGATTTCTTCAGGTGGGGAATGGCATGCCTGGCGCCGATGAACAGCGCGCGCACATTGACGGCGAACAGCCGGTCGAACGCCGCCGCATCGAAATCGAGGATGCTGCCCGACCTCATCAGCCCGGCATTCTGCGCCAGCACGTCGAGACCGCCGAGCCAGTCGACGCCCGCTTCGACGAGATGGGCGAGGCTGGCCTCGTCGGCGACGTCGACCGGCACGAAACGGACGGCCGGACCGAAGGCCGCAGCGGCTTCCTCGCCGCGGGCGACGTCGACGTCGCCGATCACCACCCGCGCACCCTCCGCCACGAAGGCTTCCACCGCCGCCTTGCCGATATTGCCGACCGCACCGGTGATGATGATGCGCTTGTCCCTGAGGCGTCCCGTCACCCGTTCCATATCCCCTGCCCGATCGCATGGCTGCAGCGCCGCGGCCACGCCGCGTCACGGCCTGCCGGCAGCTTCGGAAGTTTTGAAAATATTGTCAATGATCCAATTGACAATAACATCGAAAGGCCGATCCTCATGCCGAAACGAGGACGAACATGACCAAGCCCTTCGGCATGCGCCGGAACCTGCCCCATTATGGCGACCGCGACTTTTCGGTCTTCCTGCGCAAGGCCTTCATCAAGGCGATGGGCTATACCGAAGAGGCGCTCGAACGCCCGATCATCGGCATCGTCGACACCCATTCGGGCTATAATGCCTGCCACCAGAACGTGCCCGAACTGATCGCGGCGGCAAGCCGCGGCGTCATGCTGAGCGGCGGCATCCCGGTGCCGTTCCCGGTGGTCTCCATCCATGAGAGCTTCTCCCATCCCACCAGCATGTATCTGCGCAACCTCATGGCGATGGACGCGGAGGAGATGATCCGCGGCCAGCCGATGGACGCGGTCATCCTGCTCGGTGGCTGCGACAAGACGGTGCCCGCTCTGCTGATGGGTGCGCTCAGCGCCAACATACCCGCCATCATGCTCGTCACCGGGCCGATGCTGGCCGGCAGCTGGCGCGGCGAGCGCCTCGGCGCCTGCACCGACTGCCGCCGCTTCTGGGCCCGCTACCGGGCCGGCGAGATCGACGAGGCGGGCATCCAGGCCGTCAATTACGAGCTGGCGCCGACCATCGGCACCTGCTCGGTGATGGGCACGGCGAGCACCATGGCGCTCGCCGCCGAGGCGATGGGCTTCATGCTGCCGGGGTCGGCGAGCGTGCCCGCCGTGCATGCCGAGCGGCGCCGCCTCGCCGAACGGACCGGCGAACGGGCCGTGGCGCTCGCCGCCGAAGGGCTGACGCCCGACCGGATCGTCACGCCGGCTTCCGTCACCAACGCCCTCCGGGTCATCCTGGCGGCCGGCGGCTCGACCAACGCCCTCATCCATCTCACCGCCATCGCCGGCCGGGCCGGCATCCGGGTCGACCTCGAGGGCTTCGACCGGCTCGGCCGCGAGACGCCGGTGCTGGTCGACCTCAAGCCGACGGGACAGGGCTATATGGAGGACCTCTACAAGGCGGGCGGCCTGACGGCGATCCTGCGCGAGCTGAGGCCGATGCTCGATCTCGATTGCATGACCGTCACGGGACGCACGCTGGGCGAGGAGATCGATGCCGCGCCGGCGCCGTTCGACCAGCAGGTCGTCAGGCCGCTGGCCGACCCCGTCTACCGGTCCGGGGCGATGGCGGTGCTACGCGGCAACCTCGCGCCGGGCGGCGCCGTGATCAAGCAGGCCGCCGCCGACCAGGCGCTGCTGCAGCATACCGGCCCGGCCCTGGTGTTCGAGGATCTCGCCGACCTCGCCGCCCGCATCGACGACCCCGATCTCGACGTCACGCCGCAGAGCGTCCTGGTGCTGCGCAATGCCGGGCCGAAAGGCGCGCCGGGCATGCCGGAGGCCGGCTACCTGCCGATCCCCCGCAAGCTCGCCCGCGCCGGCGTGAAGGACATGGTCCGCATCTCCGATGCCCGCATGAGCGGCACCGCCTTCGGCACGATCGTGCTGCATATCACGCCCGAATCGGCGGCCGGCGGTCCTCTCGGCCTGGTGCGGACCGGCGACACCGTATGCCTGGACACCGCGGGCCGCCGGCTCGACCTGCTGGTCGACGAGGCGGAGCTCGAGCGCAGGCGTGCCGCGCTCCCCGCCGCCGCGCCGCCGGACGAGCGCGGCTATCGCCGGCTCTACCTCAACGAGGTGCTGCAGGCCGATGGCGGCTGCGATTTCGGCTCCTTCGTGCCGGCGCAGACGAAGGTCGCGCCGGTCTGATGCCGATCCGGCCGCCGCCGCCCGGCCGCACGCCTTCGGCAACCGCGAATCGCGTATGATGGCATCGGACCGGACGGAGGGGTGCGATGACGGAGCCGACGATACGCCAGCCGGCGACGGACCGCGTGCGCGACATGGTCGCGGCGCTCGAGGAACAGATCGTCCTCGGCTGGCTGATGCCGCGCGAGCGCCTGCTCGAGGACCGGCTGGCCGAGCAGTTCTCCTGCAAGAAGCATGTCGTGCGGGAGGCGCTGTCGGAACTGGAGCGCATGGGCCTGGTCGACCGCGTGCCGAACAAGGGCGCCATGGTGCGCCTGCTCGGCCCCGAGGAGGTCCGCCAGATCTATTCGGTCCGCGAGGCGCTCGAAACCCTCGCCGCCGAACAGATCCCCCTTCCGGCGGCCGCCGACTTCATCGCACGGCTGACCCAGATTCAGGCCCGGCATGCGCAGGCAATCGACGCCAACGACCCGCGCGCCGCCTTCCGCGCCAACATGGCCTTCCACGAGGCGCTCTTCTCGGCGTGCGGCAATCCCTATCTCGCCGAGGTGATCCGCAGCGCGGCGCAGAAGGTACATGGCGCGCGCTTCTTCACCGCGGCGAGCCGCCTGCATCTGACCCGCGCCCGCGACGAGCACTGGGCGATGATCGAGGCCTTGCGGGCCGGCGACCGCAAGACGCTGGTGGCGCTGTGCCGCAGCCATATCGGCCCCTCGCGCGACACCTATCTGGCTGCGGTGCAGAGCCGAGCCGCGCAGGGCGAATAGGCCAGCAGCCCGGGGGCGCAGGCGGAGAGGCCGTCCGCACCGCCGGAAACATCCCGAAATTCGGACTCCCTTCCGGCACAGCCCTCCGTTAAGGTCGCCCGTTCATGCCTTCCGACCCGCACGGAACGACACCGACGATGGCGCCCGATTTCCAAGCCGATGTGGAGGCCGTTGCCCGCATCGAGGCCGTTCCCGACATCTTGGAGGTCGTCTGCCGGACGACGGGGATGGGCTTTGCCGCCGTCGCGCGCATGACGGAGGACCGCTGGATCACCTGCAGCGTCCGCGACGAGATCGGGCTGGGATGGAAGCCGGGCGACGAGATGGAGGTCGGGACCGCCCTGCGCCATCACGTTCGGCAGACCCGGGAAGCCGTGGTGATCGATCATGCCGGGCAGGATCCGCATGACGCCGGCGCCCCCGCGCCGCCATCCCACGGCATCCAAAGCTATATCTCGCTTCCCATCGCCCTGCGGGACGGAACCCTCTTCGGCACGCTCTGCGCGATGGACCGGCGCCCCGCCCGGCTGAAGCGCCCCGAGATCGTCGGCATGTTCCGGCTCTTCGCCGAACTCATCGCCCTCCAGCTCGAAGGGCAGCAGGGCACGAAGGCATCGCAGGACGCCCCGGCGGCGGAACTCAAGACGGCGGAGCGCCGCGAACAATTCATCGCCGCCCTTGGGCATGACCTGAAGAACCCGCTCGCGGCGATCGACGCCGGCGCGCGGATGCTCGGGCGCAGCCCGGACGAAGCCAAGGCCAAGATGCTGCTGGACGCCATCCAGGGCGGGGTCGCCCGCATGACGCGGCTCATCGACGATGTCCTCGATTTGGCGCGCGGGCGTCTCGGGGGCGGCATCGTGCTCGAACGCCAATGCCATGCCATGCTCGGCCCGGTTCTGGAGCCGATCGTCGCCGAGCTGCGCTCGTCCTATGCCGGCCGCAGGATCGAAACGGCGTTCAGCCTGGCCGAAGCGGTGAAATGCGATCCGGTGCGCATCGGCCAGCTGTTCTTCAACCTCGTCGTCAACGCCTTGGCGCAGGGTTCTCCCGACGGCTCCGTCGACGTCAGGGCGAGCACCGCCGGCGGACGATTCGAGCTCTCCGTCGCCAATGAGGGCCGGCCCATCCCGGCGGAAATCATGGAAAACCTGTTCGAGCCGTTCGTGCGCGCCTCGTATCAACCCACCCTGCGCGGCGTCGGCCTCGGCCTCTATATCGCCTCCGAAATCGCCAAGGCTCATGGCGGCACGCTGGAAGCGAAATCCTCCCCGGAGGAAACCCGCATCACCTTCCGCATGCCCACGCAGCAGGAAGGGCGGGAGGCCTCCCGATAAGCGCCCGATGGACGGCGCCTATTTCGGCGGCTCGATGAAATGCTCGCAGGGATCGAGCTCGCTGGGGCGCGCAAAATAGGCGGCCGTGCGCCTGAAGCCGCCGCACAGCCAGAAGATGAAGAAGACGGAGCAGACGGCGAAGAGATTGTTCATCATGAGGCGCATCCCATTGCAGGACCGATAACACCGCGGGGCCGCCCGAAGTTCATCCCTTCTCGACGAAAAATGGGGAAGACAGGGCGCCGCGTGTTTTGCCGCCCCGCCCGAGGCCCCGCAGAGAAAATGACGACCCCTCCGGAACCCAAAGGTCCGCGGCGCGTTGAAAGCTGTTAAGCGGGGGGCATGTTTAACCGGCACGCGTGGTGTTTTCACGTTCCCATACTGGTATTTATGGGGACGTCGACAAGATCAGTGCCGGCTGTTTCGCGGCTTGTATTGCTCATTCGGTACGGCTATCGAGTGAATGTCACTGACGGCGACGATGGCGAAGAGATCGATGACCTTTCGGCCCTTCCATGAATGCTTGCCGGCCGGCCGCGGCCGCATGTCGACACCGTCCTCGCCGGTCCGTTCGCCACCCTCGTACCGACGAGGCCGCATCCGGCCTTCCTGCCCACCCGCCTTGGACGCTCGGCGCCGGGATGCGGATCGCCGTGGGGCGGGGGATGCGCGGCCTGGACGTCGCCCGGGGTGTGAATTGTGAACGAAGCGACTTCATTCCAGGCCGTTCAGATCGACGATGCGGATGCGGCGGGCTTCCTCGCCGGGGGCGGCGAGATGGGCGCCCTCATGCGAGCGTTCGATTGGGAGGCGACCCCGCTCGGACCGGCCGCCTGCTGGCCGCGCAGCCTCAAGACAGCCATCCGCATCATGCTCGCCTCGCGCCAGCCGATCTGGATCGGATGGGGACAGGAGCTGCGCTTCTTCTACAACGATCCCTACAAGTCGATCATCGGCGGCAAGCATCCGGACAGCCTGGGAAAGCCGACATCGGTGGTCTGGCAGGAAATCTGGACCGACATCGGGCCCCTGCTCGCCACCGCGATGACCGGCGTCGAAGGCACCTATGTCGAGGCGCAGCTCCTGGTCATGGAACGCAACGGCTATCCGGAAGAGACCTATTACACCTTTTCCTACAGCCCGATTCCCGATGACGACGGCAGCGCCGGCGGCATCATCTGCGCCAACAGCGACGATACCAAGCGTGTGATCGGCGAACGCCAGCTGGCGCTGCTGATGGAGCTGGCGGCCGGCTCGGCCAATGCCCGGACCTGGCAGGAGGCCTGCGAGCGGAGCGCCGCCGCGCTGGCCAGCGACCCGCGCGACCTGCCTTTCGCGCTGATCTATCTGGTCGATCCCGACGACGGCAGCGCCTCGCTCGCCGCAGCGAGCGGCATCGAGCCCGGCCATCCGGCGGCGCCACGGCGGATCGAGGCGGAGGCGCAGCGGACATGGCCCTTCGCCGACGCGATCCGCAGCCAGGAGAGCCGGCTCGTAACCGATCTCGCCGCGCGATTCGGTGCCGCGCTGCCGATGGGCGCCTGGAACCGGCCGCCCGCCCACGCCGCCGTCCTGCCGATCGTGCCGGGCGGCGACACCCTGCGGCGCGGCGTGCTGATCGTCGGCCTCAACCCCTTTCGCCTCTTCGAGGAGGGCTACAAGGGATTTCTCGAGCTGGCCGCCAACCAGATCGGCGCCGCCGTGAGCAATGCCCAGGCCTATGAGGAGGAGCGGCGCCGCGCCGAAGCGCTGGCCGAGATCGATCACGCCAAGACGCTGTTCTTCTCCAATGTCAGCCATGAATTCAGGACGC
Organism: Labrys monachus; assembly: GCF_030814655.1. Classification (NCBI taxonomy): domain Bacteria; kingdom Pseudomonadati; phylum Pseudomonadota; class Alphaproteobacteria; order Hyphomicrobiales; family Xanthobacteraceae; genus Labrys; species Labrys monachus. The sequence goes on from NZ_JAUSVK010000001.1 coordinate 6,345,574, forward strand.
CGCTGACATTGATGCTCGGCCCGCTGGAGGAACTCCTCGCCAACCACACGCAAAGCCGTACCGGCGACCGCGTCCTGCTCGAAGTCACCCACCGCAACGGCCTGCGTCTCCTCAAGCTCGTCAACACGCTGCTCGACTTCTCGCGCATCGAGGCGGGACGCGTCCAGATCGACCGCCGGCCCACGGACCTTTCCGCCCTGACGGCGGAGCTCGCGTCGACTTTCCGGTCCGCGATGGAAAAGGCCGGGCTCCGCTTCCGGGTGAATTGCCCGCCCCTCCCCCTTCCGGTCGAGATCGATCGCGAGATGTGGGAGAAGGTGATCCTCAATCTCCTGTCCAACGCCTTCAAATTCACCTTCCAGGGCGAAGTCGCCGTCGAGGTCGGGGCGGCGGACGGAGCGCATGCCGAAATTGCCATCCGCGACACCGGCACCGGCATTCCCGCCGAGGAATTGCCGCGGCTGTTCGAGCGGTTTCACCGCGTGGAAGGCGCGAAGGGCCGCAGCATCGAAGGCAGCGGCATCGGCCTCGCCCTCGTGCAGGAGCTGGTGAGACTCCACGACGGCACGGTCGAGGTCGAGAGCGAGGTCGGCCGCGGCACGATCTTCCGCATCAGGCTGCCTTTCACCCAGGCCGGGGAGGCGCTCGTCGCGGTTCGGGCGGACGGTTCGAGCCATCTGCGCGCCAAGGCCTATGTGGAGGAGGCGCTGCGCTGGCTTCCCGGCGATGCGGGCCCCGCCTCTCTCGAGGAGATCCCGCTGCTCTCGGCCTCCGACGATATCGGCGCGGGCATGGCAGCCGAGGCGGCCGGCAAGCACATCCTCGTCGCGGACGACAATGCCGACCTGCGCGATTATATCGCCCGCCTGCTGACCGCGCAGGGCTATGAGGTCGAGGCGGTCGCCGACGGGCAAGCCGCCCTTGAGGCGGCACGCCGCCGCGCGCCCGACCTCGTGCTCTCCGACGTGATGATGCCGCATCTCGACGGCTTCGGCCTTCTGCGCGCCCTGCGCGCCGATCCGTCGCTGCGGGACACGCCGATCCTGCTCCTGTCGGCGCGCGCCGGGGAAGAGGCGCGCGTCGAGGGGCTCGATGCCGGCGCCGACGACTATCTCACCAAGCCGTTCTCCGCCCGCGAACTCACCGCCCGCGTCGCCAGCAACCTCCAGCTCGCCGCCACGCGGCGGGAAACCGAGCGCCGGCTCCGCGAGGATGCGCGCACGCTGGAAGTCCTGAACGAAGTCGGCACGGCCGTCGCCGCCGAGCTCGATATCGACCGGGCGGTGCAGGTCGTCACCGACGCCGCCACGGAACTGACGGGCGCCGCCTTCGGCTCCTTCTTCTACAACGTGCTCGACGGCAGGGGCGAGAGCTACACGCTCTATACGCTGTCGGGCGTGGCGAAGGAGGCCTTCTCCCGCTTCGCCATGCCGCGCAACACCGCCGTCTTCGCGCCGACCTTCCGCGGCGAAGGCGTCGTCCGCTCCGACGACATCACCCGCGACGGACGCTACGGCCGGAACGAGCCTTATTTCGGCATGCCGAAGGGCCATCTTCCGGTCCGCAGCTATCTCGCCGTGCCGGTGGCCTCGCGGACCGGCGAAGTCCTCGGCGGCCTGTTCTTCGGCCATCCCCGGCCGGGGATGTTCACCGAACGCGCCGAACGGCTGGCCATCGGCATCGCCGCCCAGGCCGCCATCGCCATCGACAATGCCCGCCTCTATCAGGCCGCGCAGACCGAGATCGCCCAGCGCCGCCAGGCCGAGGCGGCGCTGCGCGAATTCAACGAGACGCTGGAGCAGCGCGTCAGCAAGGCCGTCGGCGAGCGCGACCGCCTGTGGGAACTCAGCGAGGATCTGCTGGTCTTCGCCGATTATGACGGGCGCCTGCTGGGGGTCAGCCCGTCCTGGACGCGATCGCTCGGCCACGACCGGTCGGCGCTGCTGGCCGGCAGCTGCTACGACGTGATCCACCCCGAGGACCGCCCGGCCATGCGGGCGGTGATGGCTCAGATGAGGGCGAACGGACGCCCCGCCGCCTGCGAGAATCGCATCCGCACGGCGGCCGGCGGCTGGCGGCGGATCGCCTGGACGCTGTCGCCGGACGTCGAGGACCGCCTGCACGGCGTCGGCCGCGACGTGACGGCGGACCGGGAGGCCGCCGAAGTCCTGCAGCATGCGGAGGAGGCCCTGCGCGTCGCCCAGAAGATGGAGGCCATCGGCAAGCTGACCGGCGGCGTCGCGCATGATTTCAACAATCTCCTGCAGGTGATCGGCGGCAATCTCCAGCTCCTCGCCAAGGACGTCGCCGGCAATGAGAAGGCGGAGCGGCGGCTCGGCAACGCGCTGGCGGGCGTCTCGCGCGGCTCGAAGCTCGCTTCCCAGCTGCTCGCCTTCGGTCGCCGCCAGCCCCTGGCGCCGAAGGTCGTCAATCTCGGCCGTTTCGTGCGCGGCCTCGACGACATGTTCCGCCGTGCCCTCGGCGACGGCATCGAGATCGAGACCGTGATCAGCGGCGGGCTGTGGAATACGCTCGTCGATCCCTTCCAGGTCGAGAATGCCCTCCTCAATCTGGCGATCAATGCGCGCGACGCCATGAGCGGCCATGGCAGGCTCACCATCGAGGCCGGAAACGCCTCGCTGGACGACGCCTATGCCGCCCGGCATATCGACGTCAGCCCGGGGCAATATGTCATGCTTGCGGTCACCGACACCGGCGTCGGCATGACCTCCGAGGTGATGGAGCATGTCTTCGAGCCCTTCTTCACCACCAAGCCGGAGGGCAAGGGCACCGGTCTCGGCCTCAGCATGGTCTATGGTTTCGTCAAGCAGTCCAACGGCCACATCAAGATCTACAGCGAGCCCGGCCACGGCACGACGATCCGCATCTACCTGCCGCGGGAACGCCAGGAGGAGGACGTTGCCACCGACATCGATGCGGGCCCGATCACCGGCGGCACCGAGACGATCCTCGTCGTCGAGGACGACGAGGACGTGCGCACCACCGTCGTCGAAACGCTGTCCGACCTCGGCTATCGCGTCCTGAAGGCGAAGGACGCCCAGAGCGGCCTCGCCATCGTGGAGAGCGGCATGCCGGTCGACCTGCTGTTCACCGACGTGGTGATGCCGGGGCCCCTTCGCAGCCCGGAACTCGCCCGCAAGGCGAGGGAACGCCTGCCCAACATCGCCGTCCTCTTCACCTCCGGCTACACCGACAATGCCATCGTGCATGGCGGCCGGCTGGACGAGGGCATCGAGCTGCTCAGCAAGCCGCATACGCGCGAGGCGCTCGCGCGCAAGATCCGCCACGTCCTGCGCCACAATCGGCAGCGAAATGTCGACGAGGCGTCCTTCCCGGTGTCGCGGGAGGACATGGCAGCCCGCCCGGGGCGGGCGGAAATGCCGGGCCTGCGCATCCTCCTGGTGGAAGACGATCCGCTGATCCGCGCCAGCACGAAGGAAATGCTGTCGGACCTCGGCCATGCGGTCCTCGAGGCGGACGGCGCACAGGAGGCCCTCGCCTCGCTCGACCGCGGCACGTTCGACGTGCTTCTGACCGATATCAACCTGCCGGACATGTCGGGAATCGCGCTGGCTGCCGAAGCGCGCCGGCGCATGCGGCATCTGCAGGTGATCTTCGCCTCGGGCTATGCGGCCCCCCAGGATCTTCCGAGCCACGGCATCGCCGATGCCGTCCACCTTCAGAAGCCCTATACCGCCGCCGCGCTCGCCGAAGCGCTGAGTTCGGCTGCGACCCGTCCGTCGCATTGACACGAAAAAAGGGCGGGCCATCCTGCCCGCCTCGCGCTGCGTCTTCGTGGCGAACCGCTCACCGCCCCTGGGGCAACAAGTTCATCCCAGGAAAACGCATGCCGTGCAGAACCCGGCGGCCAGGGCATAGAAGGCCGCGCCATACAGCCATTCCGCCAGAGTGAGTGCCTTCAGGTTTCGGAACATGGCCATTATTCTCCCGCATTCTCGCCACAACAACTGCAGGGTGCGGCCATGGTTCCCTCGCTCCTCGAAATTCCTCGCCGGACAGGGGTGCTTCTCTTGGCGGAAAGGAGCGTGCTCGCGGAGACGAGCCGCTGCGACGCGTGAAGCGAGATGGCGCCTTCAGCGAAAAGACGCTCTGCACCGTCGCTCAGGCGCTCGGAACCGACCAGCCCAGATTGCGGGCTTCCGCCAGCCAGGCCATGATCGCCTGCTGGATGTTGGAGACCGCTTCCTGGCGCGTTTCGCCATCGCTGATGCAGCCGGGGAGATCGGGGACCCTCGCTCTATAGCCGCCGCCTTCTTCCTCCGGCGCCGGCTCGATCACGATGGGATAGTCGAGACGGATCATCGCGTGACCTCTGTGTTGATTGAACCAGATCCGTGCGGCAGGCCTGCCCGGAGCGACGTCCGGCGGCACGCGCTCGCCGCAGCCATGCCCTCAAACGCAGGCGGGGCAATTTTGTTCACCGCGCCCGCGGCGTCCTCCCCATGCGCCGTGCCGGGGATCGGCGACGTTCGCCGGCTCGGCCTCCCGGGCGTCACCAGGCCGAAGGCGCGCAGGAAGCGCTTGATCGGGAGGTTCGATTTTGCGATCAGAAGGCATGTCCGATGATGAGACCGATAGCGCGAACCCACCCAACGCCGCGCCGGGCAAGGTGCTGAGCGATGCCGCCCGCCGGGCGCTGGCCGAGGCGGAGGCCCGCCGCAAGGCTGCGCCGCAGGTGGCACGGCCGCGCGAACTCAACGGCCGGGACGGCCCGGAGCCGGTGCGCTACGGCGACTGGGAAGTGAAGGGCATCGCCTCGGATTTCTGATCGGGCTACAGCCTGTCGCCGAGCCATTCCTTCACGCCATATCCGGCATAGACCATGGCGAGGGCCGGACGGCGCAGGCCGGGCAGCGCAAAGCGCGGCGGCAGGCCGGCGAGCGGGGCCGGCACGTCGACGCCGCCATCGGGCGAAGCCCCGATCGCCCGGGCGAGATAGCGCCCGGCGAGCGGCCCGGCGACCACGCCGGAGCCATGATAGGCAAAGCCGTAATAGACGCTGGGATCGTCGGGCACGCGGCCGACGGAGGGCGCGAGCTTGAGCGAAAGCGCGACCAGCCCGCGCCAGAAATAATCGGTGCCGACATCCTTCCACGCCGGGAACAATTCGCCGATCCGCCGCTCCATCCAGGCCCGCATGGCGGCAGCGGCCCGCGGCGTGCCGGAGACGTCGCCCCGGGCGCCAAACAGGAAGCGCCTGTCCGGCAGCAGGCGATAATAGAACAGCAATTTGCGGGTGTTCGAAACCGGCGTGTCGGTGACATAGGGCGCTGCCTGCAACTCGGCTTCGCTCAAGGGCCGGGTCACCACGATATTGGACAAGGCCGGCCATATCCGGGCGTCGATGGCCTTGTGCAGGCCGTCCGGCGTCCAGCCATTGGTGGCGAACACCACCCGCCGCGCCGTGACGGTGCCGCCCGGCGTCACCAGGCGGTGGCGGGACCCGTCGCGCTCCCAGCGCTCGACCGGGGAGGAGGCGAACAGCTTCACGCCGCGCCGCGCCGCCGCGTCCGCCAGGCCCATGGCATAGGCGAGAGGGTGCAGCCCGCCGCCGCCCTCCACATGCAGCCCTCCGAATTGCTCGGTGCCGCCATGGCCGATCGCGGTGAACGCCTCGCGGCTGTAGAGGGTGGTGCGGATGCCGACCCGGGCATGGGCCTCGGCCGAGGCCCTGAGGCCCTCGGCCGCATGCGCGTTGTGGGCGGCATCGAAAGTGCCGTCGCCCTGCAGGCGGATGTCGAAGCCTTCCTCCTGCGCGATCTCCCGCGGATAGTCCGCCGCGGCCCTGAGATCGGCGAAGAAGCGGCGGGTGTCGTCGAGCCCGTAACGGTCGATCATCGCGCCGATGCCGAGCTTGGTCGGCGGATAGGACATGAAGCCGCCGTTCCGGCTCGACGCGCCCCAGGCGATCGGCCCGGCCTCCAGCACGGCGGTGTCGATGCCGTGGTCCCTGGCGAGATGGTAGGCGGCCGCCAGGCCGGTGTAGCCGCCGCCGATGATGGCGACGTCGCAGGCGAGATCGGCCTGCAGCACCGGAAAGTCGCGGCGCTGCACCGTGTCCTCCCAATAGGAGGGCTGCAGCGTTCCGGCATCATAGAGGGAGCGGTCGAAGATCGGCGTGAACATGGGTCCATTATGGCAGAGCGCCCTTCTGCAAGGAAGGAGCGCCGGATCCGTTTTCCTGCCGGAGGAAAGACGCGTTTTCGCCTTATTGGTAGACGGCGTGTCTCGGATATGGACTTTGCGGCAATCGTTCGGCAGCCCGGCATTCTCGCAGGGGGCGACGTCCCTGACAGCGCGATCACGGATTTGGGAGGTTAATCGCAGCCGGCTTCCCTTTCGATCACGGCGCGATCACAATTATTTCAATCCGAAGCGTCTCGTTTTCTATTGCCATGTGAGACGCACCGTCTTATAACCTCCCTCAACGGACGACGCACTGCCGCCCGATCATCAAGGACAAAAATCATGAAGACGATCATTGTTTCATCGCTGGCTGCCGCGGGTCTGGCTCTCTCGATCTCCTCGGCCTTCGCTTTCAGCAACAGCCCCGATGGCCAGGTCATCACCGGCGGCAACGTCCCGGCGGTCACCAGCCACCAGTCGGCCCCCGCCCACTTCCTGTCGGGCGCCGCGCAGACCGACAGCGATTTCGGCCTCTCTTCGAATGCCGTCGAGGGCCGTGACTTCCTTGCTGCCCAGAAGGGCCGCTACTGAGCTCTGACGGCTCCCTCGGGAGCCGGTCCCCGCCGCATCGAACGCCGGCGGGGGCGACCGTAAAGTGGGTGGACGGGACGCAAGGTCGCAAGGCCGGCCCCGCCGCCCGGCAGGAGCGGGCGGCACGCTGCGTCGCGTGACCGCCTCGAGCCTCCTGCCTTTTCTTCCAGACGATGGATCGCCGGACCGCCGGCATCCTTTTCAGGACGACGACCATGAAGACCCTTGTTGTTTCCACCCTGGCTGCGGCGGGCCTGGCCCTGTCGGTTTCCTCCGCCTTCGCCATCTCCAACAGCCCGCAGGGCCAGGTGATCATCGGCGGCGAAGCCCCGGCCGTCACCAGCTACGCCGCCCCTGACGCCGCCGCCCCCCAGGCCCGCTTCCTCTCCGGCCATGTTTATGGCCAGCGCGTCTCCGAGGACGGCACCCCGAGCCAGAGCTTCGGCCTCTCCTCCAATGCCATCCAGGGCCGCGAATTCCATGCCGTCCAGCAGGGCGGCCACTGGCTCAACGACGAAGGCGGCGAATAAGCCCACCGCCTGAGACGACGGGGCCGCCGACCGGCCCCGCCCGATACCGCCTGCCGACCACCCCGAGCGACCGCTCACGCTTTTTCATCACCCCAGCCCTTTCGACCGATGCCCTTTGCCGGACTGATATGCCGAAGGACTTTTTTCAAGGACCTGCCATCATGAAGACCGTTCTCCTCTCCTCCCTCACCGCCGCCGCCCTCGCTCTGTCGATCTCCTCGGCCTTCGCCCTCTCCAACAGCCCCGAGGGCCAGGTCATCGTCGGCGGCAATGCCCCGGCCATCACCGCCACCAGCCATGACAATGCCGCGCCCCGCCACTTCCTCTCCGGCTCCCAGCAGACCGATCCCGATTTCGGCCTCTCCTCCAATGCCGTCGAAGGCCGCGACTTCCTCAACGCCCAGAAGGGCCGCTACTGAGCCGCGCCGGGCGGGTTTTACGCCCGCACAGGACGCATGAACGGGGACGGACGGCCACGCCCTTCCCCCGCCTCTTTCAAAGCCAAACGATTGCCAGCACCCATTGCGTAGATGATGTCCGCAAGGCCATCCCAATCCGTAGAACCAGCCGATTTTCAGTACCCGTTGCGTATCCGTTGCATGCGTACAACAAGAACGCCGCGCCCCTTCCCAGGGGCGCGGCGCTTTTGTCTCCCGGCATGCCGCATCGGGATGCCCCCGGGACGGCTCCGCGACTCTTTTGAAAAAATGCTCTGTCTAGCCGCCGATGAAGCCGCGATAGCGTCCCACCGGTGTCACCGCCGTCATCGCCCCGCAGGCACCGGACGTCCAGCTGATGACGCCGACCAGAACGAAACCCTTGCCGTTCTTGCGGAAGATCGGGCCGCCGGAATCGCCGGAACAAGCCCCGCCGTCGATCGATGTCAGGATCTGGCTGCCGGTCGGCGACATCTGCCGGCTCCCGGCCTGCAATTCGACCTGGCGCAGATCCCGGCCGCGGAAGCCGGTCCCGAAGCCGACCGCCGTCACCTCGCCCTGCACGCTCCCGCTCGCCACCGGCGCGACCGCCATGTCGCCCGGCAGGGCCGCCGCCGCGTTCACCACGGCGATGTCGTTGAGTTGCGTCTGCCGTTCGAGCCCACGCCGGTTGAATTGCGGATGCACCCGGATCGAGGAGACACGCACCCAGTGCTCGGTGAAATTGTGATCGAGCACCATGATCTGATAGCGGCTCGCATCCGTCGAGGTGAAGCAATGGGCCGCCGTCACGATCTTCCTCGAACCGACGATCGTCCCCGAACAGACGGTGCCGTCCGAGCTTACGATGCGCACGACATGGCGACGAAGCCCGTTCGGGTCAGAACAAGCGACCCCTCCCGTAATTGCCCACGCCACACCGTCGAGACAGGTGATGGCGGCGAGAAACGCTGTCAACGCCGTACCCAAACGGGTCATACGGGACGAAAGACGCATGTCGTCATTCCCGGCTATAGAGGCCCCCTGGCCCTTATTTCTGACGCAATGTCGCGTTGATACGCGGATTATTATCATGTCACCGAACCGCACGGCACTTGTCGTCACCGGGGTCCGGCCCACCTGCGTCACAGATAAGCGCAAGACGATAGTATGACAGTTTGCCGAAACGGCAAGCCGTCGCTTCTACTTTCATTCACGATCATCAACCCGACCACGCCGGCCGGCCGATCCCTGTCGTCCTGCCGATCGAAGCGGCGCGGACGACGTCAGCCATGGTCCAGTTAACTCTTTGGTAAGTATAGGTAATGCCATGATGAGTCCAGCTTCGGGACCGTGATTTTTCCGCGTGCGTGTCCCCGCTGCCGAAAATTTCGTGGCGTTCGTCTCCGAAGGAGGCTTCCGACGCAACTTATCGGAAGAGTAGAGTGCGGTGATTCGGGGGAGGCGAGGCCGGCGATCAAGGCTGCGCGGCTCGTGACCCCGTGTGGAGACGAGGCTGCGGCGAAGGAGCGGGATGCCGCTCCGGCCCAGAGGCTCGTCGCGTTGCGTTTCAGTGCAAGCGGAACGTTCAAGCACCGGCGTCCTGCCGGTGTCGAGGGGAATTCGGGTTCGTCGTGAGAATATGCCGCAAGACAGGAAAATGACGCAGCCACCCGGACGGAGCCGGGTGCTATGCGTCCGGACAGGCCTCACCGCCGGGTTCGGGCTTGTGGCGTTGCTCACCTTCGCCTCGCTCGCCATCGCCGAGGGCGAGCAGGGCGTCCTGGCCCCCGCCTTGTTCGGCGATTTCAGCGGCGCCGATCGCCGCATGCTCTTCATGCTGTCCTTCGTGGCGGGCCTCCTCATGCTCGCCGCCGGCCTTGCGATCTTCCACCTCCGTGCCCGGACGCTGTGGATCGGCCGCGAGCGCACGGCGAGAACCGAGATGCTCGCCCTGCTGGCGCGGGCCGAGCGGGCCGAGGAACTGCTGATGGCGGAGCCGCAGCTGATCGCGGTGTGGTCGGGCGCGGACGACCTGCCGCTGATATCGGGCGAATTGACCGGCGTCGCCATCTCGCCGAGCGGGCGAGGCCTGATCGGCACGGGCTGGCTCGATTATCACGACACGCGCAGCCTCGACGAGCACATCCGCGCCCTGCGCGAGCGCGGGGAAGGCTTTCGCCTGGTTGCCCGCTCCCGCCACGGAGGCTTCATCGAGGCGGAAGGCCGGGCCATCGGCGGCCGGGCCGTGCTGCGCCTGCGCGAGGTGACCGGCGACCGGCTGGAGCTCGCCCGCCTGGCGGACCGCCACCGCCGGGCGACCGAGGAGATCGAAGCCATCCGGGCGCTGCTCGACGAGGCGCCGGTCCCCCTGTGGCTGCGCAACGCCAACGACAAGCTGACCTGGGTCAACCGCGCCTATGCCAAGGCCGTCGACGCCGCGGACGAGGCGGATGTGCTGGCGCGCGACATCGAGCTCCTCGACCGGCCCGCCCGCGAGGAGGCCGGCAAGGCACGGCGGGAGGGCCGGCCCTTCCTGAAGCGCGTGCCGGCGGTGGTGGGCAGCGCGCGCCGCACGCTGGACGTCATCGACATCCCCTCCTCACGCGGGTCCGCCGGCATGGCGATCGACGTCTCGGAAGTCGAGACGATGCGCGCCGATATCGGGCGCCAGATCGAGGCCCATGTCCGCACGCTCGACCAGCTCGCCACCGCGGTGGCGATCTTCGATGCCGACCAGCACCTCACCTTCTATAATGCCGCCTTCAGCACCCTCTGGCAGCTCGATCCGGCCTTCCTCGACGAAAAGCCGAGCGACAGCGAGATCCTCGACCGCCTGCGCGCCCAGCGCCGCCTGCCCGAGCAGGCCGATTTCCGCGCCTGGAAGTCGAAGCTTCACGAGGCCTATCGCGCCCTCGAGCCGGCCGAGCATTGGTGGCACCTGCCGGACGGCCGCACGTCCCGCGTGGTCACCACGCCCAACCCGGCCGGCGGCGTGACCTATCTGTTCGAGGACGTCACCGAGCGCATCGACCTCGAAGCCCGCTACAAGGCCCTGTCGCGCGTGCAGGGCGAAACGCTGGAAAACCTCAAGGAAGGCGTCGCCGCCTTCGGATCGGACGGCCGGCTGCGCCTGTCCAATCCAGCCTTCGCCGCCATCTGGCGCCTGCCCTCCGAGATGATGGAGCAGCGTCCCCATATCGACGACGTGGTGGCGCGATGCTCGATCCTGTTCCGGGACGAGGCGGTGTGGCAGGCGCTGAAATCGGTGATCACCTCCTTCGGCGACGCCCGCCATTCCACCAGCAAGCGGATGATCCGCGTGGACGGCAGCGTGATCGACGTCGCCACCGTGCCGCTGCCGGACGGCGGCACGCTCGCCACCTTCACCGACGTGACGGATTCGGTGAATTTCGAGAACGCCCTGGTGGAGAAGAACGAGGCGCTCGAAGAGGCGGCGCGGCTCAAGAACGATTTCGTCCACCACGTATCCTACGAGCTGCGCTCGCCGCTCACCAACATCATCGGCTTCGTGCAGCTGCTCGCCGACGGCTCGGCCGGGCCGCTCAACGACAAGCAGCACCAATATGCCGGCTATATCAAGACCTCGTCCGACGCGCTCTACGCCATCATCAACAACATCCTCGACCTCGCCACCATCGACGCCGGCGCGATGACGCTCGACCTCGGCATGGTCGACATCCGCGAGGCGATGCAGGGCGTGGCGGAGGCGGTGCAGCCGCGGCTCGCCGAGAGCGGCGTGCGGCTCGAGATGAAGGCGAGCCATGCCATCGGCGAATTCGAGGCCGACGGCCAGCGCGTGCGGCAGGTCCTGTTCAACCTGCTCTCCAACGCCATCGGCTTCTCGCAGCCGGGCGGCACCGTCACCCTGTCGGCCCTGCGCAAGGGCCAGGAGATCGTGTTCCGCGTCGAAGACCGCGGTCGCGGCATTTCGCAGGCGGTCATCGATCGCGTGTTCGACCGCTTCGAATCCCATGGCGGCAGCGGCCATCGCGGCGTCGGCCTCGGCCTGTCGATCGTGCGCTCCTTCGTCGAGCTGCATGGCGGCACGGTCGAACTCGTCTCGGAGGAAGGCCGCGGCACCATCGTGACCTGCCGCCTGCCGATCGACTCCGCCGCCCGCCGCAAGCCGGCCGAACGCAACCCCGACCTCCAGCGCATGGCCGATCCGAGCGACGGCGCAGCGGCGCGGCGCAAATCCGGAACCGCGCTGCAATGAGCTTTACTTGTCCTTTGATCCGGTGTCTCCATGGCATGACCTTCTTCACAAGGGGCCATCGCCGTTGACCGACGTTCTGACCCATCAATGGACAGTCGACCTCCCCACCGAAAGCGCCACCGAAATCCTGGCGCGCGACCTCGCGCCCGCCCTGCACCCCAGCGACATCGTCACGCTCTCGGGCGATCTGGGCGCCGGCAAGACGGCTTTCGCGCGCGCGCTCGTGAGGCAGATCGCCGGCGATCCGGAACTGGAGGTCTCCAGCCCCACCTTCACGCTGATCCAGCTCTACGACACCCCGGCCTTTCCCATCGTCCATGCCGATCTCTACCGCATCGGCCATCCGAGCGAGCTGGAGGAGCTGGGCTGGGACGAGGCGCCGGACGGCGCCCTCGTCCTGGTGGAATGGCCCGAACGGGCCGGCGAGGCGCTGCCGCCCGACCGCCTCGACATCCGCTTCGTCCATGCCGGCAAGAGCGACACCGCCCGCCGCGCGACGCTGACCGGCATGGGCAAATGGGCCAAGCGGCTGCGCCGCATCGCCCAGATCGGCGATTTCCTCCGCACCGCCGGCTGGCAGGACGCCACCCGCATCCACATCCAGGGCGACGCCTCCACGCGCAGCTACACCCGCCTCGTCCGCGGCAAGAACAGCGCCATCCTGATGAACTCGCCCACGCGGACGGACCGCACGCCGGTCCGCTACGGCAAGACCTACAGCCAGATCGCGCATATCTCGCAGGATGTGAAGCCCTTCGTCGCCATGGCCCGCGGCCTCGGCGAACGCGGCTTCTCGGTGCCGCAGATCATCCGCGAGAACCTCCTGCACGGCCTGCTGCTGATCGAGGATCTCGGATCGATCTTCATCGCCGAAGAGGGTGCGCCGGTGCCGGAGCGCTACGGCGTGGCGATCGACCTCCTGGCGCAGCTGCACGCGATGGATCTGCCGGATACGCTGCCCGTCGCCCCGGGGATTTCGCACAAGATCCCGCCCTTCGACCATGGCGCGCTCGACATCGAGGTCGAGTTGCTGCTCGACTGGTACCTGCCGATGATCGGCGCGCCCCAATTGTCGCAGCGCAACCGCGACCATTTCATCGCGCTGTGGCGCGCCGCGCTGGCGCCAGCGCTCAGGGAGCCGAAGACCTGGCTGCTGCGCGACGTGCATTCCCCGAACCTGCTCTGGCTCGACCAGCGCGAGGGCATCCGCCGGGTCGGCCTGCTCGATTTCCAGGACGCGATGATCGGGCCGCCCGCCTATGACGTCGCCGCGCTCTGCCTCGACGCGCGGGTCACCGTACCGCAGACGCTGGAGCTCCAATTGCTGACGCGCTACGTCAAGGCGCGCAGGAGCGTCGACCCCTCCTTCGACCCGGCTGCTTTCGCGCAGACCTATGCGGCGATGGGCGCCCAGCGCAACACCAAGATCCTCGGCCTGTTCGCCCGCCTCGACCGGCGCGACGGCAAGCCGGCCTATCTGCAGCATCTGCCGCGCATACGCGCCTATCTCGACCGGATGCTCGCCCATCCCTCGCTGGCCGACTTGCGCACATGGTTCGAGACCTTCGTCTTCTCGGTCGAGGGGCGGCGGTGACGCGGCCGGCCTCCCCTGCGGGGGGCGAAGGCGCCTCCCGCCCGTTCGCCACGGCCATGCTGCTGGCGGCCGGTATCGGCAGGCGCATGCGGCCGCTCACCGAGACCCGCCCCAAGCCTCTCGTCGAAGTCGGCGGCAAGGCGCTGCTCGACCATGTCCTCGACCGTCTCCCGCCGGCGGGCGTCGAGACGGCGGTGGTCAACGTCCATCATTTCGCCGGCCAGATGGAGGCCCATCTGGCGGCTCGCCGCACGCCGCGCATCCTGATCTCGGACGAACGCGACGGCCTGCTCGATTCCGGCGGCGGCGTCCGCCGAGCCCTGCCGATGCTGGGGCGCGAGCCCTTCATCGTGTGCAATTGCGACAGCTTCTGGATCGAAGGCCCGCGCTCCAATCTCGCGGCGATGACGGCGAACTGGGATCCGGCTCGGATGGACATCCTGATGCTGCTGGCGGCGACGGCGACCAGCGTCGGCTTCGAGGGCGCCGGGGACTACCACCTCGATCCGGGCGGCCGGCTGCGCCGCCGCCGCGAAGGCGAAGTGGTGCCCTTCGCCTATGCCGGGGTCCTGCTGATCAAGCCCGACCTCTTCGACGACATGCCCGCCGTCTTCTCGCTGAACCGCCTGTTCGATGCCGCCGAGGCGGCCGGGCGGCTGTTCGGGCGGCGCCTCGACGGCGTCTGGCTCCATGTCGGCACGCCGCAGGCGGTGCAGGAGGCCGAGCGGCGGATCGCTCTGTCCTCGATCCAATAGAGCGGGGACGGAGCCGGCGACGGGCAGGGCGGCCCGGCGGTCCCGCACTGTTCCCATCCCGCCCGCGAACCGCTATGATGGCGCCCCGTTGCCGGAGCCGCTCCATGCTCGATTCCGCCGCCCTGTCGGTCTATGCCGCTACGCTGTTGGTGGCCGTCGCCCTGCCCGGTCCGGGCGTGGCGGCCCTGGTGGTGCAGGTCCTCGGCAAAGGCGCACGGCGCAGCCTCGCCTTTGCCGCCGGCATGACGCTGGGCGACGCCGTCTGGCTCAGCCTCGCGGTCGGCGGCCTCGCCGTGCTGGCGCAGAGCTTCCACGCCGTGTTCCTGGCGATCCGTTACGCAGGCGCGGCCTACCTCGTCTATCTCGCCTGGAAATTGTGGACCACCCCGCCGGCCGCGCTCGGCGTCGAGGCGAAGGGACAGGGCCAAAGGCCGTGGCGATCCTTCTTCGGCGGCCTGTCGATGTCGCTGGGCAACCCGAAGGTGATGATGTTCTACACGGCGCTCCTGCCCAACCTGCTCGATCTCGGCCGCATCTCGCTCTCGAGCTATGCCGAACTGGTCACCGCGACCGAGATCGTCGTCGCCGCGGTGCTCGGCCTCTATGTCGTGCTCGCCGCCCGCGCCCGGACCCTTTTCACCAGCCCGCGCGCCATGCGGGTGCTCAACCGCGGCTGCAGCACCGCCATGGCCGGCGCAGCCGTCGCCGTCGTGGCCCGGTGAGCGGATCACAAACGCGGCGCGGTGCCCCGAATCACGGATAAATATCTGAAAAATAACAAAAATATGCCGATTTGGCATGAAATCCGGCTTGGGAATCCCTATATTGGAAGTCGAATCAGGAAATGAGTTGCTCCATGGCTGAACCCGTCCGCATCGAAACGTCCGACAACGCTTACAGCGCCGATTCCATCAAGGTCCTCAAGGGCCTGGATGCGGTGCGCAAGCGTCCGGGCATGTATATCGGTGACACCGACGACGGTTCGGGCCTGCATCACATGGTCTACGAGGTCGTGGACAACGCCATCGACGAGGCGCTGGGCGGCTATGCCGACCTGGTGACGGTGACGCTCAACGCGGACGGCTCCGTCACCGTCACCGACAACGGGCGCGGCATCCCCACCGACATCCATCACGAGGAAGGCGTCTCCGCCGCCGAAGTGATCATGACGCAGCTCCACGCCGGCGGAAAGTTCGACCAGAATTCCTACAAGGTCTCCGGCGGCCTGCACGGCGTCGGCGTGTCCGTGGTGAACGCCCTCTCCGCCAAGCTCGTGCTGCGCATCTGGCGTGACGGCAAGCACCACCAGATGAGCTTCACCCACGGCAATGCCGATGCGCCGCTCGCCCTCGTCGGTCCGTCCGACGGCAAGCGCGGCACCGAGGTCACTTTCACGCCCTCGACCGATACCTTCACCAAGGTCGAGTTCGACTACGCCACGCTGGAGCATCGGCTGCGCGAACTCGCCTTCCTCAATTCCGGCGTGCGCATCGTGCTCACCGACCGGCGCCACGGCGGAGAAAAGAGCGAGGAGATGATGTATGAGGGCGGCCTGGCCGCCTTCGTGCGCTATCTCGACCGCTCGAAGACCGCGCTGCTTCCCGCCCCGATCTATGTGAAGACGGAGCGCGACGGCATCGGCGTCGAAGCGTCCCTGTGGTGGAACGACAGCTACCATGAATCGGTGCAGTGCTTCACCAACAACATTCCCCAGCGCGACGGCGGCACCCATCTTGCCGGCCTGCGCGCCGCCCTGACCCGCCAGATCACCGGCTATGCCCAGAGTTCGGGCATGGCCAAGAAGGAAAAGGTCGAGATGACCGGCGACGATTGCCGGGAGGGGCTGACCTGCGTGCTCTCGGTCAAGGTGCCCGACCCGAAATTCTCGTCGCAGACCAAGGACAAGCTCGTCTCCTCCGAAGTCCGGCCTGTGGTGGAAGGCGCGCTCAACGAGGCGCTCGGCGTCTGGTTCGAGGAGCATCCGGCCGAGGCGAAGGTCATCGTCGGCAAGGTGGTCGAGGCCGCCGCCGCACGCGAGGCCGCGCGCCGCGCCCGCGAACTCACCCGCCGCAAGGGCGTGCTCGACGTCGCCTCCCTGCCCGGCAAGCTCGCCGATTGCCAGGAGCGCGACCCGGCCAAGGCCGAGCTCTTCATCGTCGAGGGCGACTCGGCCGGCGGCTCGGCCAAGCAGGGCCGCGCCCGCGAATATCAGGCGGTGCTGCCCCTTCGCGGCAAGATCCTCAATGTCGAGCGCGCGCGTTTCGACAAGATGCTGTCATCCGAAATGATCGGCACGCTGATCACCGCCCTCGGCACCGGCATCGGCTCGGAGGAGTTCAACGCCGACAAGCTGCGCTATCACAAGATCATCATCATGACGGACGCCGACGTCGACGGCAGCCATATCCGCACCCTGCTGCTGACCTTCTTCTTCCGGCAGATGCGCGAGATCATCGATCGCGGCCATGTCTACATCGCCCAGCCGCCGCTCTACAAGGTTTCGCGCGGCAAGTCCGAGCAATACCTCAAGGATGAGCGCGCCCTGGAGGATTATCTCATCGATACCGGGGTCGACGGGTCGGTGCTGCGGCTCGCCAGCGGCGAGGAACGCGCCGCGCAGGATTTGCGCGCCGTCATCACCGATGCCCGCAACGTTCGCACCCTGCTCGCCGCCCTGCACAGCCGCTACGATCGCGGCGTGGTGGAGCAGGCCGCCATCGCCGGCGCGCTCAATATCGGCGTCGTCGCCGATCCCGAACGCGCTGCGGCCGCCGCCGTCGAGGTGGCGCATCGGCTCGATGCCGTCGCCGAGGAATTCGAGCGCGGCTGGACGGGCATCGTCGACAAGGGTGGCTATCTGTTCGAGCGCACCGTGCGCGGGGTGAAGGAATCGCATGCCCTCGACGCGCAGCTTCTCGCCACCGTCGACGCCCGCATGCTCGACGAGCGGTCGGCATCCCTGCGCGAGACCTATGGCAGGCCGGCGACGCTGACGCGCCGCAACGACGAGACCGTGGTGCACGGCCCCGTCGCCCTGTTCGAGACCATGATGACAGCGGCGCGCAAGGGCCTCTCGCTGCAGCGCTACAAGGGTCTCGGCGAGATGAATCCGGAACAGCTGTGGGAGACGACGCTCGACCGCAACGCCCGTTCGATGCTGAAGGTGCAGGTCAAGGAAATCGTCGAGGCCGAGGACATCTTCACCAAGCTGATGGGCGACGTCGTCGAGCCGCGCCGCGAATTCATCCAGGACAATGCCCTGAGCGTCGCGAATCTGGACGTGTGACAGGGCACGCCGCCGCGGCAGCCGGCTTTCGTCGGCGGTCGCCGATGCGCTTTGCGCTTCGCTCCAGCCGGAGCGGCGAACCCGGCGAGGCTACACCGCCTCCTGGCGGTCCCTGCCCGTCGCCGGGATGGCGGCGCCGGTGACGACGGCGGCCTCCGGCGAGACGAGGAAGGCGATCAGGCGGGCGATCGATCGAGGCGATACCCAGTCGTCGGTGTTGGCGTCGGGCATGGCGGCCCGGTTCTGGGGCGTGTCGATGATGCTGGGCAGGATGCAGTTGGCGGTGATGCCGTCGGCGCGGCATTCTTCGGCAATGCTTTCCGTCAGCCGGATGACGGCGGCCTTCGACGCGGCATAGGCGGCCAGCCCCGCCGGCGCCTTCAGGCCTGCACCGGCGGCGATATGGACGATGCGGCCGTAGCGGGCCGCCTTCATGCCCGGCAGCACCGCCGCGCTGATGGCGAGGGCGGTGCGGGCATTCATCGTCATCATGGCGTCCCATTGCCCGAGCGCCTTGGCGAAGGGGCCGAACTGGAAGCCTCCCACGGTGTTGACGAGCCCGCAGACGCCGCCGAAACGCGCTGTCGCCTGCGCGACGACCGCCGCGCAGGCATCCGCATCGGTCAGGTCCGTACCGGCGATCGGGAGAACCTCGACCGTCGCGGGAAAGCCGGCAGCCAGGCGTTCGAGCTTGTCGGCCGAGCGGTCCAGGCACACCAGCCTGGCGTTGCCGCGCGCAAGCTCCAGCGCGACGGCGCTGCCGAGATTGCCCGCCGCGCCGGTGATCATGATGGCCTTGCGATCGTCCATGCTGTCGCTCTCCTCGATCAGGCGGCGGGCCCCGCCGCGAATTTCGGGCCATGCCCGATCGTTTCAAACCCCCGTCACAACGGCGCCGCCGCCGGGGCCTGTTCTATCCGGCAGCCGGCTCGTTCAGCTCCGCCGAGACCTGCCGGATGGCGCGGGCGAGCAGATCGGCAGGCTGGGCGCCCGACAGGGCATATTTGGCGGCGAAGACAAAGGTGGGAACCCCGTCGATGCCTTGCGCCGAAGCCGCCCCCGCCGCTGCCGAGACGGCGTCCGCGTCCTCATCCGTCGCGAGGCGGCCACGGACGCTGCCGGGATCCATGCCACAATCGGCCGCCGCCTGCACCAGCACATCGGTGTCGCCGAGGTCGCCGCCCTCCGCGAAGAAAAGCTCCATCAGGCGCCGTTTCATCGGGCTCGACCTGTCGCCGGCAGGGTCGGTCCCGGCCCAGTGAATCAGCCGATGGCTGTCGAGCGTGTTGGGCTGGCGGCGGATGAGGTCCGGGCGATAGGGAAGGCCCTCGGCCTCGGCGATCGCGACGAGCTGCTGCGACCGCGCCTTGTAGGCCTCGAGCGAACCGAAGCGCGCCTCGATGAAGTCCTGCCGGTCCATCCCCTCGCGCGGCAGGTCGGGCTGGAGGAAGAAGGGGCGCCAATGCAGCTCGACGGGGATATCGGCCACGGCCGCCAGAGCATCGTCCAGGCGCTTCCTGCCGACATAGCACCAGGGGCAGACGACATCGGAAAAAATATCGATCCGGAGGGGTTGGGTGGTGTTCATCGGGCCAATCCTGCCAAAGGCGCCTGTCCAAGGCCGCACGCGCGACATTTGCGGCTTCCCCTCACCCTTGCGGACAGGGATTGAAGGATAGCCGGGTTCGAGCGGGAGTCATAGATCGTTGCGCCGCGGCGATCTATCTCCGTGATCGGAGGCCCTTCCGGTGCCGGCTGAACGAGGCGGCACCGGCGCGCCGCGATGCCGATGAGAGGATTACAAGATGACCCTGGAAGATCATATCCCCACGCTGCGCGTGGCCCGGCCGAGCGACGATCTGGACCGCCTGCTGCCTTTCTATCGGGACGGGCTGGGCCTGAGCGTGCTCTATCGCTTCGAGGACCATCAAGGGTTCGACGGCGTGATGTTGGGTCGCGAGGGCGCGCCCTATCATTTCGAGTTCACCAGGGCGCGCGGCCATGCGGCCGGCAGGGCGCCGACGCAGGACAACCTGCTGGTCTTCTACCTGCCTCGACGCCCTGTGTGGCAGGCCGCCGCCGACCGGATGCGTGCCGCCGGCTTCGCGCCCGTCGCGGCTTTCAACCCCTACTGGGATCGCGACGGCGTCACCTTCGAAGATCCCGACGGATATCGCATCGTCTTCCAGCACGGCGCCTGGTGACCTGACCGTCGACGAGTTTCGGTCGACAATCGGAAGGCGGCGAGCCCATAGCACCAGCTTTGCCGGGCAAGGCACCTACTGGCTGGTCCGCAGCCTGCCGTTCAGCCTCGACGTCTCCTACGCCGCGGCCATGCCTTCCTCGCGCAAGGCGCGCTGGACGCTCGGACGGGCGGCGATACGGTCACGATAGGCGTCGAGCACGGGCCAGGCCCGGAAATCGATATCGAAAGACCCGGCCCAGCCGGTGACGACATAGGCATAGGCATCCGCCACCGTGAACGCTTCACCCATCAGGAACGGCTTTTCGCCGATCATATCCTGCAGCAGGCCGAGATTGCGGCGAAGCACGCCGAGGAGCACGGATTTGTGATCCGGGGCGATCTCGGCGTGGAAGAGGGGCGAAAGGCCGCGATGCAGTTCCGCCGTGATGAAGCTGAGCGTCTCCACCATGCGCCAGCGCGGCAGGCCCCCGGCCGGGAAGGGCAGCCGCTCGGGAGCCAGGGACGCGATGCAATGGAGGATGGCCTGGGTCTCGGTCAGAATCTCGCCGTCGATCTCGATGGCGGGAACCTTGCCTTTGGGGTTGACGGCAGCATAGTCGCCGCCCTCGAAGACATGGCCCCTGCCACGGCGCTCGACCCTGACGAGCTCGACATCGAGCCCCGCCTCCAGCGCGGCGATGTGGACCGCGAGGGCGCAGGTGTCGGGAATATAGAAGAGTTTCATGCGGCGAGGATCCGTGGCCGGCCGGGGAATCCGGGGAGGGTGCACCGGGCGGTCAGTCCCGGTAGGACGGATCCTGCCGGTCCAGCATGGCCTTGAGCTGCTCGAAATGGGCGAAGGCCATGTCGTTATAGGCCCGCCATCCTTCGGCGGTCTTCGCGGCGACCGCATCCGACATGACGTTGAGCTCCTGCCCGCTGGCATAGGCCAGCATCAGCGTCTTGCTGGCACGCTCGAAGAAATAGAGATGCTCGAACGCTTCGGCCACCGTCGCGGCGGTGACGGTCACGCCGTGATTGCCCATCAGCAGGACCTGGTGGGTGCCGAACGCCTCGGCCAGCCTGATGCCCTCCTCGGCCTCGTCCGCAAGGCCGGAAAAGCCGAGATCCACGCCGACGAGGCCGAAGAAGCGCGCGGTATTCTGGTCGACCGGCTTCATCGCCGGATCCTTCAGCGACGCCAGGGCGGTCGCGTAGGGCGGATGGCAGTGCAGAAGCACGCGCGCCGCCGGCATCCGCGCATGGATGGTGCCGTGGATGCACCAGGCGGAGGCATCGGGCGCGTTCGGACGCCTCATCGTTTCGGCATCGCCGGCATCGAGGAGCAGCAGGTCGCTCGCCCGGATGGTCGAAAAATGCTTCCAGCGCGGATTCATCAGGAAACGCCCGCCATCCGCCGACAGCGCCACACTGAAGTGGTTGCCGACGGATTCGTGCCAGTCGAAGCCGGCCGCGAGGCGGAACGCCGCGGCGAGATCGACGCGCAGGGCCCATTCGTCGGCATGGATCGCCGACGCGGAAATCGGGGTGGCGATGTTCATTTGAAGCGTCCCTGCGTCACGAGGGCGCGATAGGTGCTGCGCATCTCGCCGCGATCGGTGTAGCAGCCGCGAAGGTGCCGGTCGCCGCTCTCGGCGGTGTAGGCCTCGCGGCCATGCACGATGCGGTGATTGTCGAACACGATGCACTCGCCGGCGCCGAGCCGGAAGCGCATGAGATATTTGTCGGCCTGCAGCAGGCGGCCGAAGCGGCAGAAGGCGGGATAATATCTGTCGAGGAAGGTCTGCGGGAGGTCGAAGACATCCGCCATGTGCTGGCTGATCGTCACCCCCGACACTTCGCCATGGTCGTCGAGCTCGATGACGCGCTGGCGCGAGCGCATGTCGTAATCGTCGTGCTCGCAGTAATAGGGAATGGAGGTCTCCGACAGGAGGGCGAAATCGTCCGGATGCTCGCGGCGCAGGTCCGCCGCCGCCGCCGCGCCGTCGAGGAAGAGGCTGGAGCCGCCGGCCACGCTGTTGGCGCGGCAATGCAGGAACTGCACGCCGGGCGCGAAATCCTCGGCCGGCGTATCGGTATGGAGTTCGAGCGCCTTGGCGGTATAAGCGAGGTTGGTCGGCTTGATATGGGTCCTGACGTCGAAATATTCGCCGAAGAAGGTCGGCCGGACATGGCCGATGAGCCTGGCGGTCTGCGTCAGCCCTTCGTCGCTGTCGGGCATGTCGGTCAGAATCGCGACGCCCTCGACGAGCATGGCCTCCAGCCATCGGGCGACCTGCGCTTTGTCGGCCATCAGCGCCGGCTGCGAAAACCGGGCGATGTCGGGATAGTGGCCGCCATACCACAGGCGCCGCGGCAGGTCGGCCGGATCGGACCGCGGCGTCCCCTGCGCATAGGAGGCGAGCCATTCGAGAGCGTGCCGCGTGACATGGCCGTCACCCCGCCACAGGATTTCCAACGCGCCGTCGACGAGATGGGCGCGTTCCGGCACCGGCCGCTGCGACAGCGAGAAGATGTCGTAGGTCCGCTCGCGGGTCTGCGGGTCGAACGAGGTCGGACAATTGTCCCGCAGCCAGTAATAGTTGAAATAGGCCGATGCGCCATTGCCGAGGGGGGTCGTCAGACCGTTCTCGCCCAGTTCGACCGCATTCGAAAAAGAGCCGTCCATGTCCTCGCCATCCTTAATTGCCGGCTTATGCCGGGCCTTGCCTCGCCCATGAAGGGAAAGGCGACGCAGCCGCATCATGAGACCGGAAGCCCGCTTCATCCTGAATTAAACCTTGTCCGGGCTGGATCGGAAGCCTTATAAAAATGAATGTAGCTTAAGCCAGAGCTTATGATGTGACGCTTCCGCCGCTGCGCCTCCTCACCGTGTTCGATACCGTCGTGCGGCGCGGCGGCATCCGCCAGGCCTCGGCCGCGCTCAACGTCTCCCAGCCTGCCGTCAGCCAGTCCCTGCGCCAGCTCGAGGATCATCTGGGCGCCCGGCTGCTCGACCGCAGCGTCCGGCCGGCGGTACTCACCGAGGCCGGCCTGCTGCTGCACCGGGCGACGGTCGAGGGCCTCGGGCGCATCGCCGAGGCGGTGGAGGAGATCGGGCGGCTCGGCACGCGCACGGCCGATGCCGCGACGATCGCCTGTTCGGTGGGATTTGCGACCTATTGGCTGATGCCGCGTCTGGCCGGCTTCTACGACCGCCATCCGGACATGGCGGTCAATGTGATGACGACCCAGCACGGCGCTCCGCAGCTCACCGCCGGCGTCGATATCGCCGTCCGCTACGGCGACGGCAGCTGGACCGACGGGCGTGTCCAGCTCCTGTTCGCCGAACGGATCGATCCGGTCTGCAGCCCGGAACTCGCCGCCCGGCTGCGGAACGCCGGCAGCGGCATCGCCGACGCCACGCTCCTCCATGTCGATGTCGACGATGAAAGCTGGGTGCGCTGGAGCCGCTATCTGCGCGGCGCCGGGCTCCCCCCCAACCGGCGGGCCGGCCTCCATTTCACCAATTACGTGCAGGCGACGCAGGCCGCCCTCGGCGGCCTCGGCATCATGCTCGGCTGGCGGTCGATCACGGGCGACCTCGTCCGGGAGGGAAGGCTGGTGCCCTTCCTCGACGCTCCCATGGTGCCGCCGGACGGCTTCCATCTCGTGACGTCCCCGCGCCCCCGCTCGGCTGCGACATGCCAGGCCGTCGGCGCCTGGCTCGTCGAGGCCGCGGCGCCGGCCCCGCCCGACGCCTGACAGAACGGCGAGGGTGCCACGCGCGGTTGCGCGATCGAAAACATGCAATCTTTTCAAGGGGCTGATACCGGCCACCGATCGACGCGACGCGCCATTTTGGGCTTGACCATCCCTCAGGAGACGTTTTCAACGGCCTGAAACCCGCCTGCCGGCTCCTCTCCTTCCGGACATCGCCATGGATCACGTCACGCCCGAGCAGACCGCCGTCGCGGCCGGCGCCGACCGTCACAAATGGATGGTGCTGAGCAACACGACGCTTGGCATGCTCGCCGCCTTCATCAACGCATCGATCATCCTGATCAGCCTGCCGGCGGTGTTCCGCGGCATCGGCCTGCAGCCGCTCGACCCGGCCAACACCGACATCCTGCTGTGGACGATCATGGGCTACATGGTGGTGACCTCGGTGCTGGTGGTCACCTTCGGACGCCTCGGCGACATGTTCGGCCGGGCGCGCATCTACAATCTCGGTTTTCTCGTCTTCACCCTCTCCTCGATCGCGCTGAGCCTGATGCCGACCGGCCCGGGGGCGGCGCTCTATCTCGTGGTCATGCGCATCGTGCAGGGCGTCGGCGGGGCGCTGATGACGGCGACTTCGACCGCCCTGCTCACCGACGCCTTCCCGCCGCAGGAACGCGGCCTGGCGCTCGGCATCAACACCATGGCCGCGATCGGCGGCCAGTTCATCGGCCTGCTGCTCGGCGGCCTGCTCGCCGACATCTCCTGGCGGCTGGTGTTCTGGATCAGCGTGCCGCTCGGGATCGTCGGCACGATCTGGAGCTATGTCAGCCTGCGCGACCGGCAATTGCCGCAGCCCGGCCATATCGACTGGTTCGGCAATGTCAGCTTCGCCGTCGGCCTCGTCCTGGTGCTGACGGCGATCACCGACGGCATCCAGCCCTACGGCCATGCCGTCACCGCCTGGGGCAGCCCGAAGGTCCTCGCCGAGCTGGCGACCGGCCTGGTCATCCTCACCGCCTTCGTGGCGGTCGAGCGCCGGGTGGCGCGCCCGATGTTCGACCTCGCGCTGTTCCGCATCCGCGCCTTCGCCATGGGCACCGTCGCCAGCCTGCTGTCGTCGATCGCGCGGGGCGGCCTGCAGTTCATGCTGATCATCTGGCTGCAGGGCGTGTGGCTGCCCCTGCACGGCTACTCCTTCGAGGAAACGCCGCTGTGGGCCGGCATCTTCATGCTGCCGCTGACGGCGGGCTTCCTGATCGCCGGCTTCCTCTCTGGCCCGCTTTCGGACCGCTACGGCCCGCGCGGCTTCGCGGCGGGTGGCATGGTGCTCGGCGCCGCCTCCTTCGTGGCGCTCGCTCTGCTGCCGGCGGACTTTCCCTACGGCCTGTTCGCCGCCCTGATCTTCCTCAACGGCATCGGGTCGGGCCTGTTCGTCACGCCCAACACCACGCAAATCATGAATGCCGTGCCGGCGCGCGAGCGCGGACAGGCCTCCGGCGTGCGGGCGACCACGCTCAATGCCGGGCAGGTCCTCTCCATCGGCATCTTCTTCACCCTGATGATCTTCGGCCTCGCCTGGACGCTGCCGGGCGTGATGGAGACGCGGCTGGTGGCGCAGGGCATGCCGCTCGACATCGCCCGCCAGGTGGCTTCCGCGCCGCCGGTCGCCAGCCTGTTCGCGGCCTTCCTGGGCTACAATCCGATGGGCGAATTGATTCCGCCCGCTGCCCTCGCCGCCCTGCCGCCGGCGAATGCCGCCATCATCACCGGCAAGCACTTCTTCCCCGAACTGCTCTCGATCCCCTTCATGAGCGGCATCTCCATCGCCTTCGGCTTCTCGACCCTGCTCTTCCTCGTCGCGGCGGCGACGTCATGGCTCGGCGGCGGCCGGCAGGCCGCGGCGAAAAGCGACGGGCACCCCTGAGGCCGGCCGATCCCCCTTTACCGCTCTTCCTCCTCAAGCGCGTCCTGCAGGCTGTAGGCAGCTTCGGCGACGTTCAGTCCCGCTTCCTTGAGGCGGTTGGCGGCGTATTTGAGATGCTTGCTGTAGATCTCGATGAGCGCGCCTTCGGCGCCGTTGCGTTCACGCGGCCGCAGTTTCTCGTAGCGTTCGCTTTCCGCCTTGCGGATCTCCTTGAGCCGCCGCAGCGCGTTCTTGCGCGCTTCTTCCAGGGCCTGCAGGAGCTGGAGCGTTTCCTCCACGGCTCGACGATGCGTCTCGATCATCGGTCATTTCCACTTCGAAGCAGATTCGGCCGACCATATCCCTGTGCATACGGGCATAAGTGAGACAGCACGCACCCTTCCCCCCGCCCTCGGGCCGGGGCATGCTGACGCTCTTCGCCGCACCGCAGGACGGAACATGACGGCCGCCTATTGCATCACCACCGACGCCGCCTATTTCCTTCCGGCCCTCTATGCCGCCGCCTCGATCCGGCGGCAGCCGGACGGAGGCGACCTCGAGATCTTCATCCTGTGCGGCCCCGGCGAAGCGCCGGCCGACCATGCGGCGCTCGACGCCCGCGCCGGCAGCCGGGCGACGCTGATCACCGCCGATGTCGACGCCGTCGCCACCGATGCGCCGACGACCGGCTTTTCCCGCGCCGTCTATCGCCGCCTCTTCCTCGACCGCATCCTGCCCGAGCGCATCACGCGCATCATCTCGCTCGACGCGGACATCGAGGTGATTCGCCCCGGCCTCTCCGCCCTGGCGACGATCGATCTCGGCGGCCATGCCCTGGCGGCCGCCTTCGACATGATCTTCCTGAAGCAGTTCGGCGGCGGCGCCCTCGGCGAGCGCTTCGTGCACCATCGCGCCGGCCTCGGCCTCGGCCCGGACACGCCCTATTTCAACAACGGCGTCACCGTGATCGACCGTGCGGCATGGTCGGCCCGCGGCCTCGGCGCGGCGGCGCTGCGCCATGTGCTCGCCCATCGCGCCGCCTGCCCCTATCTCGAACAGGACGGCCTCAACGCCGTGATCGCCGGCGATTTCGCGCCGCTGTCGCCGCGCTTCAATTTCATGGGCGACTTCTTCCACCTCGACCTCGAAGGGGCGATCGCCCCGATCGTCCGCCACTTCGTCACGCGCCCCAAGCCGTGGGAGACGGTGCCCTGGCAGGGCCGCTACGACATTCCCGCCGCCTACGACGCCTTCTTCGAGGCGGTCGGCAGCCGGCCCGACATAGCGGGAGCGCCCGAGCCGCTGACGCCGCAGACGGATGTCGACTGGCCCCGCTTCCGGGCGCGGCTGCTCGACTGGGCGTCGCGCCAGCGCTTCGCCGACCGGGCCGAGGCCGCCTTGGCCTGACGGGACAGCATGATCGACAGCAAAGCGGAGGTTGGGATGGCACTGCAGGACTGGTTCGGGCTCGCGGGCAAGCGGGCTCTCGTCACCGGGGCGAGCCGCGGCCTCGGCCGCGTGATGGCGCTGGCGCTCGCCGAGGCGGGCGCCGACGTCGTCATCACCGGCCGCACGGCGGCGACGCTGGACAAGGCGGCGGAGGAGATCCGCGCCCTCGGCCGGCAGGCCTGGACGCTGGAGGCGGACATGGCGGCACCGGCCGATTGCCAAGCGGCCTTCGAGGAGATCGTCGCCGAGCGGGGCCCGATCGACATCCTCGTCAACAATGTCGGCAACCGCGAGAACAGCGTCGGGATCACCGAGGAGACGCTCGAAAGCTGGCAGGACACCCTCGACCGCAACCTGACGAGCTGCTTCCTCGGCACCAGGATCGTCGGCGCCGCCATGCTCGCCGCCGGCAAGGGCGGACGGATCATCAACATCGCCTCGATCAGCGGCCTGATCGCCAATCGCGGCATCGGCGGCCGCGGCTATGAGACCGGCAAGGCGGCGGTGCTGCACTTCACCCGCTGCGCCGCGGCCGACTGGGCCCCGCACGGCATCACGGTCAACGCCATCTGCCCAGGCCTGTTCATGACCGACACCAACCGGGCCTGGAACGAGAAGCGCCCCGACGTGATCGAGGCCTTCGTCAGGAACATTCCGATGGGCCGGCCGGGCGAGCCGCACGAGATCGGTCCGCTCGCCGTCTATCTCGCCAGCCCGGCCGCGGCCTATGTGACGGGCGCCGCCTATGTCATCGACGGCGGCTATACGGTGTGGTGACCGGCCCTCCGCTCCCGCATCCGTCTCGGCGCCCGCCGCATCTGGGGCAAGGAGCGGACCGGATGTCCGCTCTCCCTCTCAATGCGCCGCCGGCCCGCTCGCGGCATCGGCGCGCTGGTGTGTGCCGAAGCGTTCGACCATGGTGGCGCTCGCTTCGTTGAGGCCGGCGACGTCGACCTCCGCGCCGTGGCGCCTCAGCTTCAGGACGATCGAATCGAGGGCGCCGATGGCGGTGATGTCCCAGAAATGGGCCTGGCTGAGATCGATGCACACCTTCTTCGGCACATCGAGATAGTCGAAGGCTTCCACCAAGCTGTTGGAGGAGGCGAAGAACACCTGCCCCGCGACGAAATAGGTGCGCTGCGTGCCGTCCTCGGAAAGCTCCGAGCGCACGCTCAGGATGCGCGCCACCTTGGCCGCGAAGAACACGCCGCTGAGGAGCACGCCGACGAGGACGCCCTTGGCGAGGTCTCCGGTCGTCACCACCACGATCACGGTCGCGACCATCACCACCGACGACGACAGGGGATGGGAGCGCAGGCGCACGACCGAGGACCAGTTGAAGGTGCTGATCGAAACCATGATCATCACCGCCACCAGGGCCGGCATCGGGATCTGCTTCACCCAGTCGCCGAGGACGACGATGAGGAAGAGCAGGAAGCAGCCGGCGAAGAAGGTGGAAAGACGGGTGCGGCCGCCGGCGGTGACGTTGATCACCGACTGCCCGATCATGGCGCAGCCGCCCATGGCGCCGAGGAAGCCGGTGATGAAATTGGCGACGCCCTGCCCGACGCATTCACGGTTCCGGTTGCTGGCGGTGTCCGTCATGTCGTCGACGATCTGGGCGGTCAGCAGCGATTCAAGCAGGCCGACGGCGGCCATGGTCAGCGAATAGGGGAAGATGATGCGGAGCGTCTCGAGGTCGAAGGGCACCTGCGGGATGGCGAAGAAGGGCAGGCTTGACGGCAGTTCGCCCATGTCGCCGACCGTGTGCAGCCGGAGCCCGGTGATCATGGTGAAGGCGGTGAGCACGACGATGCTCACCAGCGCCGAGGGAACGCGCTTGGTCAGGAGGGGGAAGAGATAGATGATCGCCAGGCCGGCGGCGACCATGGCATAGGTCTCCCAGCCGACGCCGCGCAATTGCGGCAGCTGCGCCATGAAGATGAGGATCGCGAGCGCATTGACGAAGCCGGTCATCACCGAGCGGGAGACGAACTTCATCAGGAGGCCGAGGCGGGAGACGCCGGCCAGCACCTGGAACACGCCCATGAGGATGGTGGCGGCGAACAGATATTGCAGGCCGTGATCGCGCACGAGCGTGATCATCAGCACCGCCGTCGAGGCGGTCGCGGCCGAGATCATGGCGGGGCGGCCGCCGACGATCGCCGTCACCACCGCGATGGAGAAGGAAGCGTAGAGGCCGATCTTGGGGTCGACGCCGGCGACGATGGAAAAGCCGATGGCTTCGGGGATCAGGGCCAGGGCGACCAGGGTGCCCGACAGCAGATTCGTTGCAATGTCCGCCAGCCATTCGCGGCGGAGGGTCTCCAGAATCCTCATGTTTCGAACCAAATCATCTGCGAGCGCGACAGAAAACCGATGGCCGCCCAACCCGCGAACGGGATGCGTGAGGCGGAATCGCGCTGGGGGTTTCCGGGGGATAGGCGCCCGGCCGAGCCACCCGATCAGATCGGGTCCGACGAAGATCGCCTTCTTGCCCATCTTCGCCGCCGACATCAAGAGGAAGCCGGCCCGGGAGGCCGAAATCCGCCGCACGGCGGCGGCGCCGCCGCCCTTCCCGGCGCCCCGTTTTGCTGATACCCAGCACGCTCCATTTGACTGACAAATGAGCGGACAGCATGAGCCAGCATTCCATCGCGATCATCGGCGTCGGCAAGATCGCCATCGACCAGCATCTGCCGGTCATCGCCAAGAACCCGGCCTTCCGGCTGGCCGCCCTCGTCAGCCAGCGCGGCGTGCAGCAGCCGGGCGTGCCGACCTTCGCCACGCCCGCCGAGCTCTACGCCGCCCTGCCCGATCTCGACGCCGTGGCGATCTGCACGCCGCCGAGCGTGCGGCATGCGGTGGCACTGGAAGCCCTCGCCGCCGGCAAGCACGTCATGCTCGAAAAGCCGCCCGCGCCCACGGTGAGCGAACTCGCCGATCTCGAGCGCCATGCCGGCGCCGGCAAGCGCGTGCTCTTCGCCACCTGGCACTCGCAATACAATGCCGGCGTCGACGAGGCCCGCCGCCGCCTCGCCGGCCAGAAGATCGCTGCGCTCGCCATCACCTGGAAGGAAGACGTCAAGCGCTGGCATCCGGGCCAGGAATGGATCTGGCAACCCGGCGGCTTCGGCGTGTTCGACCCCGGCATCAACGCGCTGTCGATCCTCACCAGGATCGTGCCGGAGCCCTTCTTCGTCAGCGCGGCGAAGCTCGTCTATCCCGCCAACCGCGACACGCCGATCGCCGCCTCGCTGCGCTTCTCCTCGACGGCGGCCGAACCCGGCGCGCCGCTCACGGCCGAATTCGACTGGCGCCAGACCGGCGACCAGACCTGGACCATCGAGATCCGCACCGCGGCGGGCAGCGTGCTCACGCTGATCGACGGCGGCTCGAAGCTCGCCGTCGACGGCACGCTCGTGGTCAGCGAGCCAATGGCCGAATATGAGGCGATCTATGCCCGCTTCGCCGGGCTGCTCGACCGCGGGGAAAGCGCCGTCGACGCCGCCCCCTTCCATCTGGTGGCCGATGCGATGCTGGTCGGCGCCCGCGAGACGACGGACGCGTTCGACTGGTGAGCGCGAGCCGGACGTTTGTCCTCAGGCGCCAAGTTTATGGAAGACGGCGCGATTCCTTCTCCCGACCCCGGGAGAAGGTGGCGCGAAGCGCCGGATGAGGGCCTGAATTTCGACGATTGAAGCGCGATCTTGAGCTGTCCTGTTGAAGTTCAGACCCTCATCCCCCCTGCCGGGACCTTCTCCCGGCAACGGGAGAAGGTGGCTGACCGACGATCGGTAAAAAAGGGAGCGGGCGTCCCGCGGGGCCATCACCCGTAGCGGTGCAGCCCGGCCCCGTGCGACTTCAGCCAGGCCTTGGCCTCGTCGGTGCGCGGGCACAGCGTGCGGCACAGGCGCCAGAAGCGCGGCGAATGGTTCATTTCCTGGAGATGCGACACCTCGTGCGCGGCGAGGTAATCGAGCACGAAGGGCGGCGCGAGGATCAGCCGCCAGGAGAAGGCGAGCGCCCCCGACGACGAGCACGATCCCCAGCGGCTCGCGGTGTCCTTCACGCTCACCGGCCCGTGCTTGACGCCGAGCGCCTGCGTATGCCGGGTGACCGCCGCCTGCAATTCCTTCAACGCCTGCTTCCTGAGCCAGTCGGTCAGCCGGCGCGGCAGATGCCCGGGATCGCCGAACACGGCGAGCACCGGCGGCGAGCCCGCCTCTGGCTTCACCGTGCCGCGTCCCGGCCGATGCTCGATGCGGTGCGGCACGTCGCGCAGGGGCACCATGGCGCCGTCGGCAAAGGCGACGTCCTGCGAGAGCTTGCCGATGCGCAGCGCGATCCAGCCCGCATGCTTGTCGGCGAAGGCCCTGGCGGTGGCGAGGCTGCCCTTCTCGGGCATCGAGAGCACGACGTCACGCTGCGCCGTGCGGACGCGCAGCGTGTAGCGGCGGGCCGAGGCCAGCCGCTTGACGGTGACGGGATAGGTCGCCGTGCCGAGCCTGACCTCGATCTGGATCGGCTCGGGGGGGGAACTGCGACGAAAAAGCGAAATCATGCTCGAATCAGGGTCCGGCCCTATGATAACCGGAATCGGCAAATGACGGGGGACACCCCTATCTGGGGTGTCCGTGCCGGAAATCAAAGATGGACGCCGCATCGTGACAGACCAGTCGGCCGCCTGGTGGCGCCCCTCCGCCCATGAGGATCGCCGTCCCTTCCTGCTCGGCCGCAACCGCCTGATGGCGGCGCTGCGCGCCTTCTTCGCCGCCCGGGACTTCGTCGAGGTCGACACCGCCATCCTGCAGGTCTCGCCCGGCAACGAGACGCATCTGCACGCCTTCGCCACCGATCTCATCGGCCCTGACCTGGTGCCGCATCGGCGCTTCCTGCACACCTCGCCGGAATTCGCCTGCAAGAAGCTGCTGGCGGCGGGCGAACGCCGGATCTTCACCGCCGCGCGGGTCTTCCGCAACCGCGAGCGCACGGCGACCCACCATCCCGAATTCACCATGCTGGAATGGTATCGCGCCGGCGAGCGCTACGAGACGCTGATGGCCGATTGCGCGGCGCTGCTCGCCCTCGCGGCCGAGACCGGCGGGCGGCGCCTGTTCTCGCATGGCGGCCTCACCGCCGATCCCCATGCCGAGCCGGAACGCCTCACCGTCGCCGAAGCCTTCGCGCGCTTTGCCGGCATCGACCTGCTCGCGACCCTCGACGAGGACGGCGCCGGCGACCGTGACGCGCTGGCGGCGGCGGCCCGGCAGGCGGGCCTGCGCGTGGCGGCGGACGATACCTGGTCCGACCTCTATTCCGGCATTCTCGTGCAGAGCATCGAGCCCCATCTCGGCCAGGGCCGCGCCACCATCCTCTACGAATATCCAAGCGCCGAGGCGGCGCTGGCCCGCCGCACCGCCCATGATCCGCGGGTGGCCGAACGCTTCGAGCTCTATGTCTGCGGCGTCGAGCTCGCCAACGCCTTCGGCGAGCTGACCGATGCGGCCGAGCAGCGCCGCCGCTTCGAAGCCGAGATGGCGGAGAAGCAGCGCATCTATGGCGAGCGCTACCCGATCGACGAGGATTTCCTCGCCGCCCTCGCCATCATGCCCGAGGCGAGCGGCATCGCCCTCGGCTTCGAACGCCTGGCCATGCTGGCGACGGGCGCGAGCCGGATCGAGCAGGTGGTGTGGACACCGGTGGCGTAAGGCCGGGCGCGCGACATGAGGCATGAGGGTCGATCACGGATGAACCTTGCCCCTGCGGCGAGCCTACTGCCTGAATCGTCCTATCCGACTTCGGTCAAGTCGCGCGTGTCGCGCGTTGAAGGCGGCGTCGGGCCTCCTTTTATGCGCCGATCTTTTCCTCGAGCTTGCGGATGCGCCCATCCAGGTCTTGAAGCCTGTCTTCCCACTGGATCTCGAAATTGGTCCGGGCGCCCAGCATTTCATCTCTGATGATCGTCGTCAGTTCGTCCGTCTGTTCTCCGGACCGTGCATCGATGGAAGAGACACGAGCATCCACTCGCTCCATGCGGCGGCTCTGAGCGGCGGTGAGTTCGACGAGCTTCGACAAGCTTCGACAAAAGCTGCCCCTGATCACGCAACTGGTTGCGGATCTCCTTGAGCACTTCTGTCAACAGGCCCGTTTCGATATTGTCAGCCATGTCGGTCGCTCATGCGCATACCCGACATGTAGCGCATTCCGTCCTGGGCAACGAAACAGAATTTGGGTCTCACCCCCCGGATCCGTCGTACCAGCATGCGAAAAGAGCCGCTGGCATTCCGAACTCGGCGCCTGTGGAAGGAAGAGCGGGGACAGGCGACGTCGCCAGCCCTGCACCGGGATATCCGCGCTCCCGGGACAGGCGCTATTTCGGGGCGGTGCCGTTGAAGCCCAGCACCTCGCCGGCGAGATAGAGCGAGCCGGTGATCACCACGCGCGGCGCCACCGGAAACGCCTCGTCGGCGATCGCCCTGAGGGCGGCTTCGAGCGAGGCGTGCGGCCGGGCGGCGAGGCCGGCATGGCGGGCGGCGGCGGCGACCTCCTCGGGGGTGCGCGCGGCCGGGCTGTGCTCGATCGGCACGGCGTGCACCTCGCGGGCGAGGCCGGCGAAATTCTGCAGGAACCCGTCCGAATCCTTGGTGGAGAGCATGCCCGTCACCAGCACCAGCGGCCGCGCCGTGCGCTCCTCGAGCTCGGCCAGAGCCTCGGCGAGCACGCGGCCACCGTCGACATTGTGTCCGCCGTCGAGCCAGATCTCCGAGCCCGGCGGCAGCAGGGCCGGGATGGCGCCCTGGTTGAGGCGCTGCAGGCGCGCCGGCCACTCCACCGCCTGCATCGCCCGCTCGAAATGCCTGTCCTCCAGGACGAGGCGGTGCTGGCTGCGCAGGGCGGCGATGGCGAGGCCCGCATTGCGGTGCTGGTGCCGGCCGGCCAGGCGCGGCAGCGGCAGGTCGAGCAGGCCGTCCTCGTCCTGGTAGACGAGGCGGCCATTCTCCTCGTGCACGTCGAAATCCTGACCGCCGATGACCAGCGGCGCCCCCACCCGGGCGGCGACCCGCTCGATCTCGGCCCGGACCTCGTCGACCTGCGGATAGAGGACGCCGGGCACCCCGCGCTTCAGGATGCCGGCCTTCTCCCGCGCGATGCCCGCCAGGTCGGTGCCGAGGAAATCGGCATGGTCCTGCGAGATCGAGGCGATGACGGTGACGAGCGGGCGGTCGATGACGTTGGTGGTGTCCATGCGGCCGCCGAGCCCGACCTCGAGGAGCAGGACGTCGGCCGGGTGGTCGGCGAAGAGCTTGAAGGCCGCCGCCGTGGTGATCTCGAAGAAGGTGATGGGCGCGCCGTCATTGACCCGTTCGCAGGTCTCGAACGCATCGACCAGCGCCTCCTCGCCGACGAGATGGCCGCCGAGGCGGATGCGCTCGTGGAAATGCACCAGATGCGGCGAGGTATAGGCATGCACGCCATAGCCGGCCGCCTCCAGCGCGGCGCGCATGAAGGCGACCGTCGACCCCTTGCCGTTGGTCCCCGCGACATGGACGACCGGCGGCACCCGGCGTTCGGGATGGCCGAGCTGCGCCAGGAGGCGCTCGATCCGCTCCAGGGAGAGATCGATCTTCTTGGGGTGCAACGCCATGAAGCGCGCGATGAAGGCGTCCGACTGCATCATGGGGCTTGGCTTCGGCGGGATGAACGGGAGACGGCGGGCGGCGGCGGAGGACGGCTATGCCGCCTCGCTCGCCGGGGCCCTGGTCATGAGGCGGCACAGCCTGGCCAAAGTGGGCTTCAGCTCGTTGCGGTGGACGACCATGTCGACCATGCCGTGCTCCCTGAGATATTCGGAGCGCTGGAAGCCCTCCGGCAGCTTCTCGCGGATGGTCTGCTCGATCACGCGCGGGCCGGCGAAGCCGATCAGCGCGCCGGGCTCGGCGATCTGCACGTCCCCAAGCATGGCGTAGGAGGCGGTGACGCCGCCCGTGGTCGGATTGGTCAGCACGACGATATAGGGTTTCCTGGCTTCGCGCAGGCGCTGGATCGCCACGGTGGTGCGCGGCATCTGCATCAGCGACAGGATGCCTTCCTGCATGCGGGCGCCGCCGGAGGCCGCGAACATGATGAAGGGCAGGCCGCGTTCGACGGCGGTGAGGAGGCCCTTCACCACCGCCTCGCCGGCGGCCATGCCGAGCGAGCCGCCCATGAAGTCGAAGTCCTGGACGGCGACGGCCACCGGCACGCCGTCCATGGCGCCGACGCCGAGCTTGATGGCATCCTGCATGCCGGTCTTGAGGCGCGCATCGCGCAAGCGGTCGGTGTAGCGCTTCTCGTCGCGGAACTTCAACGGGTCGACCACCACCTCCGGCAGGGCGATGTCCTCCCATTTTCCCTCGTCGAATATCATGGTGAGGCGCTGCGTCGCCGTCATCCGCATGTGGTAGTTCGAGGTCGGGATGACGTAATTGTTCTGTTCCAGGTCCTTGTGGAACACCATCTGCCCGGTCTCCGGACATTTGATCCAGAGATTTTCCGGCGTGTCGCGACGCGAGAAGAAATCCTTGATCCGCGGCGGAACGACGTTAGCGATCCAGTTCATGCAAAACCTCGAAACAGGGCGCCGGCGCCCCGCTCGGGGCTGGCGGCACAGGGCCATGGCGCCGTATGTAGTCCTTCCCGGCCCTTTTGTCAGCGGGCTGGACGCGCGGGCCGGACGCGCGATATGTAGGACGAATTCGGCCAGAAATCTGTAGGAAACACTCGGGAGTTGAAGATGGCGAATGCCATATATCCGGATCTCAAGGGGCGGACCGTCCTCGTCACCGGCGGCGGCCAGGGGATCGGCGCCGCGACGGTGCGGCTGTTCGCCGAACAGGGCGCCAAGGTCGGCTTCGTCGACATTGCCGAAGGGCCCTCGCAGGCGCTGGCCGAGGAACTGAACAAGGCGGGCGGCACCGTTCATTTCGAGAAGGCCGACGTCACCGACATCGAGGCCCTCAAGGCCGCGATCGCCGACATCACCGCCAAGCTCGGTACCATCACCGTCCTCGTCAACAATGCGGCGCATGACCAGCGCCACAAATTCTTCGAGGTCACGCCGGACTATTTCGACGATCGCGTCGCCATCAACCTCAAGCACGCCTTCTTCGCGGCCCAGGCGGTGATCCCCGCCATGATCGAGGCCGGCGGCGGCGCCATCGTGAATTTCGGCTCCTGCTCATGGCTGATGGGCTCGGAAGACCTTACCGTCTATGCCACCCTGAAATCGGCGGCCTACGGCTTCACGCGCCTGCTCGCCAAGCAGTTCGGCAAGGACAATATCCGCGTCAATTGCGTGCTCCCCGGCTGGATCATGACCGAGCGCCAGATCGCGCTGTGGGTCGACCAGGCCGGCGAGGAGGCGATCTTCCGCAACCAGGCGCTCAAGCGCAAGATCCTGCCGGAGGAGATCGCCAAGGCGGTGCTGTTCCTGGCATCCGACCAGGCCTCGGGCATGACCAGCCAGCAGATCATCGTCGACGGCGGCTGGGTCTGAGATGGGCGTGGCGTTCATCGCGGTCGACTGGGGCACGAGCCGGTTTCGTGCCTTCCGGCTCGACGCAGCCGGCAAGGTGATCGACCGCGTGGTCGCCGAGGACGGCATGGCGAACGTGCCGCCGGGCGGATTTGGCGACGTCCTCCAGCGCCATTGCGGCGCCTGGATGGCGCTCGATCCGGATGCGCCGGTGCTGATGGCGGGCATGGTCGGCTCGCGCAATGGCTGGGCGGAGGCCGCCTATGCCCCCTGCCCGGCCTCGCCGAAGAGCTTGGCCGACGCCGTCCTCGCCGTGAGCGAGCGCATTTCCATCGTGCCGGGCGTGATCGCGCGCGGTCCGTCGGGTCCGGACGTGATGCGGGGCGAGGAGACGCTGATCTTCGGTACCGACGTCGTCGACGGCCTCGTCTGCCTCCCCGGCACCCATTCGAAATGGGCGCGGGTCGAGGGGGGCGCCATCACCGATTTCGCCAGCTTCATGACCGGCGAGAGCTATGCGCTCTACCGCCATGAGAGCCTGCTGGCACGCCTGGCCGCCGAGCCGGAGGACCTCACCGGCTTCGACGAGGGGCTCGAAGCGGCGCAGAACGAAAGCGGCCTTCTCAACCGGCTGTTCCAGGCCCGCGCCCGCGTGCTCGACGGCGCGATGACGGGGGAGAAGGTGGGCCCGTTCCTGTCCGGCCTCCTCATCGGCTCGGAGATCGAGGGCGCCTTCCGGCGCTATGGCGGGGAGCACAGGGTGACGCTGGTGGCCGATGGCGTGATCGCCCAGCGCTACGTCGCCGCCCTGCGCGCCCGCGGCGCCGCGATCGAGATCTTCACGCCCGAGCGCGCCTTCCTGTCCGGCCTCGCCGCCATCGCCGCGGCGCGTTGAGGCATGCCCGGACCGATCCATTTCGAACCGTGGCCGGGCATCCACCCGTCCGCCTGCACCCGCCAGGGAGTTTTCCACCGATGAGCCTCACCCTCGACGCCGCACTCGCCGGCATGCCGCTGATCGCCATCCTGCGCGGCGTGAAGCCCGACGAAGTCGAGGCGGTCGCCGAGGCCATCGTCGCCGCCGGCATCCGCATCATCGAGGTGCCGCTCAACTCGCCCGAGCCTTTCGACAGCATCGGGCGGATCGCCCGCAGCCTCGAAGGCCGGGCGCTCGTCGGCGCCGGCACCGTGCTCAACCCCGCCGATGTCGGCCGCGTCGCCGCGGCCGGCGGCACGGTGATCGTCTCGCCCAACACCAATGTCGAGGTGATCCGCGCCAGCAAGGCCAGCGGCCTCCTGTCGCTCCCCGGCTTCTTCACGCCCTCCGAGGCCTTCGCCGCGCTGGAGGCGGGCGCCGATGCGCTGAAGCTGTTCCCCGCCGAGATGGCCTCTCCCGCCGCGGTCAAGGGCCTGCGGGCGGTGCTGCCCAGGGGCACCAAGCTGCTGGTGGTCGGCGGCGTGTCGCCGCAGACCATCCCGCCCTTCCTCGCCGCCGGCGTCGACGGCTTCGGCGTCGGGTCCGACCTCTATGCGGTCGGGCGCAGCGCCGAAGAGGTCGGCCGCCGCGCCGAGGCGCTCGCCGCCTCGGTCAGGGCCGCCCGGGGCTGAGCCATTCTGCAGTTGCGCCGCCGCCGGCAGCGGCTATTTTCAAAGCAAGGGGTCTGAAAACCCTGCAAATCCGGAGGAAATCGACGCATGATCGTCGTTTTTGGTTCTCTCGGCGTCGATCTGGTCACCAATGTGAGCCATATCCCGCATCCCGGCGAAACCGTGCTGTGCGACGGCTATTTCATGGTGCCGGGGGGCAAGGGCGCCAACCAGGCCGTGGCGGCGGCGCGGGCCGGCTCGAAGACCGCCATTATCGGATCGCGCGGCAATGACGGCTTCGCCGATCTCGCCGTCTCCGTGATGGCGGAGGCGGGCGTCGACATTTCCGCGCTCCGCCGCACCGGGCGCCCGACCGCCGTCGCCCTCATCACCGTCGAGGAGAGCGGCGAGAACGCCATCGTCGTCGCCTCCGGCGCCAACCAGCTCACCGATGCGACGCAGCTGGAGGCCTATCCGCTGGCGAAGGGCGACATCGTCCTGCTGCAGCGGGAAATCCGCGACAGCGAGAACTTCGCCGCCATCGCCCAGGCCAAGGCGCGCGGGGCGCGCGTCATCCTCAACGTCGCGCCGGCCGGGCCCATTCCCGCCGACATGCTGCGGCTGCTCGACGATCTCGTCGTCAACGAACACGAGGCGCTGGTCGTGGCGCGGGCCGCCGGCATCGACGTCGCCGATCCCGAGGAGGCCGTCAGGCTGATCAGCGAGCGCTTCGGCTGTGCCGCCATCGTGACGCTCGGCGCCGACGGCGTCGTCGGCTGGATCGACGGCGTGCGCCGGTCGGCTCCCGCCCTGAAGATCGTACCGGTCGACACCACGGCCGCCGGCGACACCTTCACCGGCGCCTATGCCGCCGCGCTCGAGCAGGGCTTCGGCTTCACCGAGGCGCTCGCCCGCGGAGCGGCTGCCGGCTCCCTCGCCTGCACGCGGCCGGGCGCGCAGTCCAGCATTCCCACCAAGGCCGAAATCGACGAAAACACCCGGGGCCTTTCGGCCTGAGCCCCATCCGGCGACGGCATCGGGCCGGCGGCCTCCGCCGACGGCCCGCAATCGCGCTTGTTCCGCCTGCGCCGGCATGGTACCCGCGCTCGAACCTTCCGAACCATCTTCCAAGGCAGCGGCGATACGTCGCGAGACAGGGAAACGACAATGGCGACCGAACCGCAGAACTCCAACGGCCCCGACCAGGGCCAGGAAATCCAGCCCTCCATCAATGTGCTGGCGCAGTACATCAAGGACCTGTCCTTCGAGAACCCGAACGCGCCGCGCTCGCTCGGCAACATGCAGAACTCGCCGCAGATCAGCCTGACGGTGAACGTGAACGGCAAGCCGCTCGGCGGCGCCGATTATGAAGTCGAGCTGTCGATCGAGGGCGGCGCCGGCGAAGGCGCGGGCACGCTGTTCAAGTTCGAGCTGCTCTACGGCGCGGTGATTCGCCTCGCCGGCATTCCCGACGACAACGTCCATGCGATGGTGATGATCGAAGGCCCGCGCCTGCTCTTCCCCTTCGCCCGCCAGATCATCGCCGACGCCACCCGCAATGGCGGCTTCCCGCCGCTGATGATCGACCCGATCGACTTCGTCGCCCTCTACCGCAACCGTCTCGCCCAGGTGCCGCCGGCCGCCGGCCAGGCCTGAGGCGACGCCCGATTTCCCCTTCCCCCCGCCGGGGAAGGGGTTGGAGGGTCGCCGTGCCTCTGCCCGCCTCGCCCGTGATCCCTCCCGGCCCCGAGAGGCAGGCGTCGCGCGTGCGGCCTTGAAGTGCTTTGTGCCGCCTATCGCCATGAGCGCAGCGCCTCGTGTGCGCTGAAGGCTGGCCCCTTTGTTCAGGCGTATTTCTTCCAGATCGCGTTGTCGCCGAGCGCCGCGACGAAGGCTTCGTGCGCGGCGAGTTCCGCCGCCAGCAGGCGCGAGGGCAGCGGGACCGGCCGCGGCCCGGCCGCCCCGGCGATGGCGCGCGCGACGACGGCCGCGGACGCCGTGGCGAGACCGAGCGTCGTCTGCCGCCCCCCGGTCAGCTCGATATAGACCTCGGCCAGGATCTCGGCGTCGAGAAGGGCCCCGTGCTTGACGCGCTTCGAGTTGTCGATGCCGTAGCGCTGGCACAATTCGTCGAGCGAGGCGCGGGCGCCGGGGTGCTTGCGGCGGGCCATGGCGAGGGTATCGATGACCCGGTCCATCGGCAGCACGGCCTGATTGACGCGCTTCAGCTCGGCGTTGAGGAATCGCATGTCGAAGCCGGCATTGTGGATGACCAGATGCGCCTCGCCGACGAAGGCGACGAACTCCCCGGCGAGTTCCTTGAAAAGCGGCTTGTCCGACAGGAATTCCTTCGACAGCCCGTGCACGGCGAAGGCTTCCTGCGGCATGTCGCGTTCAGGATTGAAATATCGGTGCCAGGTCACGCCGGTCGGGAGGCGGTCGATCATCTCGATGCAGCCGATCTCGACCAGCCGGTGCCCCTCATTGGGGTCGAGGCCCGTGGTTTCGGTATCGAGGATGATTTCACGCATGGCGACTCACAGGGTCGATGACAGGGCCGCTATTATGGCAGCGACCTGCGCCTCGGCAAAGACGAGGCCTCGGCTGCTGTCGATGAGAAAATGGGCGCGACGGCGCTTTTCCACATCGGGGATCTGGCGCCCGAGGATGGCGGCATAGCGCCGCTCGTCCATGCCCGGCCGGGCCATGACGCGCTCGCGCTGGATCCAGGCCGGCGCGGTGACGACGGCGACCGCACGGCAGCGCCGGTCTGCGCCCGTCTCGAACAGCAGGGGGATGTCGAGCACCACGAGCCTGGCCCCCTTCTGCCGGGCAGCCTCGATGAAGTCGCGCTCGGCCCGCTGCACCAGCGGATGCACGAGATCCTCCAGGCGCTTCATCGCTTCGCCGCTGCCGAACACCCTCTGACCGAGCCGCAGCCTGTCGATGGCGCCATCGACGACGACGCCCGGAAATGCCGCCTCGACCGTGGCGACGGCGGGGCCGGCATAGAGCCGGTGAACCGTGGCGTCGGCATCGTGCACCGCGACGCCACGGGCCCTGAACATGGCCGCCGTCGCCGACTTGCCCATGCCGATCGATCCGGTGAGGCCGAGGATGAAGGTCACGGCAGATCGCTCCTCTTTAGCCGGCAAACGAAGCATAGCGTCGGCCCGCGAGCCGGTCAGCTCGCTTCGATGTCGGCGATGATCAGGGCCCGCAATTCCTCACTGACGACCGGCCTGACGCCGAACCAGCGTTCGAAGCCGGACACCGCCTGATGCAGCAG
Organism: Labrys monachus; assembly: GCF_030814655.1. Taxonomy (NCBI): domain Bacteria; kingdom Pseudomonadati; phylum Pseudomonadota; class Alphaproteobacteria; order Hyphomicrobiales; family Xanthobacteraceae; genus Labrys; species Labrys monachus. The sequence goes on from NZ_JAUSVK010000001.1 coordinate 6,386,807, forward strand.
CATGCCGAGGCCGTCGACCGTGCGGTAGCCCGCGCGGCGGGCCTTCGCCAGCAGCGGCGTCTCCAGCGGCACATAGACGATGTCGGTCACGAGCGCTGCCCCGGGCAGACGCGAAAGATCGATGTCGAGCGGCGGCTGCCCCTTCATGCCGAGCGAAGTGGTATTGACGAGCAGATCGGCGCCCGCCAGGGCGTCCTCCATCGCCTGCCACGATAGGACACGTATTTTCGGACCGAAATGAGACGCGAGCGTCTCGGCCCGCTCGATCGTCCGGTTGGCGAGGGCGATCTCGCCGAAACCGCGCTGCAGCAGGCCGTAGAGCACCGCGCGGGCGGCGCCGCCGGCGCCCAGCACCACGGCCCGGGGCGGGCCTCCGCCCGAAGCGGTCCGGTCCCATCCGGGCGCCGATTGGTCGAGATTGGCGAGGAAGCCGGCGACATCGGTATTGGCACCCTTCAGAACCCCGCCTTCCAGCCACAGCGTGTTCACCGCGCCGAGCGCCCGGGCGACGGCATCCTCGACCACCGCCCGTTCGAACGCCGCCTCCTTGTGCGGTACGGTGACGTTGCCGCCGGCAAAGCCTTGGGCGCCGAGGGTGTCCAGGAAGGCGGGGAAGGCATCGGGCGGCACGGCGACGCGTTCATAGCTGCCCTCGAGGCCCAGGCCGCGCAGCCAGAAATTATGGATGAGCGGCGAGCGCGAATGCGCGATGGGGTAGCCGACGACGAAGGCGCGTTTCATGAGGATTCTTGCGATGCGGGTGAGGTGAGGGCCGATCTCGGCCCGGCGATGTGCGCCCTGCCATTGTGCGTGGCTTTCGCTGCCGGCTCAAGCGCCGCTAGCCCTCGACGAGCCCGTTCCGACGGAGGTCGGCCAGCAGGGCCAGGAGCGGCAGGCCGAGGATGGTGAAGTAGTCGCCATCGATGGCGTCGAACAGCGTCACCCCGAGGCCTTCGAGGTGATAGCAGCCCACGCTGGACAGAATCGCCTCGCCCGCCCGCTCCAGATAGGCGTCGAGAAAGGCATCCGAAAAGTCCCGCATCGCCAGATGGGCCGAAGCCACGCCGCTCGCCAGCACGCCGCCGTCTCGCGCCACGGCGAAGGCCGAATGCAGCGCATGGCGCCTGCCGCGCAGCCGCAGCAGCTTGCCGCGGGCCTGCGCCATCGTCGCCACCTTGGAGAAGCGCTCCCGTCCGAGCGCCATGGTCTGGTCGGCGCCGATGACGATGCGGCCCGGCTGGCCGCGCGAGACCGCAAGCGCCTTTTCCCGCGCCAGGCCCAGCGCCACCGCCTCGGGAGCGAGATCGTCGGCTTCCCACCCCCGCTCCAGCGCGCGTTCGTCGATGGCCGCCGGCAGGATGTCGATGTCGAGGCCGGCGGCCCGCAGCATGGCGATGCGGGCGGCGGATTTCGAAGCGAGGATGAAAGGAAGGCCGGACAGGGTCATGTCTCCACGATGAGGGAGCGGCGATGGGCCCGCAGCAATCCCTGGATCGCTGCGGCGGTTTCCTCGATCGAACGGCGCGTCACGTCGATCATCGGCCAGCCGCGCTGCGAGAAGAGCCGGCGCGACTGGGCGATCTCCTCGGAGACCAGCATACGGTCGGTATAGGCGATGACGTCATGCTGCGGATTGAGGCCGAGGATGCGGTTTTCGCGGATCTGCACGATACGCTCAGGCGAGGCGTAGAGGCCGACGATCAGGGGTCGGCGCAGCCGCTCGACCTCGATGGGCAGGGGGATGCCGGGGACAAGCGGGATATTGGCCGTCTTCACGCCGCGATGGGCGAGGTAGATCGAGGTCGGCGTCTTGGAGGTGCGCGACACCCCGATCAGCACGACGTCGGCTTCGTCGAGGTCTCCCGTCATGAGGCCGTCATCGTGCAGCATGGTGAAATTGAGCGCGTCGATGCGGCGGAAATAATCGGCGTTCAGGACGTGCTGCGCGCCCGGCTTCACCATCACTTCGGCGCCAAGATAGGAGTTGAACAGGTCGAAGATCGGCTGCAGCACGGAGATCACCGGCGAGCCGATCTCCCGGCAGGTCCGCTCCAGCCTTTCGGACAGCTCGCGCTCGACCAGGGTGTAGAGCACGATGCCCGGCGAGTTCTCGATTTCGGCGATCGCCTTGTCGAGATCGCGCTGGCTGCGCACCAGCGGATAGACATGTTCCAGCGCCGAGATGGCCGGATACTGGGCGGCGACCGCCCGCCCCGCCATGATCAGCGTCTCGCCGGTCGAATCCGAAACCAAATGGAGATGGAAGAAACTTCTCGCGGCCATGGCTTGGCGTAACCCGGGACGGCGCTGTGGACAAGTGTGGAAAACCGCCCTCCCCCGGCCGCGCCGGCGAGCGCCTGTGGATGACCCCGCTTATCCATCAACAGGCTGGCGACTCTGGATGAGATTCACCGGGCCCGGATGAACAAGACTCATAAGTCTTCCGGGGAGCTCCGGCGCGAACGCGCGGGGCTCCGATGCAAGCGATTGACTCTGCGAGCCAATCGATGCCCACGACAGGGCCGTGCCGGCACGCCTTCAGCTCCGGCCGGAGAGGTCGAGACAGGGCGGCCGCCTGTGCATAGATTGTGGACAGCCAGGAACCACGGTAAACGACCCGTTAAGAAGAAAGAGAATTGAAGATTCATTTCTTTAATTTTTTATGAAGGCCGGGACATTTTGTCGGCGCGTCGGACCGATTCCGGCGTAGACCGCCGTGTCGCGGCCGCTGGCCGAAGGAAAGTTCCATCGCAATGACCAAGCCTCCGCAATGACCAAGCCTCTCCTGGACGTGCTTTCCGGCCGGACACCATCCCGGCCGCCGGTGTGGCTGATGCGTCAGGCAGGACGCTATCTGCCGGAATATCGCGCCATTCGCGGCCGGGCTTCGGGCTTTCTCGATTTCTGCTACACACCCGAACTCGCCGTGGAGGCGACGCTGCAGCCGATCCGGCGCTTCGGCTTCGACGGCGCGATCCTGTTTTCCGACATTCTCGTCGTGCCCGACGCGCTCGGCCAGAAGGTATGGTTCGAGGAGGGCGAGGGCCCGCGCCTGGAGCCTGTCACCGGCCGGGGCGATCTGGCGGGGCTGCGGGACCAGATCGACCTCGATCACCTGGCGCCGGTTCTCGAGACGGTGCGCCGCGTGAAGGGGCAATTGCCGCCGGCGGTGACGTTCCTGGGCTTTTGCGGCGGTCCCTGGACGGTCGCCACCTATATGATCGCCGGGCGGGGCGTCAAAGACCAGGTGCCGGCGCGGCTTGCCGCCTACCAGGATCCCGACTTCTTCGCGGCGCTGATCGACCGCCTCATCGAGGCCTCCATCGATTATCTCTGCGCCCAGATCGAGGCGGGTGTCGATGCCGTGCAGATCTTCGACAGCTGGGCAGGGATCCTGCCGCCGGACGAGTTCGAGCGGTGGGCGATCGAGCCGGCGAGGCGCATCGTCGAGGGCGTCCGGGCGCGCCATCCGCTCGCACGCATCATCGGATTTCCGCGCGGCGCCGGCTCGCTCTATGTCGATTATGCCCGCGCGGTCGATGTCGACGCCATCGGTCTCGACTGGTGCGTCGATCCGGCCTGGGCGGCGGCGAATGTGCAGACCCTCAAGCCGGTCCAGGGCAATCTCGATCCGCTCGCTCTCGTTGCTGGCGGCGATGCGCTCGACCGCGCCCTCGATCGTATTCTCGGCGCTTTTTCAGGCCAGCCATTCATCTTCAACCTCGGCCATGGCATCGTGCCGCAGACCCCGATCGCGCATGTCGAGCGGATGCTGGAGCGAATCAGGGCGCAAGCCTAATAGGCTGGGGGAGAGCCGCTTCCCGCCGGGGCGGCCTATCGGGTGCAAATTCGGGAGCGGGATATGAGCTACGGCAGCACGGGCTATGATTTGCTGAAGGCCGCCCATATCATCGCCGTGATCGCCTGGATGGCGGGCATGCTCTATTTGCCGAGGCTGTTCGTCTATCATGCCGAGGCGCAGAAGGGTTCGATCCAGAGCGAGACCTTCAAGGTGATGGAGCGGCGCCTGATGAAGGCGATCATCCTCCCCTCGATGATCTTCACTTGGCTTTTCGGGCTGTCGCTGGCCTATTTCTCGGGCTTCTACACGGCGCCCTGGCTGCACACCAAATTCCTGCTCGTCATCATTCTCTCGGGCGTGCACGGCTGGTTCTCCAAGCTGGTGAAGGATTTTGCCGCCGATCGCAATGTCAGGTCCGCCCGATTTTATCGGCTGATCAACGAGATTCCGACCGTGTTGATGATCCTGATCGTGATTCTGGTCGTGGTGAAGCCTTTTTAAGCGGCCGGGCGGCGGGAGCCGCTTGCCGCCGCTGCGGCCGGGCTGTATAAGACCGATCTCCTCCCATTGCAGGCTGGCGTCTTGAGGTTGTGGTTCGAGCCCGACCAAGGCGCCGACGCAAGGCTCCTCGTCTGGCGATCAAAAGACCTGCTTCTCTGAAATCTGTGATTCCGCGCCCGCTTTTTTGGCGCGCTGTGAAGTGAATCCCCCTCACAAGGACTCCCCATGCGGGAAATCAAACTTCAGGACCTCAAGTCCAAAACCCCTATGGAAATGCTTGCCTTCGCCGAAGAGCTCGAGGTGGAGAACGCCTCCTCGATGCGCAAGCAGGAATTGATGTTCGCCGTTCTCAAGCAGCTCGCCAGCCGCGAGGTCGAGATCGTCGGCGAGGGCGTCGTCGAAGTGCTGCAGGACGGCTTTGCCTTTCTCCGTTCGCCGGAAGCCAATTACCTGCCCGGCCCCGACGACATCTATGTCTCGCCCTCGCAGATCCGCAAATTCGGTTTGCGGACCGGCGACACGGTGGAAGGCAATATCCGCAGCCCGAAGGACGGCGAGCGTTATTTCGCGCTGCTCAAGGTCAATACGATCAACTTCGAGGACCCGGAAAAGACCAAGCACAAGATCAATTTCGACAATCTGACGCCGCTCTATCCCAATGAACGGTTGAAGCTCGAAGTCGGCGACCCGACGCGCAAGGACTATTCCTCCCGCGTCATCGACATCGTCGCGCCGATCGGCAAGGGACAGCGCGCCCTCATCGTCGCCCCGCCCCGCACGGGCAAGACGGTGCTGCTGCAGAACATCGCGCAGTCGATCACCGCCAATCACCCCGAATGCTATCTGATCGTGCTGCTGATCGACGAGCGTCCGGAAGAAGTGACGGACATGCAGCGCTCGGTGAAGGGCGAGGTGGTATCCTCGACCTTCGACGAACCGGCGGCCCGCCATGTGCAGGTCTCGGAGATGGTGATCGAGAAGGCCAAGCGCCTGGTCGAGCATGGCCGTGACGTCGTCATCCTCCTTGATTCGATCACCCGTCTCGGACGCGCCTACAACACGGTGGTGCCCTCCTCCGGCAAAGTGCTGACCGGCGGCGTCGACGCCAACGCCCTGCAGCGGCCGAAGCGCTTCTTCGGCGCGGCGCGCAATATCGAGGAAGGCGGATCGCTGACCATCATCGCGACCGCGCTGATCGAAACCGGCTCGCGCATGGACGAAGTGATCTTCGAAGAGTTCAAGGGAACCGGCAATTCGGAAATCATCTTGGACCGCAAGGTCTCGGACAAGCGCGTCTTCCCGGCGATCGACATCACCCGCTCGGGCACCCGCAAGGAAGAGCTGCTGGTGGCACCCGACATCCTCAAGAAGATGTATGTCCTGCGCCGCATCCTCAACCCGATGGGCACCGTGGACGCCATCGAGTTCCTGCTCGACAAGCTGCGGCAGACCAAGCAGAACGCCGACTTCTTCGATTCGATGAACACGTGATCCTCCGATTCGGCTCCGGAACGGAGCCGCTCCGGCTCGGAACAGGCCGAGCCGGACGGTCGCGGAAGGGGAATCGGTCTCCCGGCTCGGCACTCTCATTCTCGCCTGCTCTCCGGCGGGTCGTCGCTTGAGCAGGCGGCGAAGAAGCGGGACAGCACCCCCGGCCAACCTGGCCCGAGGCCTCGCAGCGGGCTTCACATCGTTTCCATCGAGTCTGGGCAGCGCGGGTACTTCCTGGCGCTGAGGCGGCTTCATCGCGCCGCGAAGCCGCATGTCCGGCCAAGCCCCGGCATACAACCTTTTCCTAATGAGCCTATTTGCGCACGGCCCTCAGACCGTGCCCTTCCCATCGCGCGGCCTAAGCCGGGCCGTTCCTCATCCTCACCCGGAGCGCTTGTGCAGGAAATGCGGAGCTCCCGCCAGCGGGGCAAAGGTGCGACTGGCGCCGCGTTTCGGTCGCCGGGCTGCGAGACGCCGGCCTCTCCATCCTGCCGCGACGCCGGGGTCCCCTCGCCCCGCTTTGCGGGGAGAGGATAGAGGTGAGGGGCGGCACGAAGGCTGAACCATGACGAGAGGAACGGCTTGGCCGCCGTCTCCCTCTTCCCGGTTGCGCCGGCCCTCATCCTCACGCGAGCATTTCTGCATGAGATGCGGAGTCCCCGCTTGTGGGGCGAAGGCTTGGCCGGCATTGCGTTTCGATCGGCGGGCCGTGAGACGCCGGCCTCTCCATCTCGTCGCGGAGCCGGCTGCGGGCAGCATGACGCTCCCGCTACGGCTCTCGGCTTGACAACCGCTCATGCGGCAATCACCGACGCAATGTTTCACATGAATCACGCGTCATCCGGTCGACAGCCTGATTCACATGAAACATTCTCAGCGCCGCATGGCGGCGAGGGTCGCTGCGAGATCGGCGGCGTTGCCAGCCGGCAGCGAGCAGCGTCCGTTGGTGCAGACGAAGGCGGCGGCACCGGGCGTGGCGGGGGCCGCCCTCACCGGATGGCTGGAGGGCAGATCGGCGATTGTCCGGATCCGCAAAATGATTCGGACCGGAAATGGTTGCGCCCGGGCTTTGGCCAGCAGCGCATCGGCGCCCGGGCCTTCGCCGACCACGATGACCTCCAGGCCGCCCAGCCTGAGATCCAGGGCATTCAGAAGCGAGCAATGGCCGAAGATATTGGCCGCGATCGACGGGGAAAGGCCGGCAAGAACCTCGTCGGCCCGCGTCAGCCAGCGCTCGTCGCCGGTGAGCGCGGCGAGCCGGACGAGGTCATCCGCCATCATGCCGTTGGCGTTGGGCACGGCGTCGTCCAGGGTCGACCGAGGCCGCACGATGAGGCCCGCCGCATCGCTTGCCGTCAGGAAATAGCCGCCGCCTTCGGAATCGCGGTAATCCCGCTCGACGGCATCCGCCCAGCCGAGGGCCCGCATGATGAAATCGCCTTCGGCGCCCGCCTCCGCAAGAGCGAGGGCGGCCCGGATCATGGCGGCGAGATCGGTGGCGAGGCCCGGCACCAGCAGGCGGCCGTCGCGCCAGGAATGGCCGAGGCTGTCGCCATGCGCCATGGATTCGGCGACGAAACGGAAGGCGTCGCGCCCGAGCTGCAGCCAGGCCGGCTCAGCGAAGACGACGGAGGCACGGGCGAGGGCGGCGATCATCAGGCCGTTCCAGTCGGCAAGGACCTTGTCGTCGCGGCCCGGCGGCACGCGGCGCGACCGCTCGGCGAGGAGGATGGGACGAAGGCGGTGCCAGCGCGCCACCTCCGCGGGGGTGAGATCGGGCCGGTCGAGGCGGTTGGGAATGGCGCTTCCTTCCCAATTGCCGCTCGGCGTGATGTCGTACGCCGCCAGCGCGAAGGCGGCGTCTTCGGGCGACAACGCGTCGGTGACCTGTTCGGGACGCCAGACATAGAAGCGGCCTTCATGGCCCTCGGAATCGGCGTCGAGCGAGGCGGCGAAGGCGCGGCCGTCGCCGGCCATCATCTCGCGCCGCAGCCATTCCACCAATTCGCCGGCGGCCTGGCGGAACAGGTCGCGCCCCGTCTCGGCCCAGGCGAGGGCGAGCAATTCGAGAAGCTGGGCATTGTCGTAGAGCATCTTCTCGAAATGCGGCACCAGCCAGCGTTCATCGACGCTGTAGCGCGCGAAGCCGCCGCCGACATGGTCCCGGATGCCGCCCTGACAGATGCGCTCGAGCGTCAGCAGCATGAGCCGTCGGGCTTCGCTGCCCGGCCCGCCGCGCCACAGAAGTTCGAGATAGGAGGCATTCGGAAATTTCGGCGCACCCGTGGTGCCACCATTGACGGGATCGGTGATCGCGGCGAGCCGTCCGATCGATTGGGCAAGGTCGCCCGCGCCGAATGCGGTGTGGCCGCGCGGCGGAATACGGGCGAGCGCCCCGCGAAGAGCGTCGCGGTTGCGCCCGATGCGGACGGGATCGTCATGATAGGCCCCGGCGATGGCGCGCAGCACGTCGGGAAAGCCGGGACGGCCATAACGCGGCTCCGGCGGGAAATAGGTCCCGCCCCAGAAGGGATCCCCGTCAGGCGTCAGAAACATCGTCATCGGCCAGCCCCCCTGCTCCCCAAGGGCATGCAGGGCCGCCATATAGATCTGATCGATATCGGGCCGTTCCTCCCGATCAACCTTGATGTTGACGAAGAGCTCGTTCATGACGGCGGCGATGGCCGGATCCTCGAAGCTTTCATGCGCCATCACATGGCACCAGTGGCAGGCGGCATAGCCGACGGACAGCAGGATGGGCTTGTTCTGCTGCCGGGCGAGCGTCAAGGCCGCCTCGCCCCAGGGCTGCCAATGCACGGGATTGGCGGCGTGCTGGATCAGATAGGGACTGGTTTCATGGGCGAGGTTGTTCTGCAAGGCGATCGATCTCCTGTCGGAAGAAGTTAGACCATGAACGTGCCTTCTTTGCGATATGGCGAGAACGATACCATCTTTGCGCTGGCCTCCGGCGCAGGCCGGTCGGGTGTGGCGGTCATCCGCCTGTCGGGACCCGGCGTTCGATTCGGCCTTGAAACGATGGCCGGCGGCGTTCCCGAGCCGCGGCGGGCGGTTCTGCGGCACCTGCGGGAGCCGGCCTCCGGGGAGGTCCTCGACGAAGCCCTCGTGCTCTTTTTCGCGGGGCCGGCGAGCTTCACGGGCGAGGATGTCGGAGAGTTCCATGTGCATGGGGGGCGCGCCGTGGTCGAGGCGGTGCTGTCGGCCCTGGCCGGTCTGGCGGGTTTCCGCGTCGCGGAACGCGGCGAGTTCACCAGGCGGGCGGTCGGCAATGGCCGCATGGATCTGACGGCTGCGGAGGGTGTGGCGGACCTTGTGGAGGCGGAGACCGGCAGCCAGCGGCGGCAGGCCCTCCGCCAGGCCGGGGGCGCCCTGGAGCGTGCGGCCGCGGACTGGCGTGCCCGCCTGGCGCGGCTGCTGGCCTGGGCGGAAGCCGAGATCGATTTTCCCGACGAAGAGGACGTGCCGGCGCTGCTGGCGTCGGTGCGGGAGAATGCCGGCACGCTCCACGGCGAGATCGAGGCCGCCCTGGCGGGTGCACGCCGCGGCGAGCGAATCCGCGAGGGTGCGGTGGTGGTGATCGCCGGCCCGCCCAATGCCGGCAAGTCCACCCTGCTGAACGCCCTGGCGCAACGCGACGTCGCGATCGTCTCGCCCATCGCCGGCACCACCCGCGACACCATCGAGGTGCATCTCGACCTCGGCGGCTATGCGGTGACGCTGGTCGATACCGCGGGCCTGCGCGAGACGACGGATGTGGTGGAGACGATGGGGGTGGAGCGGGCGCGCGCCAGTCTCGAGCGCGCCGATCTGGTGGTCTGGCTGGAATCAGCCGATGCCCGTGCCGAGCCTCCGGCGGTGGCGGCGCCGCTGCTCCGCATCCGCACCAAGGACGATCAGCCGGGCTCGGCGGCGATCGGCGCCTTCGACGTCAGCCTGTCGGTGCATGGCGGCACCGGCATGGCGACCCTGCTGGCGCGCCTCGAAGCGATGGCGCGCGCCGCGCTGGAGGGCGGCGAGCAGGCGCTGGTGACACGGGCGCGCCATCGCCAGGAACTGGAGATTGTGGCACGGCATCTCGACATCGTCCGCGGCGCGGATGTCGACACGCCCGTCGAATTCATCGCCGAGGATTTGCGGCTGGCGGCGCGCGCCGTCGGGCGGTTGACCGGCCGGGTCGATATCGACGAGATCTACGACCTGATCTTCCGCGAATTTTGCATCGGCAAATAGGCTTTCGGCTGTGCGGCCGGTCCGCAGGCCATGGAGCGTCTCTGCGCCGTCCCTTCCGGACACCGCGCCTTTGACGCTCGCGCCTCACCGGCGTAAAAGCGCCTCCGGATAGGGAATGGATGCATGGATCGACAGTTCGATGTGATTGTGGTCGGCGGCGGCCACGCTGGCTGCGAAGCGGCGGCGGCGGCGGCGCGGCTTGGCGCGCGGACCGCGCTGGTGACGCATCGCGCCGCCACCATCGGCACGATGTCGTGCAATCCCGCGATCGGCGGCCTCGGCAAGGGCCACCTCGTGCGGGAGATCGATGCGCTGGACGGCCTGATGGGACGCGTCGCCGATCAGGGCGGCATCCAGTTCAGGGTGCTCAACCGACGCAAGGGCCCGGCGGTGCGCGGGCCGCGAGCGCAGGCCGACCGGGCGCTGTATGCCCGCGCCATGCAGGCTGCGATAGGCGAGCAGCAGGGCCTCACCGTCATCGAAGGTGAAGTTGACGACATCGAGACTCGATTCGGAGCCGTTACGGGCATTGCAATGGCCCGCGGAGATCGATTCGGATGCGGATCGGTCGTGTTGACGACGGGGACCTTTCTCAGCGGCGTCATCCATATCGGCGAGACCCGGATCGCTGCCGGCCGGGTCGGCGAGGCGCCGGCGCTCGGTCTTTCCCGGACATTGGCACGCCTCGGCCTGCCGCTCGGGCGGTTGAAGACGGGGACGCCGGCCCGTCTCGACGGCCGCACCATCGATTGGGCGTCGCTCGAAATGCAGCCCGGAGACGAGCCGCCCGAACCGTTCTCGACCTTGACCAAGGGGCTGCCCAACCGCCAGATCGCCTGCGGTATTACCAGGACGACCACCGAGACCCATCAGGTCATACGCGACAACATCCATCGCGCACCGATTTATTCCGGCCAGATCGAGAGCCGCGGCCCGCGTTACTGCCCCTCCATCGAGGATAAGGTGGTGCGCTTCGGCGAACGGGACGGGCATCAGATCTTCCTGGAGCCGGAGGGCCTGGAGGATCACACAGTCTATCCGAATGGCATTTCGACCTCCCTGCCGGAGGACGTGCAGAAGGCGATGATCGCCACCATTCCCGGCCTGGAGAAGGCGCAGATGCTGCGGCCGGGCTACGCCATCGAATATGACCATGTCGATCCCCGGGCGCTGTTCGCGACGCTCGAGGCCAAGGCGGTTCGCGGGCTTTTCCTGGCAGGACAGATCAACGGCACCACCGGCTATGAGGAGGCGGCGGGCCAGGGCCTCGCGGCGGGGCTCAATGCGGCGCGGCGCGCGGGTGGAAGCGAGGGCGTCACCTTCGGGCGAGAGACCTCCTATCTCGGCGTGATGATCGACGATCTCGTGACGCGGGGAATCAGCGAGCCCTACCGCATGTTCACTTCGCGCGCAGAATATCGATTGACCTTGCGCGCCGACAATGCCGACCAGCGCCTGACGGAGATCGGCCTGGGGCTGGGCTTGATCGGACAGGAACGCCAGACCTCCTGGGCCGGCAAGCGGGCGGCACTGGCCGACGCGGTGGCCTGGGCCAGATCGGTGTCGGTGACCCCCAATCAGGCGGAGTCGGCCGGCATCTATATCAATCGCGACGGTGTCCGTCGCTCGGCGTTTGATCTTCTGGCCTATCCGACCGTCGGCTTTGCCGATCTCGCGCGGCTCTGGCCGGAGGCGGGCGGGATCGACGGCGCCATTCGGGAGCAGGTCGAGATCGAGGCGAAATACGCTGTTTATCTCGAACGGCAGCGCGCCGACGTCGCGGCCTTCCGGCGCGACGAGGACATCGAGATTCCCGACGATTTCGATTTCGCCGGCGTGGTCGGCTTTTCCAACGAGACCAAGCATAAATTCTCTGCGGTGCGGCCGAGGACGGTGGGCCAGGCGGGCCGGATCGACGGCATCACGCCAGCGGCCACGACGCTGTTGTTGGCAACGCTGCGCAAGCTGCGTCGATGAGCATCGATTCGGCGCCGCATCGATTCGCTGAGGCATAACCTCAACAGGATTGCAGGACTCCCCGAAAAATAAATCCGGGATTGCCAGTGCGAGACGTTGCCCTTCGCGCTCGGCTCGGGCATTGACGATTCATGCCTCTCGAAGCCGACCGCGCCCTGGCCCTGTCTCATCTGGCTGTTTCACATGAAACAGCCGTTCGGCTCGACATCTATGTCGACCTGCTTCTGCGCTGGCAGACGATCAAGAATCTGGTGGCTCCCTCGACGCTTGAGCATGTGTGGACGCGCCATCTCGCCGACAGCGCGCAGCTGCTGCCGCTGCTCGATGGCGCTCACACCGTCGTCGACTTCGGCAGCGGTGCGGGGTTTCCGGGACTCGTCCTCGCCATTGCGGGTGTCGACCGCCCCGGCTTCCATGTCCATCTCGTCGAGAGCAATGGACGCAAGGCCTCCTTCCTGCGCGAGGTCGCTCGCGCCACCGAAGCACCAGCGACCGTCCATGCCATGCGGATCGAGGATTTCACCGCTGCGTGGCGGGGCAACGCCGACATCGTCACGGCGAGAGCACTCGCGCCCGTGGGTGATTTGCTCGATCTCGGCGAGAAGCTGTTTCGCGCAGGCGCCCGGGGGCTGTTCCTCAAAGGCAGAGGAGCCGATCAGGAATTGACCGACGCAGGCAAATACTGGAGAATCGACGCGCAGCTGTTGCCGAGCGTGACCGACCCTACGGGGCGGATCATGGTCGTCAGCAAAGCGGCGAGGCGGTCCGGGCCATGAGCGTGGACGGCAACAGGATGGATGTCATGACTCTTCCGCGTGTGCTTGCAATTGCCAACCAGAAGGGCGGCGTCGGCAAGACGACGACGGCCATCAATTTGGGAACCGCTCTCGCCGCCATCGGCGAGGACGTGCTGATCATCGACCTCGACCCTCAGGGCAATGCATCGACCGGACTGGGGATCAGCCGCAAGCAGCGCGTTCACAGCACCTATGACGTGATGGTCGGCGACTGCGATCTGCGGACCGCGATTCTGGAGACGATTGTCCCGCAACTGCATATTGCGCCGTCCAACATGGATCTGCTCGGGGTCGAGCTCGAAATCGCGGGCGACCGGGACAGGGCCTACAGGCTGCGACGCGCCATCCATGCACTGGCGGCATCGGATGATTTTCCCTGCTCCTATATTCTTGTCGATTGCCCGCCTTCCCTCAACCTTCTCACCATCAATGCGATGACGGCGGCGGACGCTGTGCTGGTGCCGCTGCAATGCGAATTCTTTGCCCTGGAAGGCCTGTCCCAGCTGCTGAAGACGGTCGAGCAGGTGCGGAACTCGCTCAACTCCAGCCTGGGTATCCACGGCATCGTGCTGACGATGTATGATGCGCGCAACAACCTTTCGGGCCAGGTGGTGGCGGATGTCCGCCAGTTCATGGGCGAGAAGGTCTACCAGACCGTCATCCCCCGCAATGTGCGGGTCTCGGAAGCCCCCTCCTACGGCAAGCCGTCGCTGCTCTACGACCTGAAATGCCCCGGCAGCCAGGCCTATGTCCGTCTCGCCTCCGAAATCATTCAGCGCGAGAAGATGCTGCGCGCCGCTTAAGGATCGACCATGACCCCTGAGGACAAGATGCGGCCGCGCCTGGGGCGTGGCCTCGCCGCCCTGATCGGCGACGCCGGCGACGAGAATTCGGCGATCGAACGGGCGCGCGGTCAGAGGCGGGTGCCGATCGGCTTCCTGAGAGCCAATCCGAAAAATCCCCGCCAACGCTTCGGAGACGAGGATCTGGAGGAACTCGCGGCGTCTATTCGGGAGAAAGGCATCATCCAGCCGATCGTGGTGCGGCCGGTCGCCGGAAGCTTCGATGCCTATGAGATCATCGCCGGCGAGCGGCGCTGGCGCGCCGCGCAGCGTGCGGGCCTACATGATGTTCCCGTAACGATCGTCGAAGCCTCCGACCGTGAGGCACTGGAACTCGCGATCATCGAGAACGTCCAGAGGGCGGACCTCAACGCGATCGAAGAGGCCGTGGGCTATGAGCGGCTGATCCAGGAGTTCTCCTATTCGCAGAACGATCTCGCCAAGGTCATCGGCAAGAGCCGGAGCCATGTGGCGAATACGCTCCGGCTGGTCAGGCTGCCCGACGCGGTCAAGGCTTCCGTCATCAATGGCGAGCTCACCGCCGGCCATGCCCGCGCGCTGCTTTCAGTCGCCAATCCCGAAGAGGTGGCCCAGGCCATCATCCGGCAGGGGTTGACCGTACGTGATGCCGAGAGCATTGCCCAGGAGCATGCCGAGGACAGCGGGAGGGTGGTGCGGGCCCGGTCGCGGGTCGAGAAGGACCCTGACACCATCGCCCTGGAGCGGACCATCTCCGACGTGCTCGGTCTCAAGGTGCTGCTCGACCACCGGGGCGACGGCGGCGAGCTGAAAATCCGCTACAACTCGCTGGAGCAGCTCGACGACCTCTGCCGCCGCCTGCGCGGCTGAGGCGTCCCGAGATTTGCCGGCGGGCCGATTTCGCGGGGCCGCGCGGCAAGGTTCAAACAGGGTCGGCACAGGGCGCGGGTGAAGGGCTTTGTCGCCCTCTCTGCTCATCCCCGCGCGAATTCGGCGACGGCCCCGAGACCATCGCACCTCAAGGCATCTTCATGAACATCGTCGTCTCGACCTGGAACATCAACTCCGTGCGCCTGCGCATGGACCTCGTGCGCCAATTGGTGGCGGCACGCAATCCGGATGTGCTGTGCCTGCAGGAGACCAAGGTCGAGGACGGCAAGTTCCCGCTGGCGGATGTGCGCAGGCTCGGATTCGACCACATCGCCTATAACGGCCAGAAAGGCTATCACGGCGTGGCCATCTTCTCGAAGCTGCCGTTCGATCTGGTCGAGAAGCGGGAGTTCTGCGCCAAGGGCGATGCCCGCCACATCTCCGTCCGGCTCGGCGCTGCCGCCGGCTTGAGGCAGGAACTCGCCATCCACAATTTCTACGTGCCGGCGGGAGGCGACATTCCGAACCGGGAGGTGAATCCGAAATTCGGCCACAAGCTCGATTTCCTCGCCGAAATGGACGCCTGGTTCGCCGGCGAGTTTTCCGCCTCCAGTCCGAACGCGCTGCTGGTGGGCGACCTCAACATCGCGCCGCTCGAACAGGATGTGTGGAGCCACAAGCAGCTTCTCGACGTCGTCTCGCACACGCCGGTCGAGACCGAAGCGATGAAAGCGATGATCGCCACCGGCGGCTGGGTCGACGTGATGCGTCGATTCGTGCCCGAAACGGAGAAGCTCTACACGTGGTGGAGCTATCGGGCCGCCGATTGGCTTGCCTCGAATCGCGGCCGGCGGCTCGACCATATCTGGGCCACGCCGACGCTGGCCGATTCGGCGCTCTCGATCGACGTCCTCGTCGAAGCGCGGGGATGGACGAAGCCGTCCGACCACGTCCCGGTCACCGGCGTGTTCGCCGTGGCGTGACCGGCGTTAAGCTATCAACCGGAGAGGGAACGAAGAGTGGCCGAATCAGCGGGCGATGGCGGTTCGGGGAATGTCCGCGCGGGAAACGGTGAAAAATGGAGGCGGTTCGGACTGGTCTATGCGCCGGAGGGATGCGGGCCGCTCGGCATGTCTTAATGTCCTGTCCCGCCATGAGGCACCTCCGTCATCGGCCGGAACGAAGCCGGAGGATCATCTGGTGGGAAGTCTGCAGGCGGCAGGGCGTGTGCCATATGCGGCAAGACATCGGCAGGGGGCCGTTTTGTCCTACCCGGGTTCCGGGTATCCAGACTTCGTCCAGGATGACGTTGGAGGCCCGGCTGGATTGCCGGGACGAGCCCGGCAATGACAAATCCTGAACCGTTGCAGGTCAGGACCCCCTATCTCAGCGCCCATGGCGCCTGCGCCTGCGATCAGTCGCCGCCGCCGTATCGGATGGTGTCGATGGTGAGCCGTCCGATCTGGGTGCCGACGACGATTCGCCAGGGCGCCAGGACGTGGGTGCCGCCGATCGGTGCGAGCCAGAATTCGAGATCGCGATTGTCTTCCATGAACTTGGTCTGCGCCCGTTCCGGCCTGTGCCCGGCGATGGGAATATAGCGGGCCGAACAGACGATCACCGGTCCGTCATAGCCCTTGCCCCGCACCTGCTCGGTGCGGGAATAGGTGAGCGGAATGTCGAAGCGCTGGGCGCCATCGAAAATCGGCAGCTTGCGCCGGCAGGCGTCCGCCGACAGCACGTTGACGGAACCGGCGACCGGCACGAGCAGGGCGGACAGCGGGTCGATCACGCCGCGCTTGTCTGCCAGGGTCACCGGCACCCGGTCGGGCCGCGGCGCGGGCTCGGGCATGATGGCCGCGGCGGTCACCGCGCCGTTGGCGAGGGCGAGCTGCACCGTCTGCGGCTTCTTTCCCGAGATCGAGTTGAGGGCATAGCTGGAGGGCTGCGGCTGGCTCGGGCCGAGGCGGCCGGCCGCGCTCGCCGAACCGCGGCCGTCACTGAGCAGGCTCATCACGCCGCCGACCTTGGCCGCCGCGTTGATCTTGTAGGGGCCGCCATCCGCGACGTTGAAGGTCACGGTGGCGGTGCCGATCGGCAGGCCCGCCAGAGTGAGGCCGTAGCGGACGACGAGCGCGCCGGTGCTGGCGAGGGCAGGTGCCGAAGCCAGTCCGAGCAGGGCGGCGGCGGCGAAAGCGGATCTATATGTCTTCACGCGGAAGTCTCCACGGCCGGAAGCGGGCCAGCGCGCCGGCATGACGCCGCCGGACGATGGCGGGTCCGGCCCTTGTGGCTATCGAGAATCATCATCGCCATCACGGCTGAACCTATGATGAATCCACGCTCCCAAGGCCGAAATCAAGCTGCGACGGCAACAAGTTCCCGTCCGCTGCGGGCGGTGATGCGGACGGGAAGGATTTCCCCGGGCGCTCGCGCCTCCGTCGGCCGCACGGCGGCGAATTGGACGGTGCGGCCGATGCCGCCACGTTCGGTCAGGATCGGCAGCGCGCGGCCGATCTGGCCATCCAGGAAGCGTGCAAGCGCCTGGTCGCCCGCCTCCCGCAGGCGGGCGGCTCTCTCCCGGATCGCGGTGCCGTCGACGGGCGGCATGCGGGCGGCCGGCGTCTGCGGGCGAGGCGAGAACGGAAAGGCGTGCAGATAGACGATGCCGCATTCCTCGACGAGGTCGAGCGAGCGGCGGAACATCGCCTCGTCCTCGGTCGGAAAGCCGGCGATGATGTCGGCGCCGAAGACGACGTCGGGGCGCAGGCGACTGGCCTCGGCGCAGAAGCGCAGGGCATCCGCGCGGGAATGGCGCCGCTTCATCCGCTTCAGGACGAGATCGTCGCCCGACTGCAGCGAGAGGTGGAGGTGGGGCATCAGCCGTTCCTCCTCCGCCAGCATGCGCATGAGGTCCGCATCGGCCTCGATCGAATCGATCGAGGACAGCCGCAGCCGCGGCAGCTCGCGGATCTCCGCCAATATCTGCCGCACGAGCCGCCCAAGCGGCAGGGGGGCGGGCAGGTCGGCGCCGTAGCTCGTCAGGTCGACGCCGGTGAGGACGACCTCCTTGTAGCCGGCTTCGACAAGGCGCCGGATCTGCGCGACGACGAGTTCCGGCGCCAGCGAGCGCGAATTGCCGCGTCCGAACGGGATGATGCAGAAGGTGCAGCGATGGTCGCAGCCGTTCTGGATCTGGACGAAACCGCGGGCGCGCGCCTCGAAGCCGCCGATCTCCGGCAGCGCGATATCGCGGGCCGCCATGATGTCGGAGGCGACCACCTTGCCCCGGCTGTCGTCGAGCGACTGCCATGTCGAAGGCGTGAGCTTCTCCGCATTGCCGACGACGAAGGAGACTTCCTCCATGGCGGCGAAGCGCTCGGTGTCGGTCTGCGCCGCGCAGCCGGTGACGACGATGCGCCGCTGCGGATCCTCGCGCTTGAGGCGCCGGATGGCCTGGCGTGCCTGGCGCGTCGCTTCGGCCGTCACCGCGCAGCTGTTGATCACCGTGAGGTCGTCCCGGCCGCCGAGAAGCGTCTTCATCGCCTCGGATTCATGGATGTTGAGGCGGCAGCCGAAGGTGACGACCGTGCTGGCGGCGGTGCTCATGCGGCGTCGGCGAACCAGGAGGGCGCGAAGCGTCCGGCATGCTCGAGCTCGACGGCGCCGGTCATCAGCACATGGTCGTCGCTCTCGCGCCAGTCGATCAGGAGATCGCCGCCCGGCAGCGAGATGCGGGTCCGGCGTGCGGTCAGGCCGAGCCGGGCCGCCGCCACGCCGGTGGCGCAGGCCGCCGAGCCGCAGGCCCGGGTCATGCCGGCGCCGCGCTCCCACACGCGCAGCACGATGTGGCCGGCATCGCGGACCTCGGCGAGCGAGACGTTCACCCGTTCGGGAAACAGAGGATCGTGCTCGATGCTCGGCCCGATGGTGGCGAGGTCGTAGCCATAGGGGTCGTCCGGCACCCAGAAAACGGCATGCGGATTGCCCATATTGACCAGGCTCGGCCGCTCCAGCAGCGGCGCTTCGGCCGGACCGTAGCGGAAGTCGACCGCGCGGGTGTCCTCGGCCGGGCGCGAGATCGGAATCTCCTGCCACAGGAAGCGGGGCGGGCCCATGTCCACGGTGAAGGCCTCGCCGGCCCGGCGGGCTTCGACCAGGCTCGTCGGCGTCTGCAGGACGATGGTGTCGCGGCCGTGCGCCGGCATCAGGTGCCAGGCGACGCAGCGCGTGCCGTTGCCGCAGGCGCCGGACTGCGAGCCGTCCGTGTTGAAGATGCGCATGAAGGCATCCGTGCCCGCCTGCCGGGGCGGATAGAGCACCATCAGCTGGTCGAACGGCTCATGCGCCGCAATCGCCCGCGCCTCCGCCGGCGTGACCTCGTGGCCGCCGTCGCGCAGGTCGAGCACGACGATCTCGTTGCCGATGCCGTTCATCTTCAGATAGGGGCGGTTCGCAAGGCCGGACATGCGGAAAGGCTCTCAATTCTGCCCCTTCATATAGGGGAAATCCGGCCGCAAACCAATGGCCGTCTCGACGCCGGCAGGCCGATCATGCAGGCCGCCGCCAGGCCGCGAACTTCTGCCGGGGAGATGCGCAAAAGCGACGTTTTCTGCTGCAGTGCAACCAGAAATCACCCTTGTTGGCCGCCAAAGCAGCGGATAGGGTCGGCGCCCCGCCACTGGAAAGCCTCCGAAAATGCCGGACCACAAACCGCCGCGCCAGCCGCGTCCCAGCTTTACCGACCAGGAAGCGCTCGCCTTCCACGCGCAGGGCAAGCCCGGCAAGATCGAGGTCGTCGCGACCAAGCCGATGGCGACCCAGCGCGACCTGTCGCTGGCCTATTCGCCGGGGGTCGCGGTGCCGGTGAGGGCGATCGCGGAGGATCCGGCCCGGGCCTATGACTACACGGCCAAGGGCAATCTGGTCGCGGTGATTTCGAACGGCACCGCCATCCTCGGGCTCGGCGATCTCGGGGCGCTCGCCTCCAAGCCGGTGATGGAAGGCAAGGCGGTGCTGTTCAAGCGCTTCGCCGACGTCGATTCGATCGATCTGGAAATCGACACCAAGGATCCCGACGCGTTCATCAATGCGGTGCGCTATCTCGGGCCGACCTTCGGCGGCATCAATCTGGAGGACATCAAGGCGCCGGAATGCTTCATCATCGAGGAGCGCCTCAAGGAATTGATGGACATCCCGGTCTTCCATGACGACCAGCACGGCACCGCCATCATCGCCGCCGCCGGCCTGTTCAACAGCCTGAAGATCACCGGACGGGACATTTCCTCCACGCGGCTCGTGGTCAACGGCGCCGGGGCGGCCGGCATCGCCTGCGTGGAACTGGTCAAGGCGATGGGATTCGCCCCCGCCAACGTCCTGCTGTGCGACACCAAGGGCGTGGTCTGGCAGGGACGCACCGAGGGCATGAACCAGTGGAAGTCGGGCCATGCCGCGGTCACCGACCGGCGCACCCTCGCCGAGGCGATGGACGGGGCGGACGTCTTCTTCGGCGTCTCCGCCAAGGGCGCGCTGACGGCCGACATGGTGCGCTCGATGGCGCCCAACCCCATCATCTTCGCCATGGCCAATCCGGACCCGGAGATCACGCCCGACGAAGCCCATGCCGTGCGGGACGACGCCATCGTCGCCACCGGCCGCTCGGACTATCCCAACCAGGTCAACAACGTCCTCGGCTTCCCCTATATCTTCCGCGGGGCGCTCGACGTGCGGGCGACCTCGATCAACATGGAGATGAAGGTCGCCGCCGCGGTCGCGCTGGCGGAACTCGCGCAGGAGGACGTGCCGGACGAGGTCGCCACCGCCTATCAGGGCGCCCGGCCGCGCTTCGGCCGCGAATACATCATCCCCGCCCCGTTCGACCCGCGCCTGATCACCCGCATCCCGATCGCCGTCGCCAAGGCGGCGATGGAGACGGGCGTGGCGCGCAAGCCGATCGCCGATCTCGAAGCCTATCGCGCCCAGCTTTCGGCGCGGCGCGACCCGGTGGCCGGAACGCTGGCGCGCATCTACGACAAGGTGCGGCGCTATCCCAAGCGCGTCGTCTTCGCCGAGGGCGAGGAGGAGGCGGTGATCCGCGCCGCCGCCTCCTATGTCAACCAGGGGCTCGGCAGCGCCATCCTGGTCGGCCGCGAAGACCGCGTCGAGGCCGCCGCCGCCTTCGCCGGCGTCGAGATGCGCGAGGGCATGATCATCCAGAACGCGCGCATTTCCCCGCGCACCAATGCCTATGCGCAATATCTCTACGACCGGTTGCAGCGCAAAGGCTATCTGATGCGCGACTGCATCCGCCTCGCCAGCATCGACCGCAATTATTTCGCCGCCTGCATGGTGGCGATGGGCGATGCCGATGTGATGGTCACCGGCCTCACCCGCAATTATTCGATCGCGCTCGAGGATGTCCGCCGCGTCATCGACGACAAGCCGGGGCACCGCGTCATCGGCGTGTCGATCGCACTGGCGCGCGGGCGCACCGTGCTCGTCGCCGATACCGCGGTGCACGACATGCCGACCTCCGAGGAACTCGCCGAGATCGCGGTCGAGGCGGCGATGGTGGCCAAGCGCCTCGGCTACGAGCCGCGCGTCGCCATGCTCGCCTATTCGACCTTCGGCCATCCCGAGGGCGAGCGGGCCGAACGCGTGCGCGAGGCCGTGCGCATCCTCGACAAGCGCCGGGTCGATTTCGAATATGACGGCGAGATGGGCGCCGACGTCGCCCTCAACCGCGAGGCGATGGCGCTCTATCCGTTCTGCCGCCTCAGCGGCCCGGCCAATGTGCTGATCATGCCCGCCTTCCACTCGGCCTCGATCGCCACCAAGATGCTGCAGGAGCTCGGCGGCGCCACGGTGATCGGGCCGATGCTGGTGGGCCTCGACAAGCCGGTGCAGATCGTGCCGCTGGCGGCCAAGGATTCGGACCTCGTCAACATGGCCGTGCTCGCCGCCGCCAATATCGGCGGGTAGCACCATCGGCGGGCCGGCAGGCGCGTCCGCGCGGCGCGTCACGCCTGCCGGGCGATGCGGCCGATGACGTTGACGAGAAGGCGCGCCGCCGTGATCGCGGAGACGCCGCCGCGATCGGACGGCGGAAAGAACTCGATCAGGTCGAATCCCGCGATCCTCGCGCGGGCGGCGACGCCCTCGATCAGGCCGATCGCCTGGCCGTAGTCGAGCCCACCCGGCGTCGGGGCGGCCACGGCGGGCATGACGGCAGGGTCGAGCGCGTCGCAATCGAAGGTGACGACGACATTCGCGCCGGCGGGAATATGCCGGAGCGCAGCCTCCGGCCCGTCGCGATGCAGCTCGCGCGCCGTGACGAAGCGGGCGCCGTAGCTCTTCGCCGCCTCGATCTCCGCGGCGCGGGCGCTGCCGAGGCCGCGCAGGCCGACCTGCACGATGCCGGCGACGTGCGGCATCTCGCTGGCGCGCCGCATCGTGCTCGAAAAGCCGAAGCGCTCGCCATAGCGCTCCTCGCGCCAGTCGATATGGGCGTCGACCTGCAGGATCCAGATCGGGCCGGCCGGCGCAAAGCCGGCGAGGAAGGGAATCGGCACCGAATCGTCGCCGCCGATCATCACCGGCACGGCCGAGGCGGCGAGGATGGCGCGCGTCTGCCGCTCGATCAGCGCCCGGTTGCCGGCACCGTCGCCGAGCGTGGTCGGCACGTCGCCGATATCGACGCAAGCGGCGGGACCGCCGGCGAACAGCGGGCCGTCGAGATCGAAATCCCAATGCTCGGTCCAATCCGCATCTTCCTGGCTGGCGGCCCGGATCGCCGCCGGAGCCTGCGCGAACGGGGCGGCGTCGATGCCCGGATAGAGCGTGCCGTGCGGCGCGCCGAAGAGCACGGCGCGGGGCGCGACGTTGCCGGGGAGGCGATCGGGGAAACCGAGGAAGGCGGGCGATGGCGGCATGAGAGGTCCTCGTCTTGGCGAGAGCGGCGGGCTCGATTCCGCCCGCGGCCCGGATGCTGCGATCCTGCCTGAACCTCGATCCGAAAGCAGCCGCGCTTACATTTCATTACAAAGGCCTCTGATTCCGGAAACCCCGCGGTGCGACAATCCCTTGAGATCGAAAGGATTCCGCCATGCTGTCCGCCTTGCTCTTCGTCTCCGTTGCCGCGTTCGGGTTCTATTACGTCGCGTTCGATCTGTGAGGCTTCGCGGGACGAAGACGAGACAGGACGGCAACCGAATGGCCGTGTCGCCCCCGTCGAAGGCATCCATGAAGCGAGATCAGGCCGGATCGTGCAACAGGCCGAGCGAAGAGGCCTATGGCGCGCCGCGATCCGCCATGGCGAGCGCTCTCTCGAGGACGGGATCCCGGCCCGCCGCGTAATCGGAAAACGAGACGTCGACCGCGATATCGGGCGCGAGGGATATGTTCCGAGGTCCGAAGGCGATGGTGGGCCAATAGCATTGCCCGGGGTCGGAGCATCCATGTTCGTAGTCCTCGAACCGCGTGCTGTAGAAAACGGTGATTCCCGAATTCGGCAGGATCTTGGTTCCGGGCTCGGCCCAGAAATGGCCGTTGTCGCCCATCGGCTCGCCGATGAAGATCACCTTGTCCGGGCCGGCGCCCTTGAGCATGGCGGCCGTCACCAAAGCGGCCGAAAACGTCGCGCGACCGATCAGCACGAAGACCCGGCCGCCGGCGGGCATCAATTTCGGCAGGGCCTGGGCGAACAGAAGCGTGTCGAAGAAATTGCCGCCATTGTTGAGCCGCAGATCGACGATCACGGCTTGCGGCTGCTTCGGCACCACGAGGCCTTGCAGAACGCCGAAGACCCACCCCTGATAGCGCGCATCCTGGCCCTGGCTGCGCAGATAATTGCTTCTGACATACAGAACCTTGCCGGCGCTCCCCATCCACGTCGTCGACAGGTCGGTGGGCTTGGCATAGACGGGGGAGCGGGTGTCGATCCCATCCAGCACATGGGGCCAGCGGCCCGGCATGTCCGGATCGTCCGGGATGAGCGCCGACCAGCCGCTAAAGACCGGATCATGGCCATCGCCCGGGTCCGGCGCGGTTGCCGCGCCGAGGCTGGCGCGATGGAGGCCGCCATCGGCGAGACGCAGGGTCACCGGAATCTCGGCGGCGTCGGGTACCGCGCCGATGCGGCGCAGGACGGCCGGGCTGGTCAGATAGGCGGCGCTCAGATAGCGGATGCGCTGGTCGGTGCCGGAGATGAAGGGCGCGACGGCGGCGAGCGCCTCGTCCGGCGTCATCCCGCCGAGCTTTTCGACGCGAGCGCCCAGCACATGCGGGAATTGCGGCTGGGCGCTGACGATGTGGAGCCCGTCGGCGAACCACCAGGTCCGGATCGGCAGGCTGCCCAGCAGGCGACCGACCAGCGCGGTGGTGTGGCCGTTGCGCGGTATGGCCGCCGCTCGCATGACATACAGCGCAAAGTCCTCGACGGACAGGCTGGCGACTCTGCTCCCGGCTTCCGCGATGACGCCATCGAGGATCTGCCGCTGCCGCTCGCTGAAGCTTCGGTCGAGGGGAGCCCACTGCGTCCGGAGATAATCGAGATCCTCCATCATCCGGCCCGGCGAAAGCCTCGAAGGCGGTGTCTCCGCCCGGGCCGAGCGCCCTGCCGTCAGAGAGGCGAGGGCCGCGGAGGCGGCCTGCATCCATTGCCGGCGGTTCAAACGCATGAGCAGACAGCCCCGAATCGCCGACGATATTTATGCAGGGAAGGAAGGGTGGTGCCGCTTGCGTGACTCGAACACGCGACCCCATCATTACGAATGATGTGCTCTACCGGCTGAGCTAAAGCGGCGCCTGGAGCGCTGTCCGGATATGCGCAGCCCGGCGGCCGATGCGGCAGCCGCGCTGATGCGTCGCCCTGATACAGGCAAGCGCGCCGGAAGGCAAGCGCTCTTGACGGGACAATGTCGCACGACTATAGCAACGCCACACAATTCAGGGTCGGAGGTTGCTGCCCCCGTTCACGGGTGGTGGTAACGTTTGATCTTTGGCCCCGCCTGGTGCGGCGCCGTCCCGATTGAGAAGGATCGTCCCATGTCCCGCCGTTGCGCGCTGACCGAGAAGGGTGTTCAGTCTGGCCACAAGGTGAGCCATTCGAACCACAAGACCAAGCGCAAGTTCCTGCCGAACCTGCACAATGTCACGCTGATTTCCGACGTGCTCGGCCGCTCCGTGCGCCTGCGCGTCTCCGCCGCCGGCCTTCGCACGGTCGAGCACAATGGCGGCCTCGACGCCTGGCTGATCAAGGCGAGCGCCACCGAGCTTTCCACGACGGCCGTCCGGCTGAAGCGTGAGATCGAGAAGAAGATGACGACTGCGCACTGACGCACTCGCACGTTGCCGCCTTCGAGGCCGGGGCTTTGCTCCGGCCTTTTTCGTGGGCGATGCGCAATCGGCGGGCCTGCCCAGCGATTTTCGCCGCGCGTTGGCGGTTATGAGCCCGGATCGCGCCCGGCAGGGCCTCCCGCGCGCTGCCCCGAACGTGAAGTCCTTTCGGCTTGCCCTTGACGGGGCGGCCGCGATCGGCGATGGAAAGGGGCCGGTTACCGGGCCCCTCTGGCGGATGCGCTCTGCGCGCCGCGATGTCGGAGCCGGCTTCGATGGTCATTTCGAAGCAAAAGGGTCCGGCGCATGCTCGATTTCCTCACCTATGACGTTGCCGGCCAGCCGAGCTGGATGTGGCTCGGCTTCCTCGCCTTCGTGCTGCTGCTGCTCGTGTTCGATCTCAATGTCGTCAATCGCGACGACAGGGAACTCGGCGTCGCGCAGAGCCTCAAGCTCTCCGCCCTCTATATAGCCATCGCCATGGCGTTCGGCGCCGCGATCTGGTGGGGCCTCGACGACAGGCCGGACGGCAGCAATCCGGCGATCGACTATTTCACCGGCTATTTCATCGAGAAATCGCTGTCGATCGACAATGTCTTCGTCATCGCGCTGATCTTCCGCTATTTCGGCGTGCCGGCGGCGCTGCAATACCGGGCCCTGGTCTGGGGCATCCTGGCCACCATCGTGCTGCGCGGCATCATGATCGGCGCCGGCGCCACCATCGTGCAGACCTATGGCTGGGTGCTCTACCTCTTCGCGGCCTTCCTGATCGTCACCGGGGTGCGCATGCTGTTCGTGTCGGGGGAGACGCAGGCGTTCCAGGAAAACTGGCTGGTGCGCTTCCTGCGGCGGCATATGCGCATCACGGCGGAGCTGCACGGCAGCCGCTTCCTCGTCCGCCAGGCCGATCCGACCAGCGGCCGGCCCGTCCTGTATGCGACGCCGCTGCTGGTGGCGCTGATCGTCATCAATGTCGCCGACATCGTGTTCGCGGTCGATTCGGTGCCGGCGATCCTCGCGGTCACCACCGATACCTTCATCGTCTATACCGCGAACATCATGGCGATCCTCGGCCTGCGCGCCCTCTATTTCGCGCTGGCCGCGATGATCGACCGCTTCCACTACCTCAAATATGCGCTCGCGCTGGTGCTGGTCTTCATCGGCGCCAAGATCTACTGGGCCCATCTCGTCGGCAAGGTCGACCCGGCGCTGGCGCTCGGGGTGACGCTCGCCATCATCGGCGGCGGTGTGGTCGTCTCGCTCTGGAAGACGCGGCCCGTGCAGCCGCGCGGCGTTGCGCCGGCTGTCCTGGCACCGCGGCGGACGCCGGTCGACGAATCGTGACCGGGGCCCGGATCGGGGCCGGGACGTGTCTCGCAACATGGCGGGGAAACCGCTAAGGTGCGATCGTGCCGG
Organism: Labrys monachus; assembly: GCF_030814655.1. Taxonomy (NCBI): domain Bacteria; kingdom Pseudomonadati; phylum Pseudomonadota; class Alphaproteobacteria; order Hyphomicrobiales; family Xanthobacteraceae; genus Labrys; species Labrys monachus. The sequence continues at coordinate 6,413,065 of NZ_JAUSVK010000001.1, forward strand.
CGCGGACCCGCTGCCGCGGCTCTTGTCCCGGCCTCTTATCCCTCCGTCGCCGAAGCGCGCCCCGGCGCTTTCGGCCTGCTGCCCCAGGAGACCTGTCCCATGCCGATACCGCGCCGTTCCCTCCTGGCCGGGCTCGCCCTCGCCGGCCTGCGGCCCGGCTTTGCGGCGGCCGCCATGCAGATCATCGAGGCGGGAACCGTGCAGGCCACGGCCGGCGAGACGACCGGCCAGCTGCGCGGCGAGAGGCGCCCCCTCGCCGTCGGCGCCTCCGTCTTCATCGACGACATGCTCGGCACGGGGGCCGGCGCCCGGCTGGCGGTCAAGCTCGGCGAGGCGACGCGGCTCTCGCTCGGCGAGCGCACACGGGTGCGCATCGACCGGTTTCTGGTCGACCGCGGCGGCGAGCTGGTGCTGGAACGGGGCGCGATGCTGTTCGACCGGCCCGACGGCGCGCCGTCGGGGCCGCTGTCCGTCACCACGCCGTTCGGCCTGATCGCGGCGCGCGGCACGAAATTCTTCGCCGGCCCCAGCAAGGGCGTGTTCGGCGTGTTCGTCGAGCACGGGCTCGTGACGGTGACGACGCATGGCGGGCAGGTGACGCTGACCCACGGGCTCGGCACCAATCTCACCAGCGCCAGAGCGGCTCCGACGAAGCCCGTCGCCTGGAATGCGGCCCGCATCGCCGATGCCGAGGCATCGGTGGCCTGAGGTCCGCCGGAAGTGCGGACAAGCGGGGCTTCCGGCGGGCTCTGCGTTTCCGGGCAGGGCGATCGGGTGATCGCCCCACCGGCTAGGCTGTCCGCCGCAGCGGAGGCCGTTCAGACCGCCAGCTCGGTGGAACCGCTGCTTTCCCGCACGATGGCGGGCTGCCAGGCCTTGAAGCTGACCCAGTCGGCACGGGAGAGGCAGAAGCGGTCGATCGGCAGGGCGCCGCCGCGCGCCGGAGCGGCGCGCAGGCCCGAATTGATATAGCGCAGGCCGCACTTCTCCATCACCCGGCGCGAGGGCTCGTTGATGACGCGGCATTCGCCGATGACGGTCTTGATCGGCAGGGTATCGAAGCCGTGGTCGATCAGCGCCCGGGCCGCTTCCGTCGCCAGGCCGCGGCCCCAATGGCGCCGGCCGAGCCAGTAGCCGATCTCTGCCGCGTCGGGCTTGGGCAGGCGGAAGCCGATGCAGCCCAGGAAGGCCTTGCCTTCCTTGCTTTCGATGGCGAATGCCAGCTCCTTGCCTGCCCGACGCGCCTCGTCCTGATAATGGACGAAGGTGAGCGCGTCGTTTTCACCATAGGGGAAAGGCAGGCGGCCCGTCATGAGCGCGACGGCGGAGTCGTTGGCCAGGGCGGCCATCTCCGGGACGTCGGCGAAGGTCGGGGCACGCAGGATCAAGCGCGCGGTTTCGATCTCTATGGTCGGGATCGCCGAGGCTTGGGAGGACATGGGGCAGCTCCAGACGTGAAAAAGGGCGTTGGGATTTCTCTCCACCGCCCTTGCTTCAACCTGTGCACCCTTTAGGGCTTTTTTCAGGTCCGCCGGTCCAGTGGAGCCGGCGGAGCTGATGATATCCGCCGGGTTTATTCTGCTGCTACTTTCATCGCGGCATCGGCCGTGACGACATTGACGTAAATTCGGCCGTTGGCGCGGGTGCGGAAATCGACGCGGCCCTCGATGAGAGCGAAAAGGGTATGGTCTTTGCCCATGCCGACATTGATGCCGGGATGCCACTTCGTGCCGCGTTGGCGCACGATGATGTTGCCTGGGATCACGGCTTCCGAACCGAATTTCTTGACGCCGAGACGTTGGCTGTGCGAGTCGCGACCGTTGCGCGACGAACCGCCTGCTTTTTTGTGAGCCATGGCGATAACTCCTCGAATCCATTCTACGCCGGTGCTGTGACACGGCGGTGAAACCATCAATTGGGCCGACAATGCCCGATCGTCAGGCGATTGTCGACCCCCGAAACATTTTCCGAGCGGACAGGCCGGAAGGGCCTGCCGGTTCAGGCCTCGGCGGCTGCCGGCTCGTCCGCCGTTCCCGCGCTCGAGCCCGTCACCGTGGGCTTGGCGCCGTCGACGAGGATCTCGGCGATGCGCACCACGGTCTGGTGCTGGCGATGGCCGCGGCGGCGCTTCGAATTCTGGCGGCGGCGCTTCTTGAAGGCGATGACCTTGTCGGCACGACCCTGCTCCACGACTTCGGCGGCGACCGATGCGCCTGACACCGTCGGCGTGCCGAAAGTCAGGCCTGCGTCGCCACCGACGGCGAGGATCTCGGGAAATACGATGATTTCCCCGACCTCTCCTTCGAGCTTCTCGACCGTTACGACGTCGTTCGGATTGACGCGGTATTGCTTACCGCCCGTCTTGATGACCGCGAACATGATTTTCCTCGTTCGGACCCGGCATTCGCCCGGCGGTCGCATCCGCACGCATCGATGAAAGGGGAACATCGATCGGTGCCTGGACTGCTCGCGCGGCCGGCTTTTCCAGTCTGTTGACATAAGGCCGCCCGCCGATGGCAGAGGCGGCCACGAAAAAACACGCGCGACCCCAAGGCCGCGCGTTGACGGGCCTTATACAGCGGCGGGCGCGGGAGTCAAGGAAAGGCGCGGCGGGAATGCGCGCCGGGCTGCGAATTCCGCGCCTCGGCACGAATAATATCGGCAATGGCGTGTTTTCCCGGCATCCATGCAAGGAGGATCACCATGGCTCACTCTTCATCGACGTTCCGGCGCCGGCTGACGCTCGGATCATTGTCCGCCGTCCTGTTTCTGTCCGTCGGTGCCGCCTTCGCCGCGGGAGGCGGCGGTGGCGGTGGCGGGGGAAGCGGCGGCGGTGGCGGCGCCAGCGACGACAAGACCGGCAAGCCCATCACCGACATGACGACCTGCGACAAGGGCTATGTGTGGAGCGTCAAGCGGAAGAAATGCGTCAAGATGAAAGCGGACGCCATGCCCGACGACGACATGGCCAATTACGCCTGGGTGCTCACCAAGGCGAAACGCTATGACGAGGCGCTGGAGGTGCTCGACCTGCTGCACGATCCCGCCACGCCGAAAGCCCTCAATTTCCGCGGCTACGCCACCCGCAAGCTCGGCCGTACCGACGAAGGCATCGGCTATTACCTGAAATCGGTACAGCTCGACCCGAACTACGTCCAGGTGCGCGAATATCTCGGCGAAGCCTATGTCATCAAGGGGCGGCGCGATCTCGCCCAGCAGCAGCTCGACACCATCAAGAAGCTCTGCGGCACGTCCTGCGAGGAATTCGAGGATCTGCAGGCGGCGATGGACGGCAAGGACGAGAGCTGACGCTTCCCCGGCTCGCCGCTTCCGGCGGCGGACCGACGCAAAGTACGGGTCCGCCCTGCTCCCGTCCCGACGGGACATGCGGGCCCGGCGGGTGAGGCCTTTCCGGTGTTCGTCGCGGTCGCCGGCGAGGCCTCACTCCCTCTGCCCTACGCTTCCATGCCGAGGGCCTGGAGGTAGAGCTCGAGGATCGCCTCCTCCTCGGCCCGCTCGGCGGCGGGCTTCCTGCGCAGCGAAATGATCCGGCGCAGGATGGCGACGTCGAAGCCGTTGGACTTCGCCTCGCCATAGACTTCCTTGATGTCGTCGGCGATAGCCTTCTTGTCCTCTTCGAGCCGCTCGATGCGTTCGATGATGGATTTGAGCTGGTCGGCGGCGACCGATGTTGCGTCCGTCATGGGCTACTCCTGCGCTGTTTCGGGCGGGTGTGGGGGAAAAAAGCGAGTCGGGTCAAGGGGGCGGGGCGGCGGCAGGCAGGCGGCGGCGCGCTCAGGCCCGTGCCGCCGGGGGCGGGACGGCAGCCGTGCGCGACCCGTAATGTTCGATGCGGCGGATGGTGGGATCGGCCAGGAGCGGCGACAAGGCGAGCGCGAGGCGCGCGCCCCAATCCTCGGCGCCCTCCTGCGTGCCGATCAGGTCCTGGCGGATTTCGACGAGGGCGTTCGGCAGGCCGCGCAGCGTCGCGTGCTGGTAGAGCGTGTCGCCTTCGAGTGCGCCGTCATAAGGTTCGTTGTCGCCGACGACGAGGCCGGGATCCCGGCCGAAGGCCTCGATCAGCGGGCGCGCCACCCGCGGGTCGTTGTCCCACAACAGGGTCACGTGCCAGGGTCTCGGCACGCCGCGCCAGACCGGCGTGAAGGAATGCACGGCGAACAGGATCGGCACCACGTCGCGGGCGAGCCGGTCGTTCACCAGCGCCGCCACCGCCTTGTGGTAGGGCCGGTAGAACCGCTCGATCCGGCTCAGCACCTCCTCCCGCCCGATGCGGGCATTGCCCGGAACGAGGGCGCCGTCCGACAGGCGCATCACCAGCGTGGGATCGTCGGCGCCGCGGTTGGGATCGATCAGCAGCCGGGAAAAACGCGTGAGCAGGGCCGGCGCGCGCAGCCTTCGCGCCAGGTCGCGCGTGACGGCGGCGGCGCCGATGTCATAGCCGATATGGCGTTCGAGCTGGGAGGGCGGCAGGCCGAGCGTGCCATATTCCGGCGGCAGCGCGTTGGAGGCGTGGTCGCAGAGCAGGATCAGGCCGGATTCGGCATCCCCCTCCAGCACGTCCAGGGGAGAAAAATCGGTCGAAGCGGATTTGGGCGCCATCGCGGTTCAGTCCGCCCGGATGCCGCAAACCCGGCCCGGTACGGCGGTGGGCGGGACCATGAAGAAGGAGAAAGTCATGGCGCCGAGCATAGAGAGCGGGCCCGCTACAGGCTAAGAAAATCTTTCCGGGATGCTTAACGCCCGGTATCCGAGCCTTGCCGCAGGCCGGAAAGCAGACCTGCGGTTGACGAGAAAGCAGTCTTTCTTGCGCTGGAACGAGCCTGTATCAAGGTCTCTCTCAGGATCGAATCGGTTCGAATGACGCCGCGCCCCATGTACCGCTTGACGCTTCCGGCCTTGGTGATGGCCTCGCTGCCGCTGCTCGCCACTCCGGCGCGTGCCGATTTCCGCCTGTGCAACAACACGTCCAGCCGGGTGGGCGTGGCGATCGGCTATCGCGACAAGCAGGGCTGGCTCACCGAGGGCTGGTGGAACGTCTCGGCCCGCAGCTGCGAGTCCATCCTCAAGGGGCCGCTCGCGGCCCGCTATTATTACGTCTATTCGGTCGACTACGACCAGGGCGGGGAGTGGAGCGGGCAGTCCTTCATGTGCACCCGCGACAAGGAATTCACCATTCGCGGTTTCGAGAATTGCCTCGCCCGCGGCTATGACCGCTCGGGCTTCTTCGAGATCGACACCGGCCAGCAGAAGAGCTGGACCGTGCAGCTGTCCGAACAGGCCCAGAACGGCGCGCGGCCGAAATCGGATGCCCCGCGCGCGGCGGTGCCTCCGGCCGCGCCGGCGGCGCCGACGCCGACCACCCCCGGCTCCTCGGCGCCGGCTCCGGCCGTCACGTCGCCCAACGCCCCGGCTGCGGCGACGTCTCCGGCGCAGTCGGCGAGCCCGACCGCCCCATCGGCGCCGGCTTCCGCCGTTCCCGCCCTGCCCACGCCGAAGCCCGCAATACCGCCGACGAAATAGCGCAGCGGCGTGGCATTTATGTCACGTTTCTGGCGCTAAAAACGGTTTAGACTGCCAGGCTTCAGACGCGACCCTGACCGGCCGCCTCCTTTCCCGCCATCGCGACGCAGATCGATCCTGCGAAGCGCCCGGGCGCGGGGGTGCCCGGTGAAATCGCACGGTTGAACCGCCGGGTGGTTGCGCCGAAGCGCCCGCCCGGGCGCAATGTCGAAATAGAAAGAATGAGCCGCATGCGTCGCCAGCGAAAGGTGAAGATTCTCGCCACACTCGGGCCCGCTTCCTCCTCGAGGGAGATGATCGCCAAACTGTTTTCGGCGGGAGCCGATGTATTTCGCATCAATATGAGCCACACCTCGCATGACCGCATGCGCGAGATGGTCGGCATGATCCGCGACGTGGAGAAGGAATGCGGCCGCCCGATCGGCATCCTCGTCGATCTCCAGGGGCCGAAGCTGCGGATCGGCGAATTCGCCGAAGGGTCGGTGCAGCTCGTCAACGGCGCCAGCTTCGTGCTCGATTCCGATCCCACGCCGGGCGACGTCGGTCGCGTCCAGCTGCCCCATCCGGAAATCCTGTCCGCCCTGCGGCCGGGCCATACGCTCCTGCTCGACGACGGCAAGGTGCGGCTGAAGACCACCGAATGCATGGGCACCCGCGCGGTGACGGAAGTGCTGATCGGCGGCAAGATGTCGAACCGCAAGGGCGTGTCGCTCCCCGATACCGAAATTCCGGTCTCGGCCATGACGGCCAAGGACCGCGGCGATCTCGACGCCGCGCTCGAGACCGGCGTGGACTGGATCGCGCTCTCCTTCGTGCAGCGTCCCGAGGACGTCACCGAGGCCCGCAAGATCGCCCGCGGCCGCGCGCTGATCATGTCGAAGATCGAGAAGCCGCAGGCCATCCAGCGGCTGGAGGAGATCATCGAGGTCTCCGACGCGCTGATGGTCGCCCGCGGCGACCTCGGCGTCGAACTGCCGCTCGAAAAGGTGCCCGGCCTGCAGAAGCGGATCGTGCGTGGCGCCCGCAAGCTCGGCAAGCCCGTCATCGTGGCGACGCAGATGCTCGAATCGATGATCTCGATCCCGGTGCCGACGCGCGCCGAGGTCTCGGACGTCGCCACCGCGGTCTATGAGGGCGCCGACGCCGTCATGCTCTCCGCCGAAAGCGCGTCCGGCGCCTATCCCATCGAGGCGGTGGCGACGATGAACCGCATCGCCGAAGAGGTCGAGCGCGACGCGCTCCATCGCACCATCATCAACGCCCAGCGCAACGAGCCGGAGCAGACCGGCGCCGACGCCATCGCCGCGGCGGCGCGGACCGTGTCCGAGACGCTCGACCTCGCGGCGCTGATCGCCTGGACGGCCTCGGGCGCCACGGGCCTGCGCATCGCGCGCGAACGCGCCGAAAAGCCGCTGCTGACGCTGTCGCCCAACATCTCCACCGGCCGCCGCCTCGCCCTCGTCTGGGGCGTGCATGCGGTGCTGACGGAGGATGCGAAGGACGTCAACGACATGGTCGAGCGCGGCTGCCGTCATGCCTACAAGGATGGCTTCGCCAGGCCGGGCCAGCGCGTGCTGATCGTCGCCGGCGTGCCGTTCGGCACGCCCGGAGCGACCAACATGATGCGCATCGCCTTCGTCGGTACCGACGACATCGAAGGCGCGTAGCATAATCGCACGCCATTCGGAGGCGCGGCGCTGTGCGTCGCGCCTTTTTCAATTTGCCGGCAAATTATATGCCGGAGATGTCGGCGCGCCGAAACTCCGTTGCGGTGGCGGCTTTCCATCCCCGGGAATATCGGCGATATCGCGCCGTTTTCGGCCCTTCCAGCTTACTTTCGGCGACGAGCCACGGAAGGAGGAGAGAGTGCCCGCGTGGAGCGCCGGAGCAGCCGGGCGCACAAAAGGCCCCTGCAGGCGTGAGGAAGGCCGGTATACTCGCGATATAGTAAGCCGGCAAATCAGATCCCGGCCGTCCCGTCAGAAGCCGCTCGCCCCGAGCGGGTGAAGCAGCGCCTCGGCCTCCGCCGCCACCCGTTCGATCTCCGCCAGCACCGCCGCCTTCGCCGTATAGTGGATCTGGTGGCCGGCGCCGGCGAGCAGGGTCAGCCGCGCATGGGGGACCATGCGGGACAGCGGCTCGGCATGAATGCCGGTGTGGACGACAGGGTCGGCGGGATCGGCGAGGATCGCCGTCGGCACGGCAATGTCGCCATAGCGTGGCGCCTGCTGCCGGAGGAAGGCCTTGAGGTCGGCGACGTCCTGGCCGTTCCAGCGGAATTCCTTCGGCCGCAGCACCAAGGCGGCGGCGCTCTTGCGGACATAATCCGCCGGTCCGGGATGGGGAACGAACGCCTCGGCCGCCGATTTCGACAGTCCCCAGGCGCCGACGGGCGTCATCACCGTATGGACGAAGATCCGGCCGAGCACCGGCATGGCCGCCAGGCGGTAATACCAGTTGATGCCGCCGGGCCAGGGATGGGTGGCGCCGGCGAGGACGACGAGGCCGGCGACCTCCCGGGGATAGTCGAGAGCGAAATGGGCGGCGAGCGAGCCTGCCCAGGAATGGCCCACCACCACGAAGCGCCCGATGCCGTGCCGGCGCAGCGCCGCCATGATCAGCGCCGCCTGCTGCGCCGGCGAGGCATCGCCCCGCCCGCCCGGCCGGTCACTCCAGCCATGGCCGGGCCGGTCCACCGCGATCACGCGCCGGCGCCGGGCGAGATCGGCGCCCAGCGCGTGCACCATGTCGCGCGCATTGGAGGTGGCCCCGTGGAGGAGCAGGATCGGCAGCCGGTCCGCGTCGGTGGCCCCGAGATCATACAGGTGCAGGCGCCCGCCGGGCACCTCGACGAAGACCCCCTCGGGCGGATTTTCCTCCTCGATCCGGGCGGCGATGATCGCGGTCGCCATGATCACCGCGAGGAGATGGACGCCGACGAGGACGAAGAGGAGAAGGAGGAGAACGGTCAATCGCGGCCTGCGCAACCAAGAGTCGGGAGAATGTCGGTGAGCGGAATTGTCCGTCGATGCCGGCTTCGGGCCGGGATCCGGACGGAGCAGGGAGGCGGGTCAGATATCGCGTCCCTCGACATCCGTCCTGAGCTGGTCGAAGGCCTTCCTGGCACCCGGCAGGCGCGGATTGATCGCCAGCGCCTTCTGGAACGCCTCATAGGCGTGCTTCTTGTCGCCGAGATCGGAGAGCATGACGCCGAGCCCGCTCCAGGCACCATATTCGCGCGGGTTGCGGCTGAGGGTCTGCGCGATGTCGGCGATCGAACGGGTGTAGTCCTTCTTGAGGAAATAGGCGGTCGCCCGCTTGTTCCAGGCCTCGGCATAGCCGGGACGCAGATGGATAATGGCGCTCAGCAGCTTGATCGCCGCGTCGGGATTGGACGCCTGCAGCGCGGTGAGGGCGCGGTCCATCAGCAGGTCGGCGGTGTCGCTGCCCGATTGCAGTTCGGCGCGCTCGATGGCGATGGCGATGTTGCGGGCCTCCTTGTCCGACTGGGCCTTGGCAAGCCGGTCGTAGAGGTGGTCCAGCGCCGGATCGGGCCCCGGCCTTCCCTGCGCCATCGTCGAGGCGGGCAGCGCGAGCAGGCCGATGAGGAACAGATGTGCAAATCTGGCAAATCGCATGCGTCGATGGTGCTCCCGGATGACGCGGGATTCAAACACAAAAAACCCGGTCACGTCACCGTGACCGGGCTCTATCGCAGGAAAGCGGCGACAATCAGCCCTGGCGGGCCTTGTAGCGCTTCTGGGTCTTGTTGATGATGTAGACGCGGCCTTTGCGGCGGACCAGCTGGTTGTCGCGATGACGCGTGCGCAGCGACTTGAGCGAATTGCGGATCTTCATGGTTCTCGTGCCTCGACCGGAGCGCGCGAAAATCCGCTACGGCTCCCAAAATTAAAAGATGGCGGTTTCTAGCGACGAGGCCGGCGGATGTCAACGCCTTCCGCCAAAGGCGGGCGAGAGACATTGGCCGCAGGCCCTGCCCGATGGGAAGGAACGAAGCGGGCGCAAAGCGCCGCCGATCGCTCTATGCCCCTCCCGCATGATTGGCTATGAGGAACGGCACAAGAGGGAGTGCGGCATGGCTGACTATCGACTCTACGCCTTCGGCGAGTCCGGCAATTCCTACAAGGCGGCGCTGATGCTCGCCTTGACGGGCAGCGACTGGGAGCGGGTGCCGGTCGACTATTTCAACGGCCAGACCCGGACCGCCGGCTTCCGCGAGACGGTGAACGAGATGGGAGAGGCACCCGTCCTCCTGCACAAGGGGCGGACCCTCACCCAGTCCGGGGTCATCCTGGACTATCTGGCCGCCGAGACCGGGCAGTTCGGGCCGCGCGACGAGGACGAAAGGCGCGAGATCCTGCGCTGGATCCTGTTCGACAACCACAAGTTCACCAGCTACTACGCGACGCTGCGCTTCCTCGTCGGCCTGCAGAAGAGCGGCGAATCGCCGGTCACGGCGTTCCTGCGCGGCCGGGCGGCCGGCGCCTTCGCCATCGTCGACAAGCATCTTGCGGGCCGCGACTTCATGGTCGGGGGGCGGCCGACCATCGCCGACATCTCGCTCGCCGGCTATATCTTCTTCGATGAGGAAACCGGCATGGCGCTGGCGGATTATCCGCATATCCTGGCCTGGCGCGCGCGCATTGCCGCGCTGCCGGGATGGAAGCCGCCTTATGATCTCGTCCCGCCGGCCCTGCCGGCCCGGCATTGAATCCACGCCGCCGAACCTCCCGAGTCCCGATCTTGCACGCCCCCGTTTCGCCTTCCCTTCATGAGCGCTATCTCGCTTTGGCCGCAACCGGCGCCCTGGAGCGCGATACGGCGCAGGAAACGGTGCTCGCCCGGCTGCAGATGCTGCTCGACCGGCTGGGCGAAGCCCCGTCCGCGTCGAAGCCGGGCGCGCTGGCCCGGCTCTTCGGCCGCGCCAAACCGAAGGCGCCGCCGAAGGGCCTCTATATCTGGGGCGATGTCGGTCGCGGCAAGACCATGCTGATGGACCTGTTCGGCGCCAGCGTGCCCGAGCGGATCTCGCGGCGCCGGGTGCATTTCAACGCCTTCATGAACGACGTGCACGAGCGCATCTTCCGCTACCGCAACGAGGTGAAGGCGGGGCGCCGCAAGGGCGACGACCCGATCGGCCCGGTCGCGGCGGCGCTGGCGGCGGAGGCGAGGCTGCTGTGCTTCGACGAATTCTCGGTGACCGACATCGCCGATGCGATGATCCTCGGGCGGCTGTTCGGCCACCTGTTCGGGCTCGGCGTCATCGTCGTCGCCACCTCCAACGTCGTGCCCGCGCGGCTCTATGAAGGCGGACTGAACCGGGCGCTGTTCCTGCCGTTCATCGAGCTCCTCGAGCAGCACATGGATGTGGTGAAGCTGGAAGCGCGCACGGATTACCGGCTGGAAAAGCTGTCGGGCGGCGAGACCTATCTCCTGGGCACGGGACCCGACGTCCGCGCGCACATGGACGCCATCTTCCTCCGCCTCACCGGCCTGCGCGAGGGCGCCAGGCAGGTGCTCGCCGTCAAGGGGCGCGAGCTGGTGGTCCCCCAGGCGGCGATGGGCCTCGCCCGCTTCTCCTTCGCCGAATTGTGCGAGCAGCCGCGGGGCCCGGCCGATTATCTCGCGCTGGCTGCGCATTTCCACACGCTGATGATCGACGACGTGCCCGTCCTGAAGCAGGCGCAGCGCGATGCCGCCAAGCGCTTCATCCTGCTGATCGACAGCCTCTACGACCGTGGCGTCAAGCTCGTGATGTCCGCCGAGGCGGAGCCCGCCGGCCTCTATCCCTATGAGGAGGGCCGGGAGGCCTTCGAGTTCCACCGGACGGTGTCGCGCCTGATCGAAATGCGCTCGGAAGCCTATCTCGCCCAGCCGCATCAGGCGCCGCCGTCGCGGAAATCGCCCCTGGTGGATACGTGAGCAAGTCCGAGCCGACCGGCGCGCGCCTGCTCGACATCGCGACGGACCATGTGCGCAAGCACGGCCTGCAGCGCACCTCGGTGGTCGCGGTGGCGCGGGACGCGCAGCTCAGCCACGCGGCGGTCTACCGCTATTTCGCCTCCAAGGACGCGCTGATCGACGCGGTGACCGGCGAATGGCACAAGAGCGTCGAGACCCAGCTCGCCGGCGTCGCCGATGCGCCGGATCCGGCCGACGACAAGCTCGAGCGCATGATGCTGCTCCTGGCGCGGCTCTATCGCGAGCGGCTGGACCACGAGCCCAATCTCTTCGCCGCCTGGCTCTCGGCGATCGCCGAGAATCGCGCCGTGGTGCGCCGGCACCGCCGCCGTATCCGCGGCCTGATCGAGCGCGTGGTGGAGGAGGGGCGGTCGATCGAGCATTTCCGCGCGCGGTCCAACGAGCGCCTGATCGTCTTCCTCACCGACGCCTTGCACCGCTTCATCGATCCCGTGGCGATTTCCGCCGATCGCGACGCCAACCGGACCGAGCTCGACCAGCGGCTCGCCCGGCTCCTGCGCGTCGTCATCCGGGCCATGCTGACCGGCAGCGTGTAGGGCGGGGCCCGCCAGAGAGCCCGCCGCCGCATAAGCGCCTGTTAACCAGTGCACGGCATCATTCTTGCTTCCTATGCTTACAGTTCGTTTGAGACCTGTCTTCATGTGAATATCGTCATCCCCGGCAAGCTGCGTAGCGCTCGCAGGAGAGGGCGGGACAGATCTCAGACAGCCCTTACGCCCGCAACGGGCGCGGAAAGCGTAACGATGTCTGACAGGACGATGCCGCCGGGCGGCATGATTGCTTCGATATCCCCGATCGATCCGCGGGCTCTCATGATCGCGCTCAACCAGGCGTGCTACGAGTGGTGCCTCGAGACGGATCATGTGTCCTGGAGCGCTGGCGCCGCCCGCGTCCTGGGCATCGCCGACCAGGCTGCCCTCGCCAGCGGCAGGGCTTTTGCGCAATTGCTCGATTTCGAAGCCCCGGGCGGACGCCACGAGGCGATCCTCCATGGCGGAGCGGGCGCGGCCGGCAGCGGCACCGCCTATTGCCTGCGCTATGCGTGCCGGCCGGCCGGGAGCGGACGCAAGCGCTGGATCGAGGATCGCGGCCGCTGGTTCGCCGGTCCCGACGGCCGGCCGGCCCGCGCCCGCGGCCTGCTGCGGGTCGTCGCCGACTGCGCGGAGGACGAGGCCGGGCCATCCCAGCACGCCGGTCTCGGACATCGCCTCGGCCGCGTCCTGGCCAAGGCGTGCGAGACCGGTCGACGGGCCGCGCTGCTGCTGGTCGCCGTCGACGGCCTCGCTGCGATCGAGGCCGAGCATGGCGCGGTGACGGCCGATGCGGTCGCGGCGCAGGTCATGCGGAGCCTGCGCCGGGTGCTCCGTGTCGGGGACGACCTCGTCAGCGTCGCCGACGGCAGGTTCGCGCTCGTCCTCGCGGGATGCGACGCCGCCGATCTGCCGCGGGCGGCGGAACGCTTTCGCAGTTCGGTCGCCGCGGCGGCGGTGGACGCCCCGGCAGGCACGATCCATCCCTCGATCTCGATCGGCGGCGCCGTCCTTCTTCCCACGGCCCCGGATGGCGCGGCGGCGCTGCATCGGGCCCAGCATGCGCTCGACCGCTGCGCGAGGGAAAGCCCGGGCGGCTTCATGACACTGGCGAGCGATGCCGACGAGGGAGCGACCCCCGGCGCCGCTGGGCTGATCGCCAGCGCCCTCGAGGAGGACAGGCTCTTCCTCGCCTTCGATCCGATCATCGACCTCCGCGGCCAAGGCGGCCCGGCCGGGCCGAGCCCGTTCCGGGCGAGATCCCTCGTCCGCACGCCCGCCGGTGCCACCCCCTGGCAGCCGGCCCAGCTTTCCCGCGACGGCGATGCCGCCGTCGCCAGGCGCTTCGCGCTCCGGCTCATCGAACTCGCGGATGCCACGCTGGCACGCCACCCCGAGGTCGAGATCGTTCTTCCCTTGCCCGAAGGCGTGATCCCTCCGGCCGGCGGCGAGGACCGCCCGCGCCTGACCCTGGAACTCGACGAGGCCGTGGCGCGAGCCGATCTCGACCGGGGAGGCGCGCTTGCGCGGGCCATTCGAGCGTCCGGCGCGCGCTTGGGCGTCACCGGCTTCGGCGGCGGCCATCTGTCGTTCGAGGCGGTGAAGGCCTTGGAGGCCGACCGGATCACGCTGCATGGCGCGCTGGTGGAAACGGCGGTCCAGGTTGCCCACGGGCGCTTTGCGCTGCGCAGCCTGGTCGAGGCGGCGGTGCAGCGCTCGCTCGCCGTCGGCGCCGAATGGGTCGACGACGAGGCGACGGCGCAGCTCCTGGCAGGCTGGGGCTGCGACCGGCTGCAGGGCGCAGTCGCCGGCGCCCTCCGGCTCGACCTGCCGCGTCCGAAGGCGGGCCTGCGGCCGGAGCCGGTGATGATGACGGGAACGTGAGGAGATCGAGAGTCCCGCTCGGGCATTTTCCAGAAGAGCGGATCGAGTTCGCGATCGGGAAAACGCGTCAAACAAAAAGCCGGAGAATTTGCTCGGGGCGGGCGAGCGCTATTTCCTCACTTCTTCTCGTCGCTCATGCGGTCGAGGCGCGAGCGCATCTCCGCCAGTTCCTTCTTCAGGTCGTTGAGGTCGTCACCGGCCTTGGGGGAGGGCGGGGGACTCGGCGGCTCGGCGTCGAGGCCGTTGCTCTGGGCGAAGGGGGTGAACAGGCGGAAGGCGCGCTGGAAGGCAGCCATGTTGTTGCGGGCCTGCTCCTCCAGACTGCCGAAGCCCCCATTGATCCAGGGCGCCTGGCCCCAGCCGCCGGTGAGGTGCTGCGTCATCTGCTCGCGCAGCTTCTGCTGATCGCGGGTGAGCGTGTCGATCGAGAATTCCAGGAAGCTCGGCACCAGCGCCTGCATGCTGTCGCCGTAGAAGCGGATGAGCTGGCGCAGAAAGGTGATCGGCAGCAGGTTCTGTCCCTTGCTCTCCTGCTCGAAGATGATCTGGGTCAGGACCTGGCGGGTGATGTCCTCATTGGTCTTGGCGTCGTGGACGACGAAGTCCTCGCCGGCCTTGACCATGGCGCCGAGGTCCTCGAGCGTGACATAGGTCGACGTGCCCGTATTGTAGAGGCGCCGGTTGGCGTATTTCTTGATGGTGGTCGGCTCTTTCGCTTTCGCCATGCCAGCATGCCCTTCGCGGTGGCCCGTGCCATGGGACGAGACTTCGTCCTCTCCCTTCGGGAATCCTAGGCTCTTTTCGCGACCGCGAAAACACCTTTGTGCAGCCGCGGTAAACCCGTCATCGAGCGCGTGCATGATTGACGCCGAGATGTCGGCCCCCCCATATGGCGTTTGAGCACCCGTCCGCACTCCCATGGGGGCGCGGGCCGCCAACAGGGTTCGAAGGAGACTATGCCATGACAGACGTCGTCATCGTCAGCGCGGCGCGCACGCCGGTCGGCTCGTTCAACGGCGCTTTCGCGGCCGTGCCGGCCCATACGCTGGGCGCGGCGGCCGTGAAGGAAGCGATGTCCCGCGCCAAGGTCGAGGGCGGCGACATTGATGAAGTCATTCTGGGGCAGGTCCTGTCCGCCGGCGAAGGGCAGAATCCCGCCCGCCAGGCCGCGATGGCCGCCGGCGTGCCGCAGGAGAAGACCGCCTGGGGCCTCAACCAGCTGTGCGGGTCGGGCCTGCGTGCCGTCGCTCTCGGCCTGCAGCAGATCGCCAATGGCGACGCCTCCATCATCGTGGCGGGCGGGCAGGAATCGATGTCGCTGGCGCCGCATGTCGCGCATCTGCGCGCCGGCACCAAGATGGGCGACATGAAGTTCCTCGATTCCATGCTGAAGGACGGCCTGCTCGACGCCTTCCACGGCTATCACATGGGCATCACCGCCGAGAACGTCGCCACCAGGTGGCAGATCACCCGCGAGGACCAGGACGCCTTCGCCGTCGGCTCACAGAACAAGGCCGAGGCGGCACAGAAGGCGGGCCGTTTCAAGGACGAGATCGCGCCGGTGACGGTGCCCGGCCGCAAGGGCGACGTGGTGGTCGATGCGGACGAATATCCGCGCCACGGCGCCACGCTCGACGGCATGGCCAAGCTCAGGCCCGCCTTCTCCAAGGAGGGCACGGTCACCGCCGGCAACGCCTCCGGCCTCAATGACGGCGCCGCCGCCGTGGTGCTGATGAGCGCGAAGGACGCCGAGAGGCGCGGCCTGACGCCGCTCGCCCGCATCGTCTCCTGGGCGACCGCCGGCGTCGACCCGGCGGTCATGGGCTCGGGCCCGATCCCGGCCTCCCGGCGCGCGCTCGAAAAGGCGGGCTGGAGCGTCGGGGATCTCGATCTCGTCGAAGCCAACGAGGCGTTCGCCGCCCAGGCTCTCGCCGTGAACAAGGATATGGGGTGGGATCCTTCGATCGTGAACGTCAATGGCGGCGCGATCGCCCTCGGCCATCCGATCGGCGCCTCGGGCGCCCGCGTGCTCGTCACCCTCCTGCACGAGCTCGCCCGCCGCGGCGGCAGCAAGGGCCTCGCCACGCTGTGCATCGGCGGCGGCATGGGCATTGCGCTCACCGTCGAGCGCTGATCGCGGCCGGCGTCCATCGCCGCCGCATCCGCGCCATCGTTCCATCTTCAATCCATCGCCACATGTGCATCGCCAAGTCTGCAAGAAGACGAATGGGAATCGCCAGGGAGGAAGCATGACGAGAGTCGCGATCGTCACGGGGGGAACGCGCGGAATCGGCGCCGCCATTTCGAAGGCGCTGAAGGCGGCGGGCTACAAGGTCGCCGCCAATTATGCCGGCAATGACGAGGCCGCCGCCAGGTTCAGGGCCGAGACGGATATCGCCACCTACAAATGGGACGTCGGCGACTTCGACGCCTGCGCCGCCGGCGTGGCCGAGGTGGAGAAGGATCTCGGTCCGGTCGATATCCTCGTCAACAATGCTGGCATCACCCGCGACGGCTTCCTGCACAAGATGACAAGGGACCAATGGTCCTCGGTGATCCGCACCAATCTCGACAGCCTATTCAACATGACGCGCCCGGTGATCGGGGGCATGCGCGATCGCGGCTTCGGCCGGGTGATCGTCATCTCGTCGATCAACGGGCAGAAGGGCCAGATCGGGCAGACGAATTATGCCGCGTCCAAGGCCGGCGACATCGGCTTCGTCAAGGCGCTGGCGCTGGAGGGGGCGGCGAAGAACATCACCGCCAATGTGATCGCGCCGGGCTATGTCCTCACCGAGATGGTGGCGGCCATGGACAGCAAGGTGCTGGAAACCCGTGTCCTGCCGTTGATTCCCACCGGCCGCCTCGGCCAGCCCGAGGAAGTCGCACGGGCGGTGCTCTTCCTGGTGTCGGACGATGCCGGCTATATCACGGGTTCGACGCTCACCATCAACGGCGGCCAGCACATGGTCTGACGCCGGTTCCGTCCGCGCGCGGCCTGCGGGCCGCCATCGACTTTGCCTCGACAAGGCAGATCGAGTCCGGACAGCGTTCGCGCCGACATCGCGGGGCCTTCGGGACCCGCTTCGCCTCCTCTCCCATCCCGGAGGGGATCATCGCGCCTCTTCTTGGTATGACAGCCCATGGACACCGATTTCCATCACCGCCTCGCCTCCGTCGCCGGCGAGATCGAAGCCATGCTGGTGACGATCTTCGACGTCGCCACCGATCCGCCGGTGCCGCCGCGGCTGATGGCGGCCATGCGCTATGCCGTGCTGGGCGGCGGCAAGCGGTTGCGCCCCTTCCTGGTCTTCGAGACGGCGCGCCTGCTCAAGGGCGAGGAGGAGACGGCGCTGCGGGCGGGAGCGGCGATCGAGCTCATCCACGCCTACAGCCTCGTCCATGACGATCTGCCGTCGATGGACGACGACGACCTGCGCCGAGGCAAGCCGACGGTGCATCGCGCCTTCGACGAGGCGACGGCGGTCCTGGTCGGCGACGCGCTGCAGACTCTGGCGTTCGAGACGCTGGCCGACCCCGCCACCAGCGGCGATGCGGCGATCCGCGCCAGGCTCATCGCCCTTCTGGCGCGGGCCGCCGGGGCGGCGGGCATGGCCGGCGGCCAGATGCTCGACCTCGAAGCCGAAGGCCGCTTCGCCGGCGGCGTGCCGGTGGATCTCGATGCCGGCGCGATCCGCCAACTGCAGGCGATGAAGACGGGCGCCCTGCTCGCCGGCGCGGTGGAGATGGGCGCCACCATCGGCCGGGCCGACGCGGAGCGCTATCAGGCTTTGCAGGCCTATGGCCGCGCCCTCGGCGCCGCCTTCCAGATCGCCGACGACATCCTCGACGTCGAAGCCTCGAGCGCCGAGCTCGGCAAGGCGACGGGCAAGGACGCGGGACGGGGCAAGGGAACGCTCGTCGGCCTGTGGGGCGTGGCGCAGGCGCGGGTGGAACTCGGCCGGCTGGTCGCCGAGGCGCTCGCGCCGCTGGCGGTGTTCGGCTCCGAGGCGGATATTTTGCGGGCGGCAGCGAGGTTTACGGCAGAACGCCGGTCATGAGAGCGTTCTACCGCGCGATCATCACTCGTCCATTCCTGGTCGCGCCGTTCGCCATCTGCTTCCTGGCTGCCTTCATCGGGCCTTTCGGCTTTCCGCTTCTCGAACGCCTCCTGGCCGGCTGGTGTCTGGCATCGGCATTCTACGTCATCTCGGTCAGCTGGTATCTCGGGCGCATGACGACGCAGGACCTGAGCCGGCGTGCCGACGATCTCGACGAGGGCGCCCTGACGATCCTGGCCTTGAGCATGCTGTCGGCCGCCGCGAGCTTTGCCGGTGTCGTGTTCGAACTCAGCGCCATGCATAGCCACGCCGGGCAAACCGCCGTGTCGCTGCCGCTGATGGTGGTGACGATCGTCTGCTCGTGGTTCTTCATCCACACGATCTTTGCGATCCACTACGCGCATGTCTTCTACAATGACGGCGGCCATCCCACAGCGCCGTGCCTGGATTTCGGCAACCAGGACGAAGAGCCCGACTACTGGGATTTCGTCTATTTCTCCGTGGCGATCGGCGCCTCGTCGGCAACGTCGGATACCAATATTCGCTCGCGGCTGATGCGCCGCCTCGTGGCTGCGCATGCGATCTTCTCGTTTTTCTTCAATGCGACCGTGCTGGCCTTGGCGATCAACATCGCCGCCGGTCTGCTGGGCGGGAACTGAAGCCCAGGGGACGTCCCATACGCGGCAGGATATGAGAATTAGACGCCTTCTCCCGGTCCGGGAGAAGGTCCCGGCAGGGGGATGAGGGTCTAGAGCGTCGACGCAGATAGCTCGATAGTTGCGCTTGAATCGTTGAAGGTCAGGCCCTCATCCGGCGCTACGCGCCACCTTCTCCCATCCGGGAGAAGGAAAATCAGGCCATTTTCTGCAAACCTGGCGCATGGGCGCGGGACGGCGGCCGTCCCAGGGGTCAGGCGATCGCGGTCGCTACGTTGCGTTCCACCCGCATGCCCTTGCGCTCCTCGGAGGGCGTGCGGTCGAAATGCTCCGAATAGCATTTGGAGAAATGCGAGGCGGAGACGAAGCCGCAGGCGAGGCCCACCGAGAGGATCGGCATCGAGGTCTGGCGCAGGAGCTGGCGGGCGCGGTTGAGGCGCATTTCGAGGTAATAGCGCGTCGGCGTCGTGTCGAGGTAGCGCTGGAACAGCCTTTCGAGCTGGCGTGGCGACAGGCGGACGGTGCGGGCGAGCTGGGCGCAGGAGACGGGCCGCTCGAGGCGCTTGTCCATTTCCCCGATCACCGCCAGGAGCTTGGGGTGGGAGACGCCGAGGCGCGCCCTGAGTTCCATGCGCTGGCGCTCATGCGAATCGCGCATGCGGTGGTGGATCAGTTCGTCGGTGACGAGGGCGGCGATCACCGCGCCCTTCTTGGCGGTGATCAGCGCCAGCATCATGTCGATCGAGGCGGTGCCGCCTGCGCAGGTGAAACGGTTGCGGTCGATCTCGAACAGTTCCTGGGTGGCGTCGATCTCGGGAAATTCCTCGCGGAAACTGTCGAAATTCTCCCAATGGATGGCGCAGCGATGGTCGTCGAGCAGGCCCGCCTTGGCCAGCACATAGGTGCCGGTGCACACCGCGCCGATGGAGACGCCGTAGAAGGCGAGCTTGCGCAGCTTGGCGATCAGGGCGCCATGGTCGTATTTCTGCACGTCGAGGCCGGAGCACACGATGATCTCGGGCATCGGCCCCACATCGGCATAGGCGCCGTCGACCGCGAGAGCGACGCCGTTGGACGCCTCGATCGGCTGGCCGTCGGGCGAATAGAGCCGCCAGGCGAACGCCCGGGCGCCGGTGACGTAATTCGTCAGGCGCAGGACCTCGACGGCCGCCGCGAAGGCGATCATCGAGAAATTCGGGGTCAACAGAAAGCCGACTGTATGCGTGGCGCCGATATCCGGCCGGATGTTCATTCACCATTCTCCCTGGACGATGGCCGCGAGCGCCGGCCATGCTGAGCGACAAAGAGAGCGGCGACCGTTCCATGCGGCGCGGCCGCCCCTCGGGACGGGTGGCGGGCCTCTGCGGGCCCTGGGGATCGGCAGCCTGCGCTGCTTGCGCTCCCTCGCTGGCCGTTCGCCGGATGACGATGACGGGCCATTCGGATCGAACCGCTGAAAACGACGGAGCACGGCGATCTTGCGACATTCATTGCAGATTTCTGACGTGCAGGCGACCGGATGTCGCAAATGATGGCGTAAATAGACAAATATCGTGCCGCCTTGCCGGGTGCAAGCGGAATGAAATGTCCTGGATGCGCCTCCTGTGCGACAGGGTCCGGTGTCGGCCCTCGGTCGATTTCTTCTGATGCGACAAAAGGCGCGTCGCTTCCGTGCTAGACGGGGTGGTGCGGGGATGCTGATAGTCCCGGCCATGATCCTCGAACGGGCGGCGAGACGTGCGGTTTTCTGTCTTTTCCCTGGCGCGCAACGCGCTGAGCGGCCACCAGAACTGGCCCGAACAATGGCGCTCGCCCGAACCCAAGGCGGCCTATGACGCCGTCATCGTCGGCGCCGGCGGCCATGGCCTCGCCACGGCCTATTACATGGCTGCCGAGCACGGCATGCGCAACATCGCGGTGATCGAGAGGGGCTGGCTCGGCGGCGGCAATACGGGCCGCAACACCACCATCATCCGCTCCAATTATCTGTGGGAGGAGAGCGCCGCGCTCTATGACCACGCGCTGAAGCTGTGGAAGGACCTGTCGCAGGTCCTCAACTACAACGTGATGTATTCGGCGCGCGGCGTGATGATGCTCGCCCACAATGTCCACGACGTGCAGGTGACCAAGCGCCATGTGCACGCCAACCGGCTGGCGGGCGTCGACAATGAGTGGCTCACGCCGGAGGAGGCGAAGGAATTCTGCCCGATCCTCAACATCTCCAAGGATATACGCTATCCGATCATGGGCGCCGCTCTGCAGCGGCGCGGCGGGGTCGCCCGGCACGACGCGGTCGCCTGGGGCTATGCCCGCGCCGCCGACGCGCTCGGGGTCGACATCATCCAGAACTGCGAGGTGACGGGGATCACGCGCGACGCCGCGGGCGCGGTGGCGGCGGTGGAGACCACGCGCGGCACCATCCGGACCAAGAGGATCGGCGTCGTCGCGGCGGGGCACACATCGGTGGTGATGGGCATGGCCGGGGTACGCATGCCGCTGGAGAGCTATCCGCTGCAGGCGCTGGTGTCCGAGCCGCTGAAGCCGATCATGCCCTGCGTGGTGATGTCGAACACCGTCCACGCCTATATGTCGCAATCGGACAAGGGTGACCTCGTCATCGGCGCCGGCACCGACCAATATGTCTCCTATTCGCAGACCGGGGGGCTCCATATCGCCGCCCACACGCTCGATGCGATCTGCGAGCTCTTCCCGGTGGTGCGCCGGGTGCGCATGATGCGCAACTGGGGCGGCATCGTCGACGTCACGCCGGACCGCTCGCCGATCCTGTCGAGGACGCCGGTTCCCGGCCTGTTCGTCAATTGCGGCTGGGGCACCGGCGGCTTCAAGGCGACGCCCGGCTCCGGCCATGTCTTCGCCCACACGGTGGCGACAGGCGAGCCCCATCCCATCGCCGCGCCCTTCTCGCTCGATCGCTTCCGCACCGGGCGGCTGATCGACGAGGCCGCCGCCGCCGCCGTCGCGCATTGAGGCCGCCATGCTGCTGATCGCCTGTCCTTATTGCGGGGTGCGCCCCGAACTCGAGTTCCGCAACATGGGTGAAGCCCATATCGCCCGTCCCGCCTATTCGGAGGGGCCGACGGACGCGCAGTGGGAGGACTTCCTCTATCTGCGCTCCAACACCAAGGGCCTGATCGCCGAGCGCTGGCGCCATATCCATGGCTGCGCGCGCTTCTTCAACGCCGTGCGCCACACCGTGACCGACAAATTCGTGATGACCTACAAGGTGGGCGACCCCAAGCCCGATCTCGCCGCGCTGGCGGCCGAACTCGCCGGCGAGACGGCGAAGACGGAGGTCCGGTCGTGAACGCCCGCTTCCGTACCGGCGCCGGCGGCCGGATCGACCGGTCCAAGCCGCTCAACTTCACCTTCGACGGCGTCGCCTATCAGGGCGTGCGCGGCGATACGCTCGCCTCCGCCTTGCTCGCCAACGGCGTGCACCTGGTCGGCCGCTCGTTCAAATATCACCGGCCGCGCGGCATCATGGCGGCGGGGTCCGAAGAAGCGAACGCGATGGTCACCGTCGTCCGCGACGCCGGACGCACCACGCCGAACCTGCGCGCCACTCAGGTCGAACTCTATGAGGGCCTCGCCGCGACCAGCCAGAACCGCTGGCCCTCGCTGAAATTCGATGCCGGCGCGGTCAACGACCTGCTGTCGCCCTTCCTGGCGTCCGGCTTCTACTACAAGACCTTCATGTGGCCGCAGAGCTTCTGGAAGAGCGTCTACGAGCCCAAGATCCGCGCCGCCGCGGGTTTCGGCGACGCGCCGAAGCAGGCCGATCCCGACCGCTACCTCAACCGCTTCGCCCATTGCGACGTGCTGGTGGTGGGCTCCGGCCCGGCCGGCCTCGCCGCCGCCGTCGCTGCCGCCGAGACCGGCGCGCAGGTGATCCTGTGCGACGAACAGGCCGAGCTCGGCGGATCCCTGCTGTCGGAAACCACGGCCAGCATCGAGGGCCGGCCGGCGCGCGACTGGGCCACCGACATCATCATGTCGCTCGCCTTGAACGACCGCGTCCGCCTGATGCCGCGCACCACGGCCTTCGGCTGGTATTCCGACAATTTCGTCGCCCTCGCCGAAAGGCTGACCGATCACCTCGCCGATCCCGGGCCCCGCATGCCGCGCGAGCGGATGTGGCAGGTCCGCGCCAAGCAGGTGGTGATCGCCGCCGGCGCGATCGAGCGGCCGCTGGTCTTCCCCGACAATGATCGGCCCGGCATCATGCTCGCCGATGCCGCGCGCACCTTCGTCAACCGCTACGGCGTGCGCCCGGGTTCGCGCGCGGTGGTGTTCACCGCCTGCGACAGTGCCTATCGCGCCGCCCTCGACCTCAAGGCCGCCGGCATCGAGATCGCGGTCATCGCCGACATCAGGCCCGAGGGCGGGGCGCTGGCGGAGGCGGCGAGGCAGGCCGGCATCCGCGTGGCGCCGGGTTCGACGATCGCCGGCACCGGGGGCCGCCTGCGCGTCTCCTCGGTGCGGCTCGGCCGCATCGGCACCGACGGCGCCAGCGTGCGCGACCGGGAGACGGTGAGTTGCGACCTCGTCCTGATGTCGGGCGGCTGGACGCCGAGCGTGCACCTGTTCTCGCAGTCGCGCGGCAAGCTCGCCTTCGATGCGGAGAACCAGGTCTTCGTGCCCGGCACTTCCCGGGATCCGGAGCGCTCGGCCGGCGCCTGCCGCGGCGTGTTCGAATTCGGCGCCGTCATTGATGACGGCTTCGCCGTCGGCCACCAGGCCGGGCGCGCCGCCGGGCGCGACAAGGGGGCGCTGAAGCGCTTCGACGTCGCGCAGGCGACGGCGCCGTCCGGCTTCCATGCCGGCGGGCTGCCGCACGAGCGCAACCCCGACCGCGTCAAGGCCTTCGTCGATTTCCAGCACGACGTCACCGCCAAGGACATCAAGCTCGCCACGCGCGAAGGCTTCCGCTCGATCGAGCACGTCAAGCGCTACACCACCACCGGCATGGCGACGGACCAGGGCAAGACCTCGAACGTCAATACCCTCGCCATCGCCGCCGGCGCCCTCGGCAAGACGATGCCGCAGGTCGGCCTGACCACCTTCCGGCCGCCCTATACGCCGACCACCTTCGGCCTGTTCGCCGCCACCTCGCGCGGCGACCTCTTCGATCCCGTGCGCCGGACGCCGATGCACGAGGCGGAGGCCGAGGCCGGCGCGGTGTTCGAGGATGTCGGCCTGTGGAAGCGCGCCTGGTATTATCCGCGCAGCGGCGAGGGCATGCACGAGGCCGTCAACCGCGAGACACGCACGGTGCGTGATCGCGTCGGCATGTTCGATGCAACCACGCTCGGCAAGATCGAGGTCGTCGGGCCGGATGCGGCGGAGTTCATGCACCGCATCTATGTCAATCCGTTCCTGAAGCTGGAACCCGGCCGGCTGCGCTACGGCATCATGACCCGTGACGACGGCTTCGTCTATGATGACGGCGTGGTCGGCCGGATGGCGCCGGACCGCTTCCACGTCACCACCACCACGGGCGGCGCGCCGCGCGTGCTCGCCCATATGGAGGATTACCTCCAGACCGAATGGACCGACCTCAAGGTCTGGCTGACATCGACCACCGAGCAATGGGCGGTCATCGCCGTGCAGGGCCCGCATGCCCGCGACGTGCTCCTGCCGCTGGTCGAGGGCATCGACATCTCCAATGCCGGCATGCCGCACATGTCGGTGCGCGAAGGCCATATCTGCGGCGTGCCGGCGCGCCTGTTCCGCATGAGCTTCACCGGCGAGGCGGGCTTCGAGGTCAATGTGCCCTCGGCCTATGGCCGCGCGACGTGGGAGGCGATCCAGGCCGAGGTGGCGAAATATGAGGGCTGCCTCTACGGCACCGAGGCGATGCATGTGCTGCGCGCCGAAAAGGGCTACATCATCGTCGGCCAGGACACCGACGGCACGCTGACGCCGGACGAGGCGGGCATCGGCTGGGCCGTGGGCAAGGCCAAGGCCGACTTTGTCGGCAAGCGCGGCCTGATGCGGCCGGACCTCGCCAGGCCCGACCGCAAGCAGGTCGTCGGCCTGTTGACCGCCGATCCGACCGTGGTGCTGGAGGAGGGCGCGCAGATCACCGGCGTCGCCGAACCGGCGATCGGCGAGCATGCGCTCGGCCATGTCACCTCGGCCTATTGGAGCTCCAATCTCGGCCGCTCCATCGCCTTGTGCAATCTCGAACGGGGCCGCTCGCGCTACGGCGACGAGGTCTATGTGCCGATGCCCGGCGGTGCGATCGCGGTGACGGTGGTCGATCCCGTCTTCATCGACAAGGAAGGAACACGGCTCAATGGCTGATCTCCGGGCCGCCCCCCTGCTGCGCCGCGATCCTCTCGACGGCGTTCCCGCCATCACGGCGCGCAGCCGCCTCGCCATCGAGGCCGCCCCGCGCGGCGCGCGCCTCGTGCTGCGCGGCTCCGAAAGCGCGGCGATCGCGGCCGGCCAGGCCTTCGGCCTGGCGCTGCCCCTGGCGATCAACACCGCCGCGACCGACGATGTCCGCACCGCCTTCAGGCTCGGTCCCGACGAGTGGTTGCTGCTGGCACCGCAGGACCAGGAAAAGCAGGTCTATGACGCGATCGAGGCGGCGGTGGCGGAGCCGCATTCCCTCGTCGACGCCAGCCACCGCAATGTCGGCATCCTTGTCTCCGGATCGCTGGCGGCGGACGTGCTCGCCAACGGCGTGATGCTGGACCTCGACCCCGCCGCCTTCCCGCCCGGCATGGCGACGCGCACGCTGTACGTCAAGGCCGAGATCGTGCTGTGGCGCAAGGGCGCCCAGGACTTCCACATCGAGGTATGGCGCTCCTTCGCCGCCTATATGCATGGACTGCTGGAGGAAGCGGCGCGGGAATATGTGAAGTAGGCGGGGGCGCGGACATCCTGTCCATAGGTGCCGATTTACAGGAAATGGCGCAGTTTTCCTTCTCCCAGGCGGGAGAAGGTGGCGCGAAGCGCCGGATGAGGGTCTGGCGCTCGACAGTTCGAGCGAGGTCTCGCGGAGTTTTCCTCGTCGGCGTCTAGCCCCTCATCCGCCTGCCGGCACCTTCTCCCGAATGGGAGAAGGTCGCTTACAATGCTTGTCCCAGCGCCGAGAGTCGCGCCCGGTCAGCCCAGCATGAGCTGGATATTCTGCACCGCCGCGCCCGAGGCGCCCTTGCCGAGATTGTCGAGCCGGGCGACCAGCACCGCCTGGGGCAGCGAGGCATGCGCGAAGACGCGCAGCTCCAGCCGGTCGGTGTCGTTGAGCGCTTCGGGCTCAATCCGGGTCGAGCCGTCCATCGGCAGCACGCCGACGAGGTCGGCACCGGCATAATAGCGCTCCAGCGTGGCGTGGAGGTCGCCGGCCGAGGGCTTGCCGGGCAGGGTGTCCAGATGCAGCGGCACCGACACCAGCATGCCCTGGCGGAAATTGCCGACGGAGGGCACGAAGATCGGCCGGCGCGACAGGCGCGCATAGGTCTCGATCTCCGGCACGTGCTTGTGCTCGAGGCCGAGGCCATAGAGCTCGAAGGCGGGGGCGGTGCCCGCCTCATAGGCCTCGATCATCGACCTGCCGCCGCCGGAATAGCCGCTCACCGCATTGACGGCGACGGGGTGGTCCTGCGGAATCAGCCCGGCGTCGACCAGCGGCCGGAGCAGGGCGACGGCGCCGGTCGGATAGCAGCCGGGATTGGAGACATGGCTCGCCGCGGCGATGCGCTCGGCCTGCCCCGGCGCCAGTTCGGCGAAGCCGTAGGTCCAGCCCGCCGCGGTGCGGTGGGCGGTGGAGGCGTCGAGGATCTTCGGGCCGCCGCCGCCGAGACCGTCGATGAGCGCGACCGTCTCCTTCGCCGCCGCATCCGGCAGGCAAAGGACGACGAGATCGACTTCCTGCAGGAGGTCCCGCTTGGCCGCCGGATCCTTGCGCAGCTCCGGCGCGATCGAGCGCAGGCGGACGCCCGGAACGGAGGCGAGACGCTCGCGGATGCCGAGGCCGGTCGTGCCCGCCTCGCCGTCGATGAAGACGGTACGGGCGGCCGCCGCCTGGTGCGGCTTGTCGGCGAGATCGGAAAGGACGGCCATGGCAGGTCCTCCAGCAGGATCGGAGCGTTGAGGTCTCGGGGAAATCGAAGGGGCTATATCGGGGCCCCGCCGGGCCCTGTCAATGCGATGCCGGGTTCAACATGATGAATCATCATGGTGGGATGATGACTACGTGGGGGCGAGGGCTTTCGTTACAGGGCGGGGGGATCACAAAAACTCGCGCGTTTCGGGTGTTTTCGGCCACATGCACTTGATTTGCCGGTGATGGGGCGCATGCGCATAGTCGTCTCACGCAGGGCGCCGGGATCGTTCCGGGCCGCTGCAGAGAGAAAAGGAACCGACCATGTCCGTCTTCACCAAGGCCGCCACCACCTTCGCCCTCGCGGGTGCCGTCGCCAGCGCCGCCGCCCTGCTGTCCGCCCCCGCCCGGGCCGATGAAGCCAAGGAGAAATGCTACGGCATTTCGCTCAAGGGGCAGAACGACTGCGCGGCCGGCGCCCATTCCTGCGCCGGCGCGTCGACCATCGACTATGACGGGCAGTCGTTCAAGCTGGTCCCGAAGGGCAACTGCGTGACGATGAAGACGCCGCACGGCATGGGCTCGCTCGCGCCGATGAAGAGCTGAGGCTGTGGCCGGCGGGTATCCCACGCGGGATACCCGCGGTGCGCCAAGCCAATAAGATAGCCGGCAAATAAAATGAAGGGTATCGCCGACATGGCAGCCGATCTCCAGGAAGCCTTCCGCCGTGCCGTGCTCGATCCGGCCGCGGAAACGCCGGCGGGCCTGCGCGCCCATCACGGTGCGGGACATGACCGGCGCTTCGCCGTCTACCGCAACAATGTCGCGCTGGGGCTGGCAGGGGCGCTGGAAGGCCGTTTCCCCGCCGCAATGGCGCTGGTCGGGGAGGAATTCTTCCGCGCCCTGGCCATCCTCTTCGTTCGGGAGCATCCGCCGCGATCACCCCTGCTGCTCGCCTATGGCGACGACCTGCCGGACTTCGTGGAGACGTTCGAGCCGGCGCGGGAGGTTCCCTATCTCGCCGACGTCATGCGGCTCGAAGTCGCCCGCAGCCAGGCCTATCACGCCGCCGATAATGAGCCGGCTACATTAATCGACCTCCAGGCCCTCGATCCGGAAAGTCTCGGCGAGACGAGGGTTGTCCTCCACCCGGCCGTGCGCCTGCTGCGCTCCGCCTTTCCGGCGGCGACGATCTGGCAGATCAACGCCGGCGGCGAGGTCCGCCCGGTCGACGACTGGGCCGGCGAGGACGTGCTGGTGACGCGGCCGGCGCTCGACGTGCTGGTGCAGGTGCTGCCGCCGGGGGGATACGCCTTCCTGGCCGCTCTCGGGGCCGGCGAAACACTCGCCGCCGCGGCCGAAGCCGCCTTCGCCGCGGCGCTGGACTTCAATCTTGCCGCTGCCGTCGCCGGCCTGGTCGGCGCCGGCATCGCCCTGCGCTTCATTCCCGGGTCCAAGCTGTAACGTCGGCATCGGCCGTGCCGTAGAGGGCCTATCAGGAGGATTCACGATGACGATGCCCGCCATGACCACATCCGCCGAGCCGGCGCGGCCGCAGGGGCTGCTCGACCGGGTTCTCTACCTCACCACGCTGGTGCCGCACTGGCTGATCGCGCTGCTGGCGCGGGTCGCGCTGCTGCGCGTCTTCTGGTGGTCGGCGCGCACCAAGGTCGCGGACGGCACCTTGTTCACGCTGTCGGACAGCGCCGTCTACCTCTTCCAGGAGGAGTACAAGCTGCCGCTGGTCCCGCCCGAGATCGCCGCTCATCTCGCGCTCCTCGGCGAAAGCGTGTTCTCCGTCCTCGTCATTCTCGGCCTCGCCACCCGCCTCGGCGCGCTCGGCCTGTTCTTCATGACGCTGGTGATCCAGGTCTTCGTCTATCCCGAGAGCTATAACGAGCATGTCCCCTGGATGGTGTGCGCGCTCTATCTGGTGAAGTTCGGCGGCGGCTTCCTGTCGCTCGACGCCCTCATCGCCCGCCGCCTCGGCCGGACGTCGCTCTAGGGGCGCCCGGCTGCCGGGCATCGCGACACAATGTCAGCGCCCAAAGCCTTGCGCCGCCGGTCGCCCGGCTCTACTGCAGGGCCCATGAATTTCGCCAGCGACAATTGGGCGGGCGCCAGCCCCCGCATCCTCGAAGCGCTCGCCGCCGGCAATGGCGGCCTCGCGCCCGCCTACGGCCAGGACGACCTGACGCGGGAGGCCAATGCCCGCCTCTCCGCTTTGTTCGGCCGCGACGTCGGTGTCTTCACTGCCGCCACCGGCACGGCCGCCAACTCCCTCGCCCTCGCGGCGCTCTGCCCGCCCTATGGCGCGGTCTATGCGCATGAGGACGCCCATATCATCGCCGACGAGGGCGGCGCGCCGGAATTCATCACCCAGGGCGCGCGCCTGATCGGCATCGGCGGCCTTGCCGGCAAGATCGATCCCGCCCGTTTCGAGACGGTGGCCGGCCGGGCCTCCGGGCCAGCCGGGCGCTTGCCGGTGCCGGCCGCCCTCTCGCTCACCCAGGCGACCGAATGCGGAACGGTCTATCGCCCCGAGGAGATCCTGGCGCTGACCGGGCCGGCGCGCGAGCGCGGGCTCAAGGTCCATATGGACGGCGCCCGCTTCCCCAATGCCCTCGCCTTCCTCAAGCAGCTCTCGAACGACATCGCGCCGGCCGACGTCACCTGGAAGGCCGGCATCGACGCGCTGTCCTTCGGCTTCACCAAGACCGGCGCCCTGATGGCGGAGGCCGTGGTCCTGTTCGATGCGGAGAAGGCCGCGGAAATCGAGTGGCGGCGCAAGCGCAGCGGCCATATCGTCTCGAAGGCGCGCCTGATCGCCATCCAGATCATCGCCATGCTGGAGGACGACCACTGGCTCGATCTCGCCCGCCACGCCAACGCCATGGCGGCGCTGCTGGACAAGGGGCTTCGCGCCGCCGGCCACGAGATCGCCTTTCCCGTCGAGGCCAACGAGGTCTTCGCCGTGCTGCCGAAGGCGCTGATCGAGCGCCTGCGCCAGGCGGGCGGGCGGTTCTACGAATGGCCGCGGGGCAGCCTGGCGCCGGAGCGGCATCCCGGTCCGGACGCCGATCTCGTACGCCTGGTGACCTCCTTCGCCACCCGGCCGGACGAGGTGGAGGCCTTCGCGCGCCTGGCGGCCGGCTGAGCGCGGCGGCACCTCGGCGGCTGTAGCCAGCCGCCCGAAATTGTGGTTTGGGTTCCGCGCATTCGCTTCCGGTCGGCATGATGCCGATGCTCCGATGAGGACCCCATGTCGAAGTCCAGCCTGATCCTTGCTCTTCTCGTCCTGGCCGCCATACCCCAGGCGCGGGCGGACGACGCCGCGAAATCGTCGCTTCCGGGCGGGGCGTCCTCCCTGCAGGAGAGCTATCAGGACTGGCGCGTCGTCTGCGGCCTGAAGGGGCAGACCAAGGTCTGCGCCATGCAGCAACAGGAAGTCGACGGCAAGTCCGGCAAGCGGGTTCTCGCCGTCGAACTGTCGCCGACGGCCGACGGCACCACCGGCTTCCTGATGATGCCGTTCGGCCTCGCCCTCGATGCCGGCGTGAGCCTGGCGCTCGACGGCGGGCCCAGCGGCCAGCCGCTTCCCTTCAAGACCTGCCTGCCCTCGGGCTGCGTCGTGCAGCTCGTCTTCAATGCGGCGACCGTCTCGGCCCTGAAGAACGGCAAGCAGCTCAAGCTTTCGGCCAAGGCGTCCGATGGGGGCAAGGTGACTGTCTTCGCGGTCTCCCTGAAGGGATTCGGCCCCGCCTTCGACCGCACGGCCGAACTGCTCAGATAAGGCGGCTTCCGGACGCGGCGGTCCTGTGCCGCGGCGGCGTCAGATCCAGCCCTGCAATTCGCGGCCGACGACGTGTTCGAGCACGCGCTGCCCCTCCTCGCTGTCGTTGAGGCAGGGAAGATAGGCGAATTTCTCGCCGCCGTGATGCAGGAAGATCTCGCGGTTCTCGACCCCGAGTTCCTCGAGCGTCTCCAGGCAGTCGGCGACGAAGCCGGGCGCGACGATGGCGATGCGCTTCACGCCCGCCTTCGCCAGGCCTTCCACCGTCTCGTCGGTGTAGGGCTTGAGCCATTCCTCCTTGCCGAAGCGCGACTGGAAGGTGATCCTGAGGCGCGCCTCGTCATAGCCGAGCGCCTCCCGCAGCAGCCGGCCGGTCTTCACGGCGAAGCAGTGATAGGGGTCGCCCGCGAGCAGATAGGTCTTGGGAACGCCGTGGAAGGAGGCGAGCACCACCTCGGGCTCGAAATCAAGCCCGGCGAGGCTCGCCCGCACCGAGGCGGCCAGCGCCTCGATATAGACGGGATCGTCATGCCATTGCGGCGCGATCCTCACCGCCGGCTGCCAGCGCAGGGTCATCAGATGCTCGAAGGCCTTGTCGCAGACGGTGGCCGTGGTGGCGGCGGCATATTGGGGATAGAGCGGCACGATCAGGATGCGGTCGCAGCCGCGGGCGCGCAGCCCGTCCAGCCGCTCGGCGATCGAGGGGCTGCCGTAGCGCATGGCGAAATCGACGACGACGCGGCCGTCGCGGCCGGCAAATGCGCGCGCCAGCTTTTCGGTCTGGCGCCGGGTGACGACGAGGAGGGGCGAGGCGTTTTCGGCCTGGTCCCAGATCGAGGCGTATTTCGCGCCGCTCTTGCCGGGGCGGGTGGTGAGAATGATGCCGTTGAGCAGCGGCCACCACAGCAGGCGCGACACTTCGATCACGCGGCGATCGGACAGGAACTCCTTCAGATAGCGCCGCATCGGCCAGTAGGTCGGCGCGTCCGGCGTGCCGAGATTGACCAGCAGCACGCCGATGCGCCCGCTCGCCGCCGCGCCGGGATGGTCGCCCGGAAAGGGGAGGGGCTGCGCCACGCCGGTGGAAAGAGAAGGGCCAGCCGTCATCGATGATTTCGCCTCCGCCGCAAGGCCGCGCGGCGCGCGGGCGAGCCGCCCCGCCCGTCCTGCAGCCGACGGCCCCTACGTCCTTCAACAGGTTGGCGCCTCCGCTTGCAACAAGATTATACGGCGTCATGTCTGCCCCGCCGCGCCGGCGATGCTCGATCAAATGGCGATGAGGCCTCGCGCAAGCCTCTTGCAGGAACGGGCGAAGCCCGATTATCCTTTCGGCATGAAAACCGACGCTATCGAAATCCGTCTGGCCCGTCCGGACGACGCCAGCGACATCGCGGATGTCCACGATGCGGCGTGGCGCAACGCCTATCGCGGCCTGATTCCCGGGCGTGAACTCGAGCGCCTGGTCGAGCGGCGCGGCGCCAAATGGTGGCGCAACGCGATCGATCGCAAGACGCGGATCGTGGTGATGGCGTTCGGCGGCGTGATCGCCGGCTACGCCACCTATGGGCGCAACCGGGCGGTCGGCCTGCCCTATCAGGGCGAGATCTTCGAACTCTATCTGCGGCCCGAATATCAGGGCATCGGCCTCGGCAAGCGCCTCTTCAACGCGGTGCGCCGCGACCTCAACGGCCATGCCGTCAAGAGCATCCTCGTCTGGGCCCTGGCGGACAACGACCGGGCCTGCGCCTTCTACCAGCGGCTCGGCGGCCAAGCCGTGGATACGATGGTGGAACGCTTCGGCGAGATCCAGCTCCGCAAGGTCGCTTTCGGCTGGCCGGCGGGCTGAGGTGCGGCGCGAGGCTTCCACCCGTCATCTTCAGGTTGAATCGCATCGTCGATCCGCATAAGGCTGCGCCGATGGGAGTGCCGGGGCATCGTGTCCCGGAAGCCTGCGTAACAGGATATGAAACACGATGCGTATCGAGGCCGTCTCCACCGGGCGCAATCCGCCGCATGAGATCAACGTCGTCGTCGAGGTTCCCGTCGGCGGGGAGCCCATCAAATACGAGATGGACAAGGAATCGGGCGCGCTGGTGGTGGACCGCTTCCTCTACACGCCGATGCGCTATCCCGGCAATTACGGTTTCATGCCCCATACGCTGTCGGACGACGGCGATCCGATCGACGTGCTCATCGCCAACCAGCGCGGCATCATCCCCGGCGCGGTGATCGCGGTGCGTCCGGTCGGCGTGCTCAAGATGCGGGACGAATCGGGCGGCGACGAGAAGATCATCGCCGTGCCGGTGCCGCGTCTCACCCGCCGCTACGAGAAGGTGCACAACTACACCGACCTGCCGGAAATCACGATCAGGCAGATCGAGCACTTCTTCGAACACTACAAGGACCTCGAGACCAATAAATGGGTCAAGGTCGAGGGCTGGGGCGACGCCCGCGAGGCCGAGGCCATGATCCTTGCCGCCATCGAGCGCTACAAGGCCAGCAAGGGCTGATCCGGCAGCGCGGACATCCTGCCCGCAGCTCTGGGAATCCGAGGTAACGGCTTTCTCCCGGCCTGGGCTGGGAGAAGGAGCCGCGCCGTTTTCTGCAAACTCGGCGCCTATGCCGCGATGCTGTCGAGGGAGACGTTGGCGCCGCAGAGCAGGACGCCGATTCTTTCTCCCGGCGCCGGCCGATAGGCACCGGCAAGGAGCGCGGCCAGGGCGGTGGCGCCGCCCGGTTCCAGCGCCACGCGCAGCCTGTCCCATGCGCACATCTGCGCGTCGCGTATGGCCCGGTCGGGCACCGTGACGGCCGAGGCGACGAAGCGGCTGGCGACGGCGTAGACGCGCGGCCCGCAATTGCGGGCGCCGAGCGAATCGGCGGCCAGGCTTTCGACGCCGACATCCACCGGGCCGCCGGCTTCCAGCGCCGCCTTCAGGCATTGCGAGCCCTCGGGTTCCACCGAGACGATCCTGATCCGTCCGGCGAACCAGGCGGCGATGCCGGCGATCAGGCCGCCGCCGCCGGTCGCCACCAGCAGCGTATCGAGCTCGCCGCCCGACTGCTCCTCCCATTCGAGGCCGAGCGTGCCCTGGCCCGCCATGGTCGCCCAGGAATCGAAGGGATGGACCACGAGCGCGCCGCTCGCGGCGGCATAGGCATCGCAGGCGGCCTGCGCATCCGCATAGCGTTCGCCGCCGATCTCGAGATCGGCGCCGCGGGCGCGGATCGCCGCGATCTTGGCCGGGCTCGAGATCACCGGGACGAAGATCCTCGCCTTGTGCCCGAGCGCGCGCGCCGCATGAGCGACGGCGATGCCGTGGTTGCCGCCCGAAGCCGCCGCGACGCCGGCCGCCGGCACGGCCTGGGACAGGAGATTGTTGAAGGCGCCGCGCGGCTTGAAGGAGCCTGCATGCTGCATGAACTCGAATTTGAGCTGAACCGGATGATCGAAGCCGAAAGCGCCCGCCTCGATGGTCGCCAGGGGCGTGCGGCGGATATGCGGCGCAATGCGCCGCGCGGCGGCGCGAATGTCGTCAGGCGATATCATCGGAAACTCGGCATGCAGCGTGAGGGCGGAACGGCCCGGGACGTTAGCCCGGCGCCGCGTCCACCGGCAATCCATTTCGACGGTCGTCGCGGTCCGGCGCCGACATCCGGCCATGGGCCCGCGCCGAAGGCAAGCCCGGGCGGGTCGAGCTTTACGGCCGTTCCACCGCCCTGAGCATTTTCCAGGAAAGCTGATCGGTTTTTCGATTCGGAAAATGCGTCAAGACAACAGGCTCTAAGGCCACTTCATGGCCGCGCCGAGGATGGCTCCGGGCATGCCGCGTATGCTGGCCTGCACCAGCACGACGAAGCTGTCGGCGCCCGGCGCCCCGACATCCGCCGAGGTCAGCCTCAGCGTCGCTGCCTTGCCGTCATAGTCGGCGACCTTGCGAAAACCCCTGACCACGTTGGAATAGGTCACGGTGCGGCCGGTGTTCTCGCCCCGCTCGATCTTCACGTCGGCCTTGTGTTCGACCGGCACGACCCAGACCTCGCCCCGCGCCGTGCTGCCGCCCAGCGCAACCTCATAGTCGCCGCTCGACCCCGAAATCGATACGGGCACGGAGAGGACGCCGACCTTCCTGCCGGCAGCGTCGATGGCGCGATCGACCTCCTCGCCATTCGAGCCGACGGCGTGGAGGACGCCGTCGACGACGATCTGCGGGGTATAGACAGCCCGGTCGCCGCGGGCCTCCGCATAGGCGCGCTGGCGCTGGGAGAAGCCGTGATTGGCCAGGGTATCCTTCCAGCCGAGATAATCCCAATAGTCGACCGGCAGCGACAGGGCGATGAGGTTGGGATCGAGCACCCACCGGTTCATCATCCGGTCGGCGGGCGGGCAGGAGGAGCAGCCCTGGCTCGTGAAAAGCTCGATCACCGCGCGCGGCTGGGCGAAGGCCGGCCCTCCGAAGGCCAGCATCGTCAATGCTGCAACAACGATCCGACGCATGGGTCTCGTCCAAAATGAGTTCGTTCGAAATTCGGCCGTGGATATGCTTTCCGGCATAGCGCGGGCGGAAGCAAGGCGCGAGTAACGCTGTGGTGAGCACGGCGTCGCGCCGGAAATTGTGAAGAGCCGTGAAGAACGGTCATCGCCCCGGCGGGATCGGCGCCCAACGGCGATGCCTGATGGGGCTCAGCCCCGCTCGCCCGTTCCCGGGCGGACCGGAGGGATGTCGACCTTTTCGGGACGGCCCATCACGGAGGAGGCGATGTAGATACGGGCATAGCCTTCCTTGACGGCCTCGACGATCTGGTCGAGCCGCCGGTCGATATGCTCGCCGAGAAGGGATTTCGCACGGTCCTCGTCCCGGTCCATCGCCGCCTGGAGGATGGCGCGGTGTTCAGACTGGGTGACGCTGCGCCGGCCGTTCTCCATGTCGATCCAGCGGACGAAACGGATGCGGCCGCTGATCTTCTCCAGGAGCTGCACCAATTCGTGATTGCCGCTCAGCGCGATCATGCGGTTGTGGAAGATCTCGTCGAGTTCGACGAGATCGGCAATGGTCCGGCCCGGAATGTCGGCCGAACTGGTATCGAGAAAATCGCGGATCGCCTCCAGATCGGGTGCCTTGGCCCGCTGGATCGCCAGTCCGATACCCGACACCTCGATGCTCTTGCGAACCTCGTAGAGGTCGAAGATCTCCTGCGGGTCGAGCGCCCGCCGGAAGAAACCCTGCTGCGGGACGAAGTCGAGATAGCCGTCGGCGACGAGCCTGTTCAGGGCTTCGCGCAGCGGCGTCCGGCTCACCCCGAGCTTTTTTGCCAGGGCGACTTCGTTGATGCGTTCCGAAGGCCGCAGCTGGAAAGCGATCGCCATGGTCGTGAGCTCTCCGTAAACCCACTCCACGGTGCTTTCCTGCTCATCAGCCATGCGGGCCTCCATGCTCGCAGCCATACCATAACTGCATAGCGACCTCAAAGGACACTCCTGAATTTTTATCTGTATTCAGCATTGCATTTCGCGGCCGTTGTCATAAAACATCCGCCGGTCGCGCTCGAGGCGCGCTGCGGGATGGAAGCATGCAAGGCTGGTTCACAGACCTGACGGCAGTCGAAAGAAGGACGTTCTGGGCCTGCTTTTCCGGCTGGGCGCTGGACGCGATGGATGTCCAGATCTACGCGCTCGCCATGCCGACCCTGATTGCGGTCTGGGGGCTGACCAAGTCGCAGGGCGGCACCCTGGCGACGACGGCGCTGGTCGTCTCCTCGCTCGGCGGCATCATCGCCGGGTTCCTCGCCGACCGGATCGGCCGCAAGAAGGTCCTGCAGATCACCATCCTCTGGTTCTCGGTCTTCACGGCACTGTCGGGCTTCACCCATTCCTTCGGCGAACTGATGGTCACCCGCAGCCTGCAGGGCCTCGGCTTCGGCGGGGAATGGGCGGCAGGCGCCGCGCTGATGAGCGAGGTGATCCGCAAGGAATATCGCGGCCGGGCCGTCGGCGCCGTGCAGAGCGGCTGGTCCGTGGGCTATGGCGCTGCGGCCATCCTGTTCGCCATCGTCTTCTCCGTCCTGCCGCGCGATATCGCCTGGCGCGCCATGTTCTGGATCGGCCTGCTCCCGGCCGTTGCGGTGCTGTTCTTCCGGCGCAACCTCGAAGAGCCGGAGGTGTTCCTGCAGACGCGCCGCCTGCAGGAAAAGAGCGGGGCACGGGTTCGCATCGGCGAGATCTTCGAAAGGCCGCTCCTCGGCCTGACAGCGGCGGCAAGCCTGCTCGCGGCGGCCTCGCTCGGCGGCAACTACACCATCCTCAGCTGGCTCCCGACCTATCTGGCCGAAAGCCGCCATCTCTCGGTCCTGGGCACCGGCGGCTACCTCATCGTCAACATTGCCGGGTCCTTCTGCGGCTATCTGAGCGCCGCCCACCTGAGCGACTTCCTCGGGCGCCGCAAGACCTTCGTGATCTGCGCGATCTGCGCCGCGGTGGTGGTGGCCTTCTACATGTTCGCGCCGATCGGCGATGTCGCCACGCTCCTGCTCGGCTTTCCGCTAGGCTTCTTCCAGTCCGGCATCGTCTCCGGCATGGGCGCCGCCTTCGCCGAGATCTATCCGACCCGCGTCCGCGCCACGGGGCAGGGCTTTTCCTACAATTTCGGACGGGGCCTCGGCTCGCTGATCCCGGCTCTCGTCGGCGTCATCGCCCTGCCCCTGGGGCTGAACAACGCCATCGGCATCTGCGCCGCCGCCGCCTACGCCGTCGCGGTGATCGCCGCCCTCATGCTTCCCGAGACCAAAGGCAAGGAGTTCACCGCCCATGACTGACGCCGCCGCCGATCCTCTCCCTGACGCCGCCCGGCGCAGCAACGCCCGGACCGGCGGACAGCTGATCGTCGACGGTCTCGCCGCCAACGGGGTGGAGCGCGTCTTCTGCGTGCCCGGCGAGAGCTATCTCGACGTGCTGGACGCCCTCCATGCGACGCCGCAGATCGATGTCGTGGTCTGCCGCCACGAGGGCGCCGCCGCCAACATGGCCGAGGCCGACGGCAAGTCGACGGGCCGCCCCGGCATCTGCTTCGTGACGCGCGGGCCCGGTGCCACGCATGCCAGCATCGGGGTGCACATCGCCTTCCAGGATTCGACGCCGATGATCCTCTTCGTCGGTCAGGTCGAACGCTCGGTCCGGGGCCGCGAAGCCTTCCAGGAGATCGACTACCGGGCCATGTTCGGGCCTGTCGCGAAATGGGCGGTCGAAATCGACGATCCGGCCCGGATTCCGGAAATCCTGGCGCGGGCCTTCCGCACGTCGATGTCCGGACGCCCCGGCCCTGTCGTCGTGGCCCTGCCGGAAGACATGCTCGCCGAGGCGGCCGCCGTCGACGACATCCTCGTCCGGTCGGCCCCCTCCGCCAGCCTTTCCGCCGGGGATATCGAGCGGATCGCCGGCCTCCTCGATACGGCCCGGGCCCCCCTCCTCATCGTGGGCGGCGGCGGGTGGACGGCGCCGCAGCGAGCGGATCTGGAACGCTTCGCCGTCGCCCACGACCTTCCGGTCGCCGTTTCGTTCCGCCGCCAGGACGCGCTCGACAATCTGCATCCGACCTATGCCGGCCATCTCGGGCTCGGCGTCTCGCCCGCCCTGGCGCAGCTGGTGAGGACGTCGGACCTCCTGATCGTGCTCGGCTCCCGGCTCGGCGACGTCACGACGTCGGGCTATGCGCTGCTGGACGGCCCGATGGCCACGCAGACGCTCGTCCATATCCATCCCGATCCCGACGAGATCGGCCGCGTCTTCCAGGCGCTGGTCGGGATCGCGGCCCCGGCCGGCGCCTGCCTCGCCCAGCTTGCCGCCCTGCCCGGCCGGGGCGAGCGGCCGTGGCGGCGGCGGATGGAGCAGGGCCATGCCGACTATCTCGCCTTCAGCGATCCGGCGCGAGTCACGCCGCCGGTCAGCGGCGTCGATCTCGCCCGTGTCGTCGCGCTCGTCGGCGAGCAGGCTGAAAGCGGCACGGTGATCACCAACGGTGCCGGCAACTACACCGTCTGGGTGCATCGCTTCCATCGCTTCCGCCAGGCCCATTCGCAGCTCGCGCCCACCAATGGATCGATGGGCTACGGCCTTCCCGCCGCTGTCGCGGCCAAGCTCCGCAATCCCGAGAAGACCGTCGTCTGCTTTGCCGGCGACGGCTGCTTCCTGATGTACCCGCAGGAAATGGGCACCGCCCTGGCGAATGGGGCGGCCATCATCGTGATCATCGTCAACAACGGCCGCTACGGCACCATCCGCATGCATCAGGAGCGGCGCTTTCCCGGCCGGCCGATGGCGACCGACATCCGCAATCCCGACTTCCAGCTGTTGGCCCGCGCCATGGGCGCCCATGCCGAAAGGGTCGAGGCCACGGACGATTTCCTGCCCGCCTTCCGCCGGGCGCAGCAGGCCGGGCGGCCGGCGATCATCGAGCTCGTCACCGATCCCGACCAGTTGACCCCCGACAGGCGCATCACGCCGGCAGCGTGATGCGTTTTCCTTCGATTGACCTGAGCAGAGGCATTTCAGCCATGTCCGCAGACGAGAAAACCGATCGCAAGCCAACGGGCCGCCCTCCGGCGAAGGCGGCGGCGGTGGCGGCGATGCTTGCCGCCGGCCTGCTGTCGGCGACGGCGCAGGCCGAACCGCTGATCATCTCCGCCAATGACGGGCTGAACCAGATGGTCGATGGGGCCTATCACGTCAGGCCGGGTGCGCAGCATGGCTCGCTCGCCGGCTTCGACGCCTCGCAGTTTCCGCCGCGAAAGCTCTGGGAGATCCCCGCCGATCATTCGGCCGTCGGTCCGCCGGCTGGCGTCGCCGTGTCCCGCGACGGCCATTTTGCCTATGTCTCGAATCCGGCCGTGCCCGACCCGCAGCATCCGGACAAGCCCGCGGCCCCGGCCGAACTCCAGATCGTCGACCTGAAGGCTGCTCCGCCTGCCGTCGTCGACAGGCCGAAGCTCGCCACCAGACCCTGGGGCATCGCCCTGAACCGAGCCGGCACGCTGCTGCTCGCGGCGAGCGGCAAGGGTGCGGTCTATGTCCTGGTTCTCGACGGAGGCAAAGTCGTCTCCTCCGGGGCGGTCGATGTCGGCACGGAGACGGCCAGGGTCATGAGCGTGGCAATCACGCCCGACGGCAGATGGGCGCTGGCGACCAAGCGTGGCGAGAACACCGTTGCCGTCCTCAGGATCGAGGGAACGAGCGTTTCCTATACGGGACGGGACATCACCACAGGCTCCAACCCCTACAGCGTCGTGATCAGCCCGGATGGAAGCCGGGCAGCCGTCACCGATATCGGGCGCAGTTCCGGCGATGCCGATGCCGTTACCCTCGTCGACCTGGCCTCGCCGACCTTTCACGCCGCGGGCGTGGTGCCGGTGGCGGCGACACCGGAGGCCGTCACCATCTCGCCGGACGGGCGGTTCATGGCGGTGACGTCGATCAACGGCAGCAATATCGCCCATGGCAAGCCGGGATCGTCCTCGGTGTCGCTGATCCAGGTCTTCGACCTGGCGAAGCCGCTGCCGGTCCTCGCCGCCACGGCCGAGGTGAGCGCCAACGCCCAGGGCGTGCAGTTCACGCCGGATTCGCGCCATCTGCTCGTGCAGGAATTCGCCCTCGACCGGATTTCGCTGTTCGATTTCGACGGTACGCATCTGTCCAGGCTCGAGGCGGCGCTTCCCCTCGGCGGCGGCCCTTCCGCCATCGCTGCGACCTTTCCGTGACCTGCCTCCCAATCGATTGACCTGCCGGAATGCAGGATCGATCCGCCGCCCGAAATCGAGCCTGGGGCGGATGCGACAAAGATGTGGCTCGCTGTTCCAAGGAGAAGACTATGAAGACAATCATCGCACATGTCGGCGCCGCCATGCTCGCGGCCGCGGGTGTGCTCGTCCTGGCCGGCTCGGCCAACGCGGCGGATCCGGTCGGCCCGGTGACGCTCGTCAGCCACGTCGACGTGATTCCCGACGCCTATGTCGCGCAGAGCGAGGAAAAGTCGTGGGGCTTCCTCCGCACCGAGATGGCGGCGACCAAGAGCGACAAGGATCTCGTCTCCTATATCGTCCTGCGCCAGACGGACGGCCCCAACCATTTCACCATCGTCGAGACCTGGGGCAGCTACGCCGCCCTTGCCGCGCATCAGGGCTCTGCCCATACGGTGAAGTTCCGTGCGGACATCCAGCCCTATCTGGGCAGCCCATTCGACGCCCGCCTCCACCAGAATTTCGAATGAGCCTCGCGCCCTGCGGGCCGCTCCGGCGCTCCGCAGGGGCATATTCCTGAAGCCTTGCGCGCACCGGTCGCCGAGGGGGACCGATCGAGGCGCCGGGTTCCGCCGGGGCCTCGGCTGTGCCGGCGCCTCCTGCTTGCCGTGCCCATCCGGCGATGCCATTGTCTCGGCCGATGGGGCTCATCAATTTCCTCTGGCGCGTGATCCAGCGCTATGTCGCGCATGACGGCTATGCGATGGCGAGCCATATGGCGCTCTCGACCCTGACGGCCCTGTTTCCTTTCCTGATCTTCGTGACGGCGCTGGCCGGCCTCGTCGGTACCGCCGGCCTGCAGGAGGAGATCGTGCGCCTCCTGTTCGACAGCTGGCCGCACAGCGTGGCCAGCCCGATCGCCGAGGAGGTCGTCAACGTGCTGGGCTCCTCGCACCCGGGCCTGGTGACGCTCAGCGCCATCATCGCCGTGGTGCTCGCCACCAACGGCATCGAGGCCATCCGCATCGGTGCCAACCGGGCCTACGGCCTCGTCGAGACGCGGTCCTTCTGGCGGTGCCGGCTGCAGAGCCTCGTCTTCGTGCTCGTCGCCGCCCTCGCCCTCATCACGCTGGCCCTGTTCGTGGTGCTGTGGCCGGTGATGTGGCGCAATGCGCTCGCCTATCTGCCCTTCCTGGCGGCGTTCGCCTTCGTCATCGAACTCGCCCGCTACGGCATCACCGTCGTCGTGCTCGGCGGGGCGATCATCCTGATCCATCTCTTCCTGGTCGCAAGCCGGCCGCGCTTCTGGACGATCTGGCCGGGCTCGCTCGTGACGCTGGGGCTGTGGCTCGCCGGCGGGGAGCTCTTCAGCCTCTACATCACCAATTTCAACACCTATTCGAAGCTCTATGCCGGCCTCGGCGGCGTCTTCGCCGCGCTGTTCTTCCTGTGGCTGGTGGCTGTGGCCTTCCTGCTCGGCGCCGAAATCAACGCGCTGCTGGCCGAGGGCCGGGCGGAGCGGCGCGCGCGCCGGCGCCCCTGACGGCCACCTGCCCGGGCACGGTCGGGCAACCGGCATGACGAACGGGAAGGCAGGGCCGCAACTGTCATTCCCCTGTCAAGTTGAGACGTCAAAGGATTGTTCGAGGCGATGAGCCAGTCGAAACAGTCGTAACGTCGTTCAAAGCGCGATCTCAGGTTGTATCAATAAATATAAGCAATCGATGCGCGTGTATTTGCAAGCGCATGTCGATGCCTCGTCGGCCTCTTGCCAAAGGAGAACCCGCCATGGTCGATCTCGCAGCGTCGCAACCGTCTGGACATGTCCGGTCGAGAACGGTCCAGGACCACATCGACGAATTGCCGATGTGGGCGGATGGCACCCATCTGCCCGCGGCGCCGATGACCGGCATGCAATGGCTGATCTGGTCGCTCGCCGCGGCTGGCAAATTCTTCGAAGGCTTCGTCGTGTTCATGACGGGCGTGGCGCTGCCTCTCCTGTCGAACGAATTCGACATCGGCGCCGCCGAGCACGGCGTCATCGGCGCCGCGAGCCTCGCCGGCATCCTGGTCGGCGCCGTCGCCCTCGGCGGCCTGTCCGACCGCTTCGGCCGCAAGCCGATGTTCGTCGCCGAGATGGTGCTGTTCTGCGCCTTCCTCGTCGGCCTGGTGTTCTGCCCGAACTATCCGCTGCTGGTGGTCTTCCTGTTCGGCCTCGGGCTGTCGCTCGGCTGCGACTACCCGACCGCCCACATGATCATCTCCGAGAGCATTCCCTCCACCAGCCGCGGCAGGCTCGTGCTCGGCGCCTTCGCCTTCCAGGCGGTCGGCGCCCTCGGCGGCACGGTGGTCGGCTATGCCGTGCTGTCGACCCTGCCGGAGATCGGCGCCTGGCGCTGGATGTACGCCTCGGCGATCATCCCCGCGATCCTCGTGACGATCGGCCGTTTCTACATCGTGGAAAGCGCCAATTGGCTCTCGTCGCGCGGCGAGATGGCCAAGGCCGAACAGGCGGTGAGGCGCCTGCTGGTGCGCAAGCCGCAATATCCGGCGGAGATCAGGCTGGCGACGCGGCACGGCGACGGCATGGGCCACGGCTCACCGGCCGGTCAGAGCTGGACGTCGCTGTTCAGCAAGGCCAACCGGCGCGCCACCATCCTCGCTTCCGTTCCCTGGTTCCTGCAGGATCTCGGCACCTACGGCATCGGCATCTTCACGCCGACCATCCTGGCCGTGGCGCTGGGCGCCAATTCCGATCACGCCCGCAGCGTCGCCGACCTCATCCTGAACGACATCGTGGCGGCCAAGGGCGCCGCCCTGATCACCACATTGCTGATCGTCGGCATCATCTTCGCCGTGCTGCTCGCCGATACGGTCGGCCGCATCGCGCTGCAGATCCTCGGCTTCATCGGCTGCGCTGCCGGCCTGTTCCTGGCTTCTCTCGCCTCGAGCTTTTCCGGCGGTACCTCGACCCTGCTGATCTTCGCCGGCTTCATGCTCTTCAACTTCATGACCAATCTCGGCCCGAACGCCCAGACCTACCTGCTCGCCGGCGAAGTCTTCCCGACGGCGATCCGCGGCAAGGGTGCCGGATTCGCGGCCGCCTTCGCCAAGATCGGCGCAGTGGCGACCGCCTTCCTGTTCCCGATCCTTCTGGCGTCGATCGGCACCACGGCCCTGCTCTACGGCCTGATCGTGGTCTCGATCCTCGGGGCGCTCGTGACCTGGCTCTACCGCATCGAGACCACGGGCGTGAACCTCGATCGCCTCGATCAGCCGTTCGAGGCCGCTTCGACGGGCGGCTCCGTGCCGGTGGCGGCCGAATAGGGTCGCGGACCCGCCATGGACGCCGCGGGCTCGGCGATATCGAGACTGCGACGCCGGGCTGGCCGGACCGCGATATCCCTGATTTCCAGACAGGTTCCGACGGGCATCCGTCATGCGGGAGGCGGGGGCGCCCCGGCTCCGGCGGTCCGACGATGCGCCGCGGTCTTCACCCAGGAGAAACATCCATGTCCGCCGATCGCCTGAAGAAGCTGAACGCGACGCTCGCCGCCGGAGGCCTTGGCGCCCTGCTCGTGTTCGGCCAGCCCGCCGTGCCGGCCCGCGCCGCCGACGTCACCCTGGCGGAGACCGGGTCGACGCTGCTCTACCCGCTGTTCGACATCTGGGCCACCGACTATGCCCGGACCCATGCCGGCGTGCACGTCACGACCGCCGGCACCGGATCGGGCGCTGGCATCGAGCAGGCGCTGGCGGGCAAGGTGCAGATCGGCGCATCCGACGCCTATATGTCGGACGCCCAGGCCCGCCATTATCCCGGCATCGTCAATGTGCCGATGGCGATCTCGGCGCTGACGGTGAATTATGATATTCCCGGGCTCGCCGCCGACACCCATCTGAAGCTCGACGGCCCGACTCTGGCGGGCATCTATGCCGGCAAGGTCCGCATGTGGGACGACGCCGAGATCGCCGCGCTCAATCCCGGCGTCACCCTGCCGCACCAGGGCATCGTCCCGGTGCATCGGGTCGAGGGCTCCGGCGATACCTTCGTCTTCACGCAGTACCTGACGTTCTCGACCCCGGCCTGGGAGAACGATATCGGTTACGGCACCACGGTCGCCTGGCCTGCCGTCCCGGGCACCGTGACCGCGACCGGCAATGCCGGCGTGCTGCAGGCGATCCGCCAGACGCCCTATTCGGTCGGCTATATCGGCATCAGCCTGCATGACGACATTGCCAAGGCCGGCATCGGCACCGCTGCCCTGAAGGGCTATTCGGGCGAGTTCCTGCTGCCGACGCCGGAAACGATCGCCGCCGCCGCCGCCTCGCTCGGGCCGCGCACGCCGGCCGACGAGCGCCTGACGCTGGTCAACGCGCCCGGCGCCGGCGCCTATCCGCTCGTCAACTACGAATACGCGATCGTCTCCACCCGGCAGGCCGATCCGCAGACG
The DNA here is from genome assembly GCF_030814655.1 of Labrys monachus. Lineage (NCBI taxonomy): Bacteria > Pseudomonadati > Pseudomonadota > Alphaproteobacteria > Hyphomicrobiales > Xanthobacteraceae > Labrys > Labrys monachus. Next base: position 6,457,787 of record NZ_JAUSVK010000001.1, read on the forward strand.
GCCGCGGCGATCCGCCGATTCCTGCTCTGGGCCATCGCGCCCGACGAGGCCAACGAGAAATATCTCGACGACGCCCATTTCATCGCGCTGCCGGCCCATATCTGGGTCCTCAGCCACGACCAGATCGAGACGATCCGGTAAGCCGGCCGTCCCCTGGCGGGAAGGAGGCCCGGCTCACGCCCCGGGCTTTGCCTTTCGGGCGCGCCGACATCCTGCCCGGCCCTCGCTTGCCGCCGGCCGAAGCCGAACTGCCGCCTCGGCCCGCCCGCGGGAAATCGCGTGCATGACGGTAGGTTTCCAGCTTTGATGGGCTCCTTGCCGGACAGGGGGAAACAATGACGGAAGACATCCGCATCGGTGCGATCGAACTTCGGTTCCTGCGCAGCAAGCACGAGACCGGCGGGGCGCTCGACATGTTCGAGATGACCGTGCAGCCCGAGGGGCGCATGCCGGTGCCGCATTACCATCGCGACTGGGAGGAGACGGTCTACGGCCTTTCCGGGGTCCTGACCATGACGGTCGACGGCCGCCCGATCGAGGTCGGTGCCGGCGACACCGTCTTCATCCCCCGCGGCGTCGTGCACGGCTTCGACAATCGCGGCACGGTTCCTGCCCGCTGCCTGTGCGTGCTGACGCCCGGCGTGCTCGGACCGGAATATTTCCGCGAGATTCGCGAGGCCCTGGCCGGGGGCGGCCCGCCCGACCCGGCGAAGATGGCGGCGATCATGCAGCGGCACGGCCTGGTGCCGGTGCCGCCGGGCCGTTAGGGTATGCGGCCCGCCGTCCGGGACGGTGCCGGGGACGGGCCGAAGCCGATTTCGGCGCCCATGGGCGTGGCGCCGAGAGCGGATGCGGATAGACTGTCGGTGCGGCAGACCGCGCACCGATTCGGCCGCGGGCCCGACGGTCCGGCCTGCGGCCTTCGGTTTCGGCGGTCCGTTCCGACGGCAGGAAGCAAGGGGTAGCGGCGTGGACGATGAGGAGGCGGTCGCGGCGGACGGTGCCGCCACATCCTTGCCCGTTGTCGAGATCGAGGCGGATATCGCGCCGAGCTTCACCTATGCCTCGTTCCAGAACGCCATCCCCGTGCTACGCGCGGTCTCGATCCACAACCCGACCGCAGAGGGCTTCGAGCGCTGCACGCTCGAGATGACCTCGAGCCCGCCCTTCCTGCGGCCGAAGACCTGGACCGTCGACCGGCTGGCCGCCGGTGACCGCCTGCCGCTGGCCGACCGCCGGGTGGATCTCGATTCGGCCTATCTCGCCGGGCTGGACGAAGCCGAGCGTGGCGAGATCGCGCTGAAGCTCTCGGCGGGCGGCGCCGTGCTGGCGGAGCGGCGCGTCCCGGTGCGCCTGCTGGCGCGCGACGAGTGGGGCGGCGTCGCCGACATGGCCCAGCTCCTGCCGGCCTTCGTCATGCCCAACGACCCGGCCGTCGCCAGGATCCTGAAGACCGCCGCCGAAAGGCTCGCCGCCCATGGCCATGCCTCCGGGCTGGACGGCTATCAGAGCGGCGATCCCCGGCGCGCCTTCCTGCTCGCGGCTTCCGTCTATTCGGCGGTGGCGGCGATGGCGCTGCACTATGCCGAGCCGCCGGCCAGCTTCGAGAGCCGGGGGCAGAAGATCCGCCGCCCCTCGACCATCGCGCAGGAGGGGCTCGCCACCTGCCTCGACACCGCGCTGCTGTTCGGCGCGGCGCTCGAGGCCGCCGGCCTCCATCCCGTCATGCTGCTCTTCGACGGCCATGCGGCCGCCGGCGTCTGGCTGACGAAGCGCACCCTGCCCAGCGCGATCGAGCGCGACGCGATGGAGATCCGCAAGGCCCTGGCCTCGCGGGAACTGGTCGTCTTCGAGACGACGGGCGTCACCCACCGCCCGCCGCTGACGATGGAGCACGCGCAGCGCCTCGTCGAACGCCGGCTTGAGGAGGGGCAGGCCGCCGCCTTCGTGGCGGCCATCGACGTCCGCCGCTCGCGCAGCGGCGGCATCACCCCGCTCGCCTCGCACGAGCCCGCCCCGGCCGACGGGGCGGACGAGGCCGGAGCGACCATCGAATTGCCGCTGCCGCCCGCGCCGGACCTGCCGGTCGAGGTCGTCGAGGTCAAGCCGACCACCGCCGCCGGGCGCATCGACCGCTGGCAGAAGAAGCTGCTCGATCTCACGCTGCGCAACCGGCTGCTCAATTTCCCGGATACCAAGAAGACCATCCCCTTCCTGTGCACCGACATTTCCGCCCTGGAGGACCGGCTGGCGGCGGGTGCCTCGATCCGCCTGATCTCGCTGCCGGAGCACAACCCCCTCGGCGGGCGGGACCCGGGCCTCTACCGCGAGGTCAGCGGCCGGGACCTCGACCGGCATTTCGCCGCCGAGGCGCTGCAGCGCGACGAGCTCGCCTCGCCGCTCGATGCCCGCACCCTCGAGACGCGCCTCGTCGACCTCTACCGCCAGGTCCGCAGCGACTTCGCCGAAGGCGGCGCCAACACGCTCTTCCTCGCCGTCGGCTTCCTGCGCTGGAAGAAGAAGCCGGAGGACGAGAGGAGCTATCGCGCGCCGCTGCTGCTGGTGCCGGTGAAGCTCGACCGGCGCAGCGCCTCCTCCCGCTTCGCCCTCAAGTTCCACGAGGACGAGCCGCGCTTCAACGCCACGCTGCTGCAGTTCCTGGAACGCGACTTCGACCTCGCGCTGAACCTGTTCGACGGCGGCCTGCCGCGCGACGAGAGCGGCGTCGACGTGCCGCGCGTGCTCGGTGCGGTGCGCCACGCCGTCCGCGACGTGCCCGGCATGGAGGTCGTCGACGAGGCGGCGCTGTCGACCTTCTCCTTCGCCAAATATCTGATGTGGAAGGACCTCGTCGAGCGCAGCGGCGCGCTGCGCCAGAACCGCGTGGTCCGGCACCTCATCGAGACGCCCGACCAGGCCTTCGATCCCGGCGGCAAGCCCTTCGAGGACGAGCGGGAGCTCGACCGCCGCCACGCGCCGCAGGACGTCGTCTCGCTCCTGCCGGCCGATTCCTCGCAGATCGCGGCCAGCCTCGCCGCCGCCGAGGGGCGGGACTTCATCATCGTCGGGCCGCCCGGCACCGGCAAGAGCCAGACAATCGCCAACATGATCGCCAATTGCATGGCGGCCGGGCGCACGGTGCTGTTCGTCGCCGAGAAGACGGCGGCGCTCGACGTCGTCTATCGCCGCCTGCGCGAGCATGGCCTCGGCGACCATTGCCTCGAACTCCATTCCAGCAAGGCGGACCGCCGCAGCTTCCTCGGCCAGCTCCGCAAGGCCTGGGAAAGCGGCGGCCAGGCCGACAATTCCGGCTGGATCGCCATCAACGAGAAGCTGCGGCTGCGGCGGGACGAATTGAACGCCTATGTCGAGGCGCTGCACCGGCCGCATGGCAACGGGCTGACCGCCTATGAGGCGCTCGGCATCGCCCTGCGCAACCAGGAGGCGCATGCGCCCGCTTTGTCCTGGCCGGCGCTCGACGCGCATGACGCGGCGGCCCTCGCCCGGCTGGAGGAGATCGCCGCCGAGATCGGTATCGTCCATGGCGCCGTCGACGACCGGCCCGCTTTGCGGCTGGTCGATGCCGGCGAATGGTCCTCGGCCTGGCAGGACGGGCTGCTCGCCGCCGCCGCCGCCCTGCGGAGCGCAGCGGGCGTTCTGCGCGCGGCGCTCGGGCGGTTCCTCGGCCGGATCGGCCTCGCCTTCAGGGACGATGCCGGGCTGGCCGAGCTGAAGCGGCTGTCGGCCTTCGCCGAAGCCCTGCTCGCCGGCACCGGCAGCGACCATTTCATCCTGTTCGACCGTGATTTCGCGCAGCTGCGCCCGGCGCTCGCCGAGCTCGAAGCGGCGATCGAGGACTATGGCGCGGCCGAGGGCCGCCTGTCGGCCTCCTTCGCGCGGGACGAGGTGCCGCGCATTCCGGTCGGGGAGCTCGACGGCCAGTGGAAGGACGCCGCGGCGTCGCTGTGGCCGGTGCGCTGGGCCGGCCGCCGCCGCGTGCAGAAGCAGCTCCAGGCCCACGCCGCCGCCGGCGTCGCCGATCCGGAGACGGACCTGCCGCTCCTGCGCCGCATGCAGGACCGGCTGGCGGCGATCGACGGCAATCTCCTCGCCGGCAAGGCGGTGGCCTTCGCGGGGCTCGACACCGACGTCGCTGTGCTCAATCGCCGGCTCGCCCATGCGGCGCATCTGCGCGCCACGCTCCTCCAGCTCGGCCGGGAGCCCGAGGAGATCCGGGCGATCGGCCGCGCCGTGGCGCCCTTCGTGCGCGGCGCGATGGAGGACCCCGTCCATCCGGCGGCGCTGGACTATGCCGCGGCCTTCGCCGCCTTCCTGGCGGCGGCGGACGACTTCGCGCGGCTGGCAGGCCGCGACCCGGCCGGGCCGGAAGGCGATGCCCTGCTCGCCGGCCTGATGGCGGCCATGGCGGGGCTCGCCGACGCGCGTCCGCTCCTGCGCGACTGGACGTCCTGGTGCCGGGTGCGCCGGTCGGCCGAGGCGCATGGGCTCGCCGGCCTCGTCGGCGACGTCGAAGCCGGCCGCGTCCGCCCCGACGCGACGAAGGCGGCGTTCCGGCTCGCCTATCGGCGCTGGTGGCTGCCGCTCGCCATCGACGCCGACCCGGTGCTGCGCGAGTTCCGCCGCTTCCAGCACGAGCACGCCATCCGGGACTTCCGCGCCATCGACGCGATGGTGCGCGCGCAGGCGGCGGCGCGCGTCATCGGCGCCATCGCGCATGGGCTGCCCGCGGTGCAGGCGGTGCCGCGCCAATCGGAACTCGGCCTGCTGCGCCACCAGATGGAGCTGCAGCGCCCCAGCCGCTCGATCCGCGAGATGATCGGCGCCATGCCCGGCAGCTTCGCCAGGCTCGCGCCCTGCATGCTGATGTCGCCGCTCTCGATCGCCCAATATCTGCCGCCGGACCAGGCGCTGTTCGACGTGGTGATCTTCGACGAGGCCTCGCAGATCACCACCTGGGATGCGGTCGGCGCGATCGCCCGCGGCCGGCAGACCATCATCGTCGGCGACCCCAAGCAGCTGCCGCCGACCAATTTCTTCGGCCGCAACGAGGCGGAGGACGAGGATGTCGCCGAGCATGAGCGCGACCTCGAAAGCATCCTCGACGAGGCCAAGGCGGCGGGCATCCCGATGCGGGACCTGCGCTGGCACTATCGCAGCCGCCACGAATCGCTGATCGCCTTCTCCAACAGCCATTACTACCGCAACCGCCTGATCACCTTTCCCTCGCCGGCGGTGGAGGACCGGGCGGTGCGGCTGGTATCGGTGCCGGACGGCGTCTATGACCGCGGCAAGAGCCGCACCAACCGCATCGAGGCGCGCGCCGTCGTCGCCGAGGCGCTGGTCCGGCTGCGCGCCTGGCTGCAGCTGCCGGAAGCCGAGCGGCCGACCCTCGGCGTCATCACCTTCAACAGCCAGCAGCAGGGGCTGATCCAGGACCTGTTCGACGAGGCCCGCCGCGCCGCGCCCGCGCTCGAATGGTTCTTCGCCGACGAGCGCATCGAGCCGGCCATCGTCAAGAACCTCGAAAACGTGCAGGGCGACGAGCGCGACGTCATGCTGTTCTCGATCACCTTCTCCCAGGACGCCGCCGGCAAGCGCGTGATGGATTTCGGCGCGCTCAACCGCGAGGGCGGCGAGCGCCGGCTCAACGTGGCGGTGACCCGCGCGCGCCAGGAGCTGCTCGTCTTCTCCGGCTTCACCGCCGACCAGATCGATACCGGCCGTGTCAAGGCGGCGGGCATCCGCGACCTCAAGACCTTCCTCGATTTCGCCGAGCGTGGCGCCGTGGCGCTGCCGGCGCAGGACGAGGGTTCGGTCGGCGCGCTGGAATCGCCCTTCGAGGAGGCGGTGGCGGCCGAACTCGACCGGCTCGGCTGGCAGACGGTGCCGCAGGTCGGCATTTCCGGCTTCCGCGTCGATATCGGCATCCGCCATCCCGACCGGGCCGGCACCTATCTCGCCGGCGTCGAATGCGACGGCGCCACCTATCACAGCTCGGCGACGGCGCGCGACCGCGACCTGGTGCGCGAGCAGGTGCTGCGCGGCCTCGGCTGGGAGATCGTGCGCGTATGGTCGACCGACTGGTGGTTCGACCCCAAGGGCACGGCCGAGCGCCTGCATGCGGCGCTCGCCATCCTCCTGGAGACGAGCCGCCAGAAGAGGGCGGCCGAGGAGGCGGCGGCGCTCGCCGCCCGCCTCGCGGCGGAGCCGCCGCCCGCCCCGGCCGAGCTCCCGGCGGCGGAAGAAAGCGCCTTGGAGCCGGAAGAGGCGCCGCCCGTTCCGGCCGGCCCGGCCGAGACGGACGAGACGGAGGCGAGGGAGGCGGAGCCGGTGCCCGAAAGCGCCCCCGACGCCGCGCGGCCGCTCGCCGAGGCACTGCCGGCCGTGGAAGAGGCCCCGCCGGTCTTGGAAGAGGTGCCGGTTTTGGAAGCAGTGCCGGTCTTGGAAGCAGTGCCGGTCTTGGAAGCAGTGCCGGTCTTGGAAGCAGTGCCGGTCTTGGAAGATCCGCCGGTCTTGGAAGAGCCGCCGCCGTTCCCGGCCAGCCCGATTCCCTACCGCCTGGCCGACTTCTCCGCCCATCGGCTCGAGCCCGACCGGTTCCACGAGGCCGATTACCGCGGCACGCTCATGGCCATGGTCGAGGCGGTGCTCGAGGCCGAGGCGCCCCTGCGCGAGGATATCCTCGCGCAGCGCATCGCCCGCGCCCATGGCTGGCTGCGCACCGGCGCCAAGATCCGCGAGCGCGTGGCCGCCCATCTCGGCGACGTCGAGCGCACGCGGGAGGCGGGCGGCGACTTCATCTGGCGGCGCGGCACGGTGACGGAGATCATCGCCTATCGCGCGCCGCACGACATCGAGGGGCGCCGCGCCATCGCCGAGATCCCGCTGGCGGAACTGGCCGGCGCCGTGCTCGCCAACCGCCATCTCCTCGCCGAGGAGGACCCGGCGCTCGAACTCGCCCGGCTGCTCGGCGTCGAGCGCCTGGCGGCCATCTCCCGGACCCGGCTCGACCAGGCGATCGCGCGGGCGAAGAGGGCCTGAGCGCCCGACTGAAGGCTCGCAGGGCGACGCCCTTTGTCATTGCCGGGCCCGCCCCTGCAATCCAGGGGCGGGCAGGGCGCGATCAGGGCCCGCTCTACCAGCGGGTCGGCTTGGGGTTGCGCTCGTCGAAGTCCATCTGGTGCCAATAGGGATAGACCGGCTGGCGGCGGCTGGCGGCATCGAGCCGGGCGACCTGGTCCGCCGTCAGGCTCCAGCCCAGGGCGCCGAGATTGGCGCGCAGCTGCGCCTCGTTGCGGGCGCCGACGACGATGTTGGCCACCGTCGGCCGGCCGAGCAGCCAGTTGAGCGCCACCTGCGGCACGGTCTTGCCGGTCTCCTGCGCGACCGCGTCCAGCACGTCCACCACGGTGTAGAGCAGCTCCTCGTCGACCTGCGGGCCGCCGGCGGCGCCGCCCGAGGCGATGCGCCCGCTCTGGTCGGGCTGGCCGCGCCGGATCTTGCCGGTGAGGCGGCCCCAGCCGAGCGGGCTCCACACCATCAGGCCGACGCCCTGGTCGAGGCCGAGCGGCATCAGCTCCCATTCATAATCGCGCCCGACCAGCGAATAATAGCCCTGATAGGCGACATAGCGGGCGAGGCCGTATTTCTCCGAGGTCGCCAGCGCCTTCATCAGGTGCCAGCCGGAGAAGTTGGAGGCGCCGATATAGCCGATCTTGCCGGACGTCACGAGGTCGTCCAGCGCGCGCAGCGTCTCCTCCACCGGCGTCGTCGCGTCGAAGCCGTGCATGAAATAGAGGTCGATATGGTCGGTGCCGAGCCGCTTCAGGCTCGCCTCGCAGGCGCGGATGAGGTGGAAGCGCGACGAGCCGACGCCGTTCGGCCCCTCGGCGCTGCGGAAGGTCGCCTTGGTGGAGATCAAGGCCTTGTCGCGCCGGCCCTTCAGCGCCGCACCGAGCACCTGCTCGGAGCCGCCGGCCGAATAGACGTCCGCCGTGTCGAAGAAATTGACGCCCGCCTCCAGGCAGATGTCGACGAGCCGCGTCGCCTCCTCGATCCCGGTGCCGCCCCATTTGTCGAAGAATTCATTGCCGCCGGCGAAGGTGGCGGTGCCGAAGCTGAGAACCGGCACCTTGAGGCCCGAGCGCCCGAGCTGGCGATATTGCATGTCAGTCATTCCTATGCTCCGGATTGGTTGAGGATGGCGGCGAGCAGGCCGGGAAAACGGCCCTCGATCTCCTCGCGGCGGACGACGTTGACCACCTCCACCCCGCGCTTCTCGGAGCGGATCAGCCCGCTTTCGCGCAGGATGCGATGGTGATGCGAGACGGTGGAAGGCGGCATGTCGGCGCAGCAGCGGCTGCAATTCATGCCGCCTTCCACCATCAGCTTGCGCACGATGGCACGCCGCGCCGGATCGGCCAGCGCATGGAGCACCCCGTCGAGCGTGATGTCGCCGGCGGCCGGATGGAGAAAGACTCGCGCCATGCCGCGGTTATGGCAGGAAATTTCGGCGTTTCAAGAGTATTGAAATAGGGGGGCGTCGCGAATGCGTGTGCCCTTCGCTCGCTGCGAAGCGCCAGGCCAGCCCTGGAGCGGAAAGCGACTTTCCCAACTTCAGTTTCGGCCCTGCCATCCGCCACCGGCTGTGTCTGGGCGCCGCTACAGCCAGGGCGGCAGTTCGAACGCTGCGTCGGCGAACGGCTCCGGTGCGATGAGTGCCGGCGGATCTTCCGGTTCGCGCAGCTGGTAGAACAGATGGGGAAGGCCCAGAGAGGGATCGCGGGTGGCGTCGGGATAGGGAACGGCCGCCTGCCATTTCGGATGGTAGCGGACGGTGCCCGCGACGCTGCGATAGGGCAGGTTGAGCAGGACCTTCGCAATGCGGCGGTTGATGGCGAACGCGCCCGGTCCGCCGGTGCCGCCCGCGACGGAAGCGGCGATGGCGTAATGGTGCATGGACGAATAGGGCTGGCAGCCGATCTCCGGCGTCGTGTGCGGGCCGAATTTCGCCTTGTAGGTCTGCGCGAAGTGCCGGCCCATCTCGTCGCGCGGCAGGCCGATGACGGTGCCGACGATGGCGCCTCGCCCCTTGTCGCCGACGATGTTGGAGAAGGTGCGGTGAAGCGCGCCATATTGCAGGTAGACGAGGCAGGACATCGGCGCCTCCATGAACTGCAGATGGAATTTGGCGAGATCGCCGGCATGGAACTGCGTGACGGCCAGCACGGCCGGGTCGTGCCGGCGGACCTCCTCGATGATCGGGCGCCAGTCATTCACCATGGTACGGATGATTCGCGGCGGGAAGGGCAGTTGCCATCCGAATTCGGACGAGGCCGAGGCCATCGCATTGGCGATGACGATACTGTAGGGCTTGGGTCCCGAAAGGATGGCGATCCTGCGGTTGTGCGGCTTCCACTGGCCGCTCTCGCTCAGCCAGGAGAGGAATTTGATGAAGCCCTGGCCATACCAATATTCCGCCGGGTCTCCCATGAAGCAGCCGAAATAGCGGTCCGGATCGCTGGCGACCGTGTCGTGGTGCTGGAGAAGGGTGTTGTGATGGATGTAGATCACACCGGCATCGGCGATCGGCTCATATTCGGAATTCTGGGGCCCGATATTGTAGCCGTTGATGATGGCGTGGACCCGGTGCTCGCGGATGAGAATGCGCGCCGCGCGGACCACTTCTTCGGCCGTCTGCCGGCCGGAATCGATGAAGACCGGCCTGAGGGGGCGTCCCAGAATGCCGCCCTCCGCATTGATCTCGTCCACCGCGAGTGTCAGCCCGTTGCGGAATTCGCGGCCGTCATTGGCCGACGTGCCCGAGAGCGGAACCATGCTTCCGATCGGGATGGGCTCCTGCGTCGTCGAGGCCTCGGTCATGATAGTTCCGGCACCAGTTCGGGCTCGAAAAGCAGATTGTGCATGACGACGCGCAGGCCCGAAGGGCTGACGGGCTTGATCAGGACAGGAAAGCCCTGTCCGCGGATGGACGCAATCAGGTCCGGCGAGGTGTCGGCGGTGACCACGACGGCGGGGCACGGCAGTTCGAGCACGTCGTTGATCTGGTTGACGGCGTCGGTTCCCTGCACGCCGCCTCTCAGGCGGTAATCCGTGATGATGATGTCCGGCCGGCCCGCCAGGCCGGCGACGCGGGCCGCGATGTCGTCGAACACCTCGAGGGTCAGCACTTCGATTCCCCATCGCTCGAGGAGCGTGGTGAGGGCGTTGCGCAGATGGACGTCGTCCTCCAGCACGAGGCATGCGAGCCCGGCAAATTCCCCGCCGATCCTTTCGTTGATCTCCTGCACGCCGACGGTGCTGTGCCAGACATTGCCGATGGGCACGTCGATGGCGAACAGCGAGCCCATCCCCGGCCGGCTGTCGACGAGGATGGGATGGCCCAGCACATGCGCGAGCCGCTTGGCGATGTTCAGCCCCAGGCCGAGGCTGTGCTTGCGATAGTCCTGCTGCTCGGCGATGCGGAAGAATTCGTCGAAGATCGCCTCGTGAAATTCCTTCGGGATGCCGCATCCGGTATCGTAGACCCCGATGCGCAGCAGGTGTCCGCGCCGCCGGCAGCCAACGAGCACGCGCCCCACCTCGGTGTAGCGCAGGGCATTGCCGAGGAAATTGCCGAGGACGCGCTCGAGCAGCACGCGATCGCTCTTCACCGCGGCCTTCGAAGGAAGGATGCGCAGATCGAGGCCCTTCTCGCGGGCCTGGTGATCATATTGCACCCGCAGCCGTTCCAGCACCGAGGCCAGCTGGAACGTGGTGACATTGGCCTCGACCTTTCCGGCGTCGAGCTGGCCGATGTTCAGCAGGGCGCCCAGAAGGTCCTCCATGATGGCGACCGACACGTCCATCGCATGGAGCGCCTGGCTGCGCTCCGCCTCGTTCGTCGAGGCGATGCAGCTGTAGATCAGGATCTTGAGGGACGCGAGCGGCTGGCGCAGATCATGGTTCGCTGCGCGCAGGAATCGCGATTTGGTCTGGTCCGCGGTCACCGCAGAGTCGCGGGCCCGTTCCAGGGCGCGGGCATTGCGCGTGGCGTCCGTCGCGTCGAGGCAGAGCGTGACCGTGCCGCCGCCGCGCGACGGCGAGCCCACGATGCGGCACACGGTGCCGTCGGAAAAGACCATCGTCCGGCCGGAGAGGATATCGAGGCGGCCGGCATCGGCAGGCTCGCCGCCCGCTTGGCTGGACTGCACGAGCAGGCCGGACTGCTCCACCAGGTCGAGGAACTGGCGCTGACCGATGCCCGCGGGAATCGACCCGGCGAAACAGTTGAACAGCCGCGCGAAGGCCGGATTGCAGGTGAGGAGCGTGCCGTCCGGCGACCAGAGGGCGGCGCCATGGGCGAGGCCCATGAACGCTTCGGCATCATGAGCGAGATGCTGGGGTCCTGCTTGCTCCTCGCCGGGCTGTTCCATCGGAATCACTGCTCGCCGCCTGTGCGTCCAACGCCGTCTCATTTTCGACCGCAAATCGAATAGCGCTTTCTCTAGTGCTGACGTCAAGCTTTTTCATGGCATTGCCCAGATGTACGCGGACGGTCTGGCGGCTGATGTCAAGCGCTTCAGCTATATCGAGAACCGAACTTCCACGCCCGAGCAGGCCGAGGATTCGGCTCTCGCGCGGCGTCAGGGACGAGAGCCGCGCGTCTGCGCCGGCTATCGGCCTGGCGTCCGCATGGGTGTCGTCCGGCCTGGCGCGGGCGATGATCTCGCGCGGGAAGGAAACGCCGCCGGCGACGACCAGTTCGAGGGCCCGCTTGATCTCGTCGGCATTCGCCGATTTCGGGATGTAGCCGATCACGCCGTGCTGGATGGCGCGCAGGACATAGTCGGGATCCTCATGGATCGAGACGATGACGACAGGCACGGCGGGATGCTTCCGGCGGATGACGCGCAGCCCGTCGAACTCGCTGAACCCGGGCATGACCAGGTCGAACAGAAGCAGATTGATGTCCGGATTGCTCTCGAGCATCTGCAGCGCTTCCTGAAACGTCGCTGCCTCGACGGTGCGGACGTCGGCTTGGAGGCTCGTGGCAACCTGCCTGAGCGATTCCCGCACGACCCAGTGGTCGTCGGCGATGAGGATCGTCAGGTCGGTGGCCCTTGCAGCGGTCGATTCGGAGGCAGTCATACTGGTCTCATGGCAGACGTGCGCCGGGCGAAAAAGCTTCGCAGGCATACGCGCTTTCGCGGTCGTTTCTTCGCTTGAATGCCCAAACGGCAGTTCTCCATACCCGAGTGCCTAAAGCTTGACTATCCCCTGCCGAAAAAACCAGCACCGAAAGGACCCTGGGCCCTTCCCTTTGCCTATTGACATTAGAGAAAAAGGATTGCTACGTCTAGATATAAGAACAGAACATTCAGTCCAGATGTCGTGTTAAATGTCTATAAAAAGCAATCGCTCGACCGCCGCCCTTGATGGCGGCGGCAGGCGAACCAGACGAGGGTGAACATGAACAATCCAGACCAAGCCGCCGCAGATCAAGCCGCCGCAGACCGGGGCGGCGTCACGCGGCGCATGGCGTTCAAGGTTGCAGCCGGGGCGGCCGTGGCCGGCATCGCGGCGCCCGCGATCGCCCAGGGCATGAAGGACAAGATCCTGATCGGGGTGCCGTCCTCGCTCTCCACGCCCTACGGCGTCGCCGACGATACCGATCATCTCAACGGCACGAAGCTGGCCATCGAAGAGATCAACGCGGCGGGCGGCGTTCTCGGACGCGAGCTCGACATCTTCGTTCCCGATGTCGACAAGCTCTCCCCGGAGAGCTGCAGGCAGGCGATCGCAGCCTGCATCGACAAGAAGGTCCTGGCGATCTCGAACTCGTTCCTGTTCGCGCCCATCCCGGCGCTCGACGAGTCCGCCAAGTACAAGTGCCCCTATCTGCAGGGAAACACCCAGCGTCAGGCGACGGAGGCCTACAAGGCCAACCCCGACAAATACAGCCATGTCCTGCAGACCGACCCTTCCGAGGTGAACTATGGCTGGACCTATCCCGTCTGGCTCAAGAAGATGGAGGAAACCGGTGTCTGGAAGCCGAAGAACAAGCGGGTCCACATCGTCTCCGAGCAGGTCGGCTACAATCAGACCATCCTCCGGGCGGCCAAGGAAGCACTCGCCAAGCACGGTTTCGAGCCACCCATCCTCACCGACATCCAATATCCGGTGAACGACTGGAGCCCGGTCATCCAGAAGCTCAAGGAAGCGGATGCCGGCGCGATCATGATCAATCACTGGGTCGCGTCGGAATTCGCGGCCTTCTGCAAGCAATTCGTCGCCGATCCGGTTCCGGGCGCGCTGGTCTACCTGCAATACGGCCCGTCGCAGCCGGAATTCCTCGAACTGGGCGGCAGCGCGACGGAGGGCTTCTGCTGGAGCACCGTCCTCGGCGTCTACGGGGACCAGCGCGGACAGGACTTCCGCAAGAAGTACACCGCCAGATATCCGGAGTTCGCCGGGAATATGGGCCTCGTCTATACCGGCAACGGCTATGACATCGTCCAATATCTCAAGCTCGCCTGGGAGGCCACCAAGGCGCCCGAGGATTTTGCCGCCAACGTCAAGTGGATCCGCAACAATCCCTATCGCGGCGTCTGCGGCCTCATGAACATGAACAACGCCTATCAGGAGGCAGTGCACTATCCCGACAACGGCTTCGGCAATCAGGCCACCGAACTCGAAAAGGGGATGAGCCAGCTCTTCGTGCAGGTCCAGGACGGCCACCACAAGATCATCTGGCCGAACGAGATTGCGGAATCGACCCTCAAGGCGGCCCCCTGGTGGGCCTGACCATGGCGGAGCCGCTCTTCGACTGCCGGAATCTCGCGCTCGACCTCGGCGGGCGTGAGGTTCTGCGCAACATCGGTTTCTCCCTCCGGCCCGGCGAGGTCCTGGGCATCATCGGGCCGAACGGGGCCGGCAAGACGAGCCTGCTCGAGATCCTGTCGGGGCGCTACCGGCCCAAGACCGGCACCGTCCGGTTCAAGGGGCGCGACGTCACCGGGCTCCCGCTCTTCGAGCGCGCGCGCCTCGGGCTGGGGCGGACCTACCAGACACCGATCATCTGCGAGGACCTGACGGTGGGGGAGACGTTCAAGGCCGCCCGGCAGGCCTATCGGCCCTATCTCACCCGCTTCGATGCGGAATACGGCGCGGCGCTGGTGAATTTCGTCGCCCCCTACGACACGCCGAACACCCGGCTCAAGACATTCGAACGGCGCAAGCTGCTGATGGCCAACCTCCTGATGCGCAAGCCCGAGCTGTTGCTGATGGACGAGCCCGCCGCCGGCCTCATCAACGCCGAGATCGACCAGATCGACCAGATCCTGCGCATGCTCTCCAAGGAGATGAATGTCGCGGTCGTCATCGTCGAGCACCGCATGGAACTGCTCGCCTCCATCGCCGACCGGGTGATCGTGATGGATGCGGGCGACATCATCGCGGAAGGGCCGATGCAGGACGTCATCAACAGCCCGGCCGTTCGTGCCGCGTATTTCGAGGCGCATTGAGCGGAGGGTGGACATGTCCGACATTCTGGTGATCGACGGCCTCTCAGCCGGCTACGGACCGCTGCGCGTCATCCATGATCTCGACCTCGTCATCCGGTCGGGCGAGCGGGTCGGCATCGTCGGGCTGAACGGCCATGGCAAGACCACGCTGCTCTATGCCATCGCCGGCCTCACGGGGTGGCAGCGGGGATCGATCCTCCTGAACGGCGAGGAGATCGGCCGCACACGCAGCCAGGGGGCGGGGCGCTATACCCACCAGATCGTCCGCAAGGGCCTGGCGATCATGCCGCAGGGCGACGAGATCTTCAACGGATTGACGGTCGAGGAACATCTGGACAGCGGCGCCTTCACCCGCGAGGCCTGGCGCGACCGCAAGGCCCGCAAGGAACGCGTCCTCGATCTGTTCCCGCCCCTCCGGAAGCTGACGAGGACGGCGGTGGGGCGGCTGTCCGGCGGCGAGCGGCGCATGGTGTCGATCGGGCGCGGCCTGATGACGGATGCAAAGCTCTATCTCGTCGATGAGCCGTCGCTCGGGCTGGCGCCCAAGATCGGCCAGAGCGTGATGGAAGCCCTGCTCGCGCTCGACCTCAAGGACAGCGCCATGTTCATCGCCGAACAGAACGTCGCCCTGCTCGAAGGGCGCGTGGACCGCGTCATCGGCATGCATGCCGGCAAGCTCAAGGGGGAGGCGTCCTCCTCCTTCAATCTCACCAAGGCATGATTGGAAAGCCGAGATGGAACTGACGTTCGTTCTCATCAATGCCGTCGTGGTCGCGTGCATATACGGGCTGATCGCCGTCGCCGTGTCGATCACCTGGTCGAGCCTCGGCCTGATCAATCTCGGATACGGCTTCATCTTCTCCTTCGCCGGCTACGGCGCCTATGTCGTCGCGCTCTATCTCACCAGGATGCCTGTCCTCGTGGCGGCCGCCGGCATCCTCACCGGCGCCCTCGGCGGCATCCTGATGTGCCTCCTCGTCTTCATCCCCCTGCACGATAAGCCGAATTTCACCACCCGCGGCATGATCGGCACGCTCGCCATCAGCCTGATGGGCTCCCAGGCCCTGCTGCTGCAGTTCGGCCCGCGTGCGAAGTCGCTGCCGGAACTCTTCGGCTCGAAGAGCATCCATATCGGCGCAACGGTGCTCACCGCCGACAAGATCGGCATCGTCGTGTGCTCCGTCGCCATGCTCTCCTTCGTCGTCGCCTGGATGAAGGGCAGCCGCCGCGGCCTGGAGATACGGGCGATGATGATGAATCCGCATGCCGCCTCGATCGTCGGCATCGGCATCCGCAAGACCGGCCTCTATGTCATGGCGGTGACCGGCGCCATGGGGGGGCTTGCCGCCGTGCTGCTCTCGCAGACCTACTACGTTTCCCCCTTCAGCGGGCTCACGCCTCTGATCAAGGGGGTCTCGATCGCGCTCTGCGGCGGTCTCGGCAGCGTCCAGGGCGCGGTGATCGCCGCCGCCATCCTCGGGCTCACCGAGGCCGTGACCTCGCGCTATCTCGGCGGCCAATACGTCCTGATCACCCAGTTCCTCGTCATCATCTGCATTCTGATCATCCGGCCCCGCGGCATTTCGGGCCTGCTCGACAAGGGGCGCGAACAGTGAGCGACGCATTCAAGAAAGAACCCCTGACCTGGCACAACCCGCTGTCGGCCTGGGGCACGGCCGAGGGGCTCGACGAAGTCCCATCCGTCACCGTGCCGGATCCGCGCGAGGCTTGGGATGCCAATACGCGCTACAAGGTCAAGACCCACAAGGTCGGCCGGCTCAAGCACTACGTCGTCTGGCCCCATCACGGCGAGAAGCTGTGGTCGCGCTGGCGCTGGTGGCCGACGCGGCGCAATGTCCTGCACATTCACGGCCTCTACAACCGCAAGACGCTCGCGGCAGAGAAGAAGATCGACGATCGCCGGCCCATCTACTGGATGATCTGCCTGCTTCTCCTGGCGCTCGGTCCGTTCCTCTTCCCCGAAAGCATGCAGAACACCCTGCTTTCCGCCGGGGCGATCTTCGGCATCTTCGCGGCCATCAATGTGTGTTGGACGCTGATCCTCGGCACCGCCAGCATCTTCTCCCTCGCCACCTACGCCGTGGTCGGGGTCGCGGCCTTCATCACCACCTGGCTTTCCATCCGGCTCGGATTGCCCTGGTACCTGCTGCCGCCGATCGGCACGGCGCTCGGCTTCGTCATGGGGGCGCTCATCGCCGTTCCGGCGCTGCGCCTCGACGGTTTCTATTATGCCCTGCTCACCCTGGGGCTCAACGAACTCTGCCGCGTCTTCTTCACCACCTCCAAGCTTTTCGGCTCGGCGTCCGGCGGGCTCTACGGCGCCGACTCCTACATCCCCGACTGGCTGTCCCCGATGGGGCAGTCCTGGCTCGGCTATTACGGGGCTTTCGCCCTGCTGCTGGCCGCGCTCTTCCTCTTCCGCTTCATCAACGGCAAGCGGCTCGGGCGCATCCTGCGCATGGCGCCCGAGAAGCGCGAGGCCTTCGCCCAGGCCTGCGGCGTCGACTACCGGCGCGCCCGCGTGCAGATCTTCCTGATCACCTCGGCGGCGTTCGGCTTCATCGGCGGGTTCTACGCGGCGCAATATCGCGGCGTCGCCTTCTCGATCTTCGGCTTCGACACCGTGCTGCTCGGCCTGGCGATGCTGACCATCGGCGGCATCGGCAAGGCCGAAGGGGCGATTCTCGGAACGCTCGTCGTCACCTTCCTCGACAAGGTTCTCATCGATCTCGGCCCGCTGCGCCACTTCCTCATCGGCCTCATCATGCTGGGCGTCGTGCTCTTCCTCAACAAGGGCTATTTCGGCATCAAGAAGCAGTTCGACGCCTGGCGCGACAAGAAGCGCGGCGAGTGGCGCTCGCTGCGCTCGGAGAAGGGCGGCGAGGCGCTCCCGGAGGAGGCGACCGAGATCGACGACAAGGACGAGTTGTTCTTCCGCCGCTTCGACAAGGTGCAGCGCGACCATCTGAAGAAAATGATCTGCCCGGAGATCATCGAGGAGCATCGCCGCCGGCCGCTCGGCCAGCACAGCGAGGCGCTCGAACGGGTGCTCTATTATTTCAGGCGCTCGCCGATGGAGGACAAATATGCGCTTCACCACATCGCGGCGACGGACCGCTACCGCATCATCGCCTTCTCCGGCAAGCGAGGCGTGTCCCCCCGCGTGGTGGAGGACAGGGAATATGTCACGATCGAGGACGCCTATCACGGCATCTTCATGCGCCGCATCCACGACCTCATGGAGTCGTGACCATGGCCGTCCGCGTGGGGATTGATGAACATGAGTGAGATGGCAGCGCCGTCCGCCGACGACCAGACCGACCGCGACGTCGTCTACCGTGCCTATTTCGACAAGATGACACGCACCTATCTGCGCCGCCTCGTCGACGACGGCCTGATTGAGGAGCACCGCCGCAGGCCCGTGGGACGCCACAGCGAGGCACTCGGCCGGGTGCTCGCCTATTTCAGGCGCCTGCCCGCATCCCGGCAATATCTGCTCCACCGGCTTGCCGACGGCAGATACCGGATCATGGCGATGACGCGTGCGGCGCGAGACCGCCCGGAAGACGGGGAAGGAGCCGTCTTCGATACGCTGGAGGCCGCCTACCACGGCGTATTTCTCAGGAAAGTCAAAGATCTGATGGAACTCGACAATGGCTGAACAGAAACTGTTCGGATACGCGAACAAGATAACCGTCAAACCGGGCGAAACGATCACCCTGCACGTCAACGCGGACGGAGCCGATTTCGCCGACGCCCATCTGGTCCGCCTCGTCCATGGCGACGGCCACAAGGACGGGCCGGGCTTTGTCGAGCGCGAGATCTCCCATCCCGACAACGGGCGCTGGGCCGTGAAGAAGCAGTTCACCCAGCTGGGCAATTTCCTGTCGGTCGACGACCCCCGGCAAACCCTGAAGATGGAGGGGTCGCTGACCATGTTCGCCTATGTCTGGCCGACGATGCCGAAGAAGGGCAAGCGCCAGACGATCATGGGCCGCTGGGACACGCTCACCAATGAGGGCTTCGCCCTCGGCATCAATCCGCAGGGCTATCTCGAATTCTGGGTGGGCGACGGCAAGAACGTCGACTACGTCACGGCCGAATTGCCGCTGATCAAGATGGTCTGGTACTTCGTGGCGGTATCCTTCGACGTGACCACCAGGACGGCGACGCTCTACCAGGAGGGCGTGCTCAACCGCTATAATTCCCTGATCGGCACGGTGGTGCCCTACGAGTTCGCCTCGCATGTCCGCACGACCTTCCGTTTCGTGCAGCACAACAGGCCCGATACCCCCTTCGTCATAGGGGGCGCGCGCGACCGCCACGAATTACGCGGACCGTTCATCAACGACCTGTATTCCGGCAAGATCGATCGGCCGGGCTTGTGCAGCCGCGTGCTGACGCGCGGGGAACTCGATGCCTGCCGCGGCGGAGCCGCGGCCCCGTCCGATGCCCTGGTGGCCTTCTGGGACACCTCGGCCGGCTATTCGGAGAACGGCATCGGCAACAGGGTGGTCGACACCGGTCCTAACGGGCTTCACGCCGTGGGCGTCAACCATCCGGTGCGCGGCATGACCGGGTGGAACTGGAAGGGCAAGAACGATTGCTTCCGGCTCGCGCCCGAGGAATTCGGCGGCATCGAATTCCATGCGGACGCGGTCACCGACTGCCGATGGGACGTTACCCGCACGATGACGATCCCGCTGGATCTGGCGAGCGGCATCTATGCCGTCCGCCTGCGCATCGGTGCGGGAACGGGGCTCGGCGAGGACTATATCGTCTTCGTCGTGCGGCCCGCCAAGCCCTCGGCCAAGCTGTGCTTCCTGGTGCCGACGGCGAGCTATCTCGCCTATGGCAACGAGACGCTCAGTTTCGACGCGCAGATCATCCAGCCGATGACGGGGCAGCCGCCGGTCGTCACCGACATCGACATCGAGACCTACGAACACGGCGAATTCGGCTTCTCCACCTACAATAATTTCGAGGACGGTGCAGGTGTCTGCTTCAGTTCCTACAAGCGGCCCGTGATCAACATGCGTCCCAAATACCGCATGTCGAGCATGAACATCACCTGGCAGTTCCCCGCCGATCTCTCGATCGTCGCCTGGATCGATCACTGCGGCTATGAGTGCGACTTCATCACCGACGAGGATCTGCATCGCGACGGCCTGGAGGCGATCAGCGCCTACAACTGCGTGCTGACCGGCACCCATCCCGAATATGTGTCGGAGCGCATGCTCGACGCCCAGGAGGATTTCGTCGCGCAGGGAGGGCGCCTCGTCTACATGGGCGGCAACGGCTATTATTGGTGCGTCGGCTTCACCCCGGACGACCCGGCCTGCATGGAGGTCCGCAAGCTCGATTCGGGGATGCGGGCCTGGGCGGCGAAATCAGGCGAGCATTATCTGCAGTCCACCGGCGAGAAGAGCGGGCTGTGGCGCAATCGCGGGCGCGCGCCGCAGAAGCTCCTGGGCGTCGGGATGATTTCGGAGGGCTTCGAGACCTGCGCGCCCTACCGCAAGATGCCGGATGCGTATCATCGCACCGTCGCCTGGATCACCGAAGGAATCGACGGCGAGATCATCGGCGATGCGGGCCTCGCTTACGGCGCCGCCGCCGGCATCGAGATCGACCGCTACGATCTCAGTCTCGGCACGCCGCCGCACACGAAGATCATCGCATCCTCCGGCGGACATTCGGACAATTACGTGCTGGTCACCGAGGAGATCCTCTATGCCTATGCGGGAATGGTGGGATCGATCGACTACCGTATCCGGGCCGATATGACCTACTTCACCAGCAAGGGCGATGGTGCGGTGTTTTCGACGGGCTCCATCGCCTTCGGCCAGTCCCTGCCTGCCCACGGCTTCCGGAACAATGCTTCCAGGCTGCTCCGGAACGTGGTCGACGCCTTCATCAAGGATGGCCCGCTGCCCGGCAAGCGGTGGACCCTCGAAGAGAAGCTCTGGCGGTAGCGGCGCCGTCGCCCGGCCGGCGCGCGGCGCCCGAATGATCGTGCCGCCGGTCTTGCCGCGAAGCGTTGCGAAGGTCTCCGCAGGCATCCCGAGCGAACGGCAATGCCCGATGGCCAGACACCGGGCGCGCCGGCTTCGCGTGCTCGTCCGGCCGGGGGCACCGGGAGTCTCGCGGGGGCGCACGCGGGAGGCGAATGCGCCGCCGACCGCGATGGTGGCCGCACAGGGCGTCCATCGCATCGGCAGCAGGTCCCGCGCCCCGCACGGCGCGGCCGGCATGAATCCAGGACAGCGAGTTCGGGTTCATTCTCAACAGGCATCGTGTCCGTCATCCCCGGCGAGCGAAGCGCGGGGATCCATGCCGTAGGGTGGCGTCCCGGCCCATGGGTCCTATGCGGACGAACGATGGGCGAGAAAGCTGGTATCACCGGGCGCAACGATATGCGAAGCAAAGAGCTGGCGAGCCCGGACTATTCAACGCAGGAAGTCTGCAAGGCCCTCGCGTTCGCTTCAGCGAAAGATAATATCGAGTATCGATTGATAGCCCGACACGGCCAAATGATCGGCAGGATGATCAGCTCTCATGGTGTGGACGGGAAAACCGAGTCGGGCCGCTTGCTGAATGCCATGTATCCAGCCGAGCCGCAGCAGAGACCCCGACCGGCAGTGGTACAAATCTTTACAAACAGGCACGACGTCCTGTGCGTTCTTCGCCCATAAGGGCTTGAATTTATTGAAAGTCTGGTTTCTCGAAGAAGAGTTGGTGCCCCTAGCCGGAATCGAACCAGCACTCCTTGCGGAATCCGATTTTGAGTCGGACGCGTCTACCAGTTCCGCCATAGGGGCAACGCGGGCGGCACTATAGCGGGCGGGGGTGGCGCGTCAATCGGGGAGTGCGGATTGCCGGGGGCGAATCGGGCACGGTGCGCGTTTGGGGTGGACGGGACGTCCGCGCACCCGGGCCATCCTCAGCCTCAGCCGCTGGCGAGGCCGTGGATGTTGCCGTCGGGGTCCTTGAACCAGGCCAGCTTGAGGTCGCCGGCGACGTGGATGTCGCCCTCCACCGTCAGGCCGGGCATGTCGTAATGCTCGAAGGCGACGCCCTTGTCCTTGAGCGAGCGGACCACCGCCTCCATGTCGTCGCCGACGATCCAGGTCACGGCGGTGGCGTCGTTGGTGCCGGCATTGGCGGATTCATAGACGAACAACGTGGAATCGCCGGTCTTGTAGGCGATGGCACCGGGCTCGTGCACGAAGGCCGTTTCGAGGCCGACGGCGTCCTCGTAGAAGCGCCGGGCCGCCGCGAGGTCCTTCACCGCGAGGGTGGCGATGGCGATCTTGCTGCCCAGCATGGCTGTTCCTTCCGATGTCGGCGCGTCGACGGCGTAGAGTACGCATAAGAGCGCGCGGCGGGAAGCGCCATGCCGGCCGGCATCGCCGCCATTCTTATTTCAGCCAATTTGCCCTATGAAAGTGGCGGGTCTCGCCCCGCCGGGCGTTCGGCGGGGAGGACGATCGCCATATCCGGAATGCCCATGCGCCGTATCCTCTCGCCTCTCGCCGGCCTCGCCGTTCTCTGTCTCGCCGCCCTCTGCCTGCCGCCGGCCGCCGCCGCCGACGAGGCGCCGCCCTGGCGCACGGGCGTCTCGCTGCTGGGCGACCTCAAGCATCCCGGGCCGTTCGACCATTTCGACTATGTGAACCCCGATGCGCCCAAGGGCGGGCGGGTGCGCCAGGCGGTGCCCGGCTCCTACGACAATTTCAACCCGGTGCCGCCCAAGGGCGTGTCCGCCATGGGGCTCGACGGCGTCTACCAGACGCTGATGGCGCCGGCGCTGGACGAGCCCTCCTCCGAATATGGCGAGATCGCCGAGGCGCTGCGCTACCCCGCCGACTATTCCTCCGTCACCTACCGCCTCAACCCCAAGGCGCGCTGGAACGACGGGCAGCCGGTGACGCCGGAGGACGTCGTGTGGTCCTTCGAGGTGCAGAAGCAGAACAATCCGCGCTGGGGCTACTACTACAAGGACGTGACCAAGGCCGAGAAGACCGGCGAGCGCGAGGTGACGTTCACCTTCGACACCAAGGGCAATCGCGAGCTGCCGCAGATCGTCGGCCAGCTCACCGTGCTGCCGAAGCATTGGTGGCTCGCCAACGGGCCGGACGGCAAGCCGCGCGACGTCACCAAGACGAGCCTTGAGGCCCCGCTCGGCTCCGGGCCCTACCGCATCAAGCGGTTCGATGCCGGGCACACCGTCGTCTATGAGCGCGTGAAGGATTGGTGGGGGACCGACCTGCCGACCGCCAAGGGCCAGTATAATTTCGACGAGATGCGCTACGATTATTACCTCAACGCCCAGCAGCTGCCGGACTTCTTCAAGAGCGATTCCTATGATTTCCGCCTGGAGAACATCGCGGCGAACTGGGCGACGCTCTATGGCGACGATGTCGCGCCGATCAAGCAGGGCCGCATCGTCAAGCAGGATTTCCCGAGCACGTCGTCCGGCCGCATGCAGGCCTTCATCTTCAATCTGCGCCGGCCGAAATTCCAGGATCGGCGCGTAAGGCAGGCCCTCAACGACGTCTTCGATTTCGAGGAGATGAACCGCACTCTGTTCTACGGGCTCTACACCCGCATCGATTCCTATTTCGCCGGGCTGGACCTCGCTTCGAGCGGTCTGCCGCAGGGCGAGGAACTCGCCATCCTGGACAGCGTGAAGGACAAGGTGCCGCCCGAGGTGTTCACCACGCCCTACACCAATCCCGTCAACGGCACCGACGAGAACCGCCGCGCCAATTTCCGCGCCGCGCTCGACCTGTTCAAGCAGGCGGGCTGGGAGATCCGCGACAGGAAGCTCGTCAACGCCAAGACCGGCGAGCCGATGAAGTTCGAGATCCTCATCGATAACGAGGCCTTCACCCGGGTGGCGCTCGTCTACCAGCAGGCGCTCAAGCGCATCGGCATCGACGTCGACATCCGCCTCGTCGACGATTCGCAGCTCCAGCAGCGCCAGGACAACCGCGACTTCGACATGATGGTCTATCTGTGGGGCGAATCGCAGTCGCCCGGCAACGAGCAGCGCGAATATTGGGGTTCGGCCGCCGCCGACCGGCCGGCCTCCCAGAACCTGATGGGGATCAAGGATCCGGCGGTCGACGCCCTGATCGACCGCGTCGTCTACGCCAAGGACCGGCCCGAACTGGTCGCCGCCACCAGGGCGCTCGACCGCGTCCTGCTGGCGGGCGACTATCTCGTGCCGATGTGGCGCTCGCCCGTCTGGCACACGCTGCGCTGGGACCGCTTCGGCCAGCCGGCGACGCTGCCCTCCCAGAGCCCGACCGGCGGCTTCCCGGACGTCTGGTGGTACGATCCGGCCAAGGTCGCCAAGGTGGGGCCGGGACGGTGAGGGGCCTGACGCACGTCCCGGGTGCGCGGACGTCCCGTCCGCTTCTGCCTGGACGTGCAGGCAGGCGGAGATCTCTTTGGCCGTCGCCCGTCGACGCAGCTGTTGCGCCCAGCCGAAGGCAAGAGCGGACGGGACGTCCGCGCACCCGGGAAGCGAGCCCCTCTTGAAAAGCCATCAGCCCCCATCAATCCCCCTCGACCGCCGCACCCTGCTCAAGGCCGGCTTCGCCGGTGCCGCCAGCGCCCTGCTGCCGGCAGGGGCGCGCGGTGCCGAGATCGAAAGCCATGGCCTGTCGAGCTTCGGCGACCTCAAATATCCGCCGGGCTTCAAGGCCTTCGCCTATGTCCGCCCCGACGCGCCGAAGGGCGGCGTGTTTTCGCAGCAATTGTCCCAGACGATCTACAATCAGGGCTTCAACACCTTCGACAGCCTGCACATCTACATCCTCAAGGGCGACGGCGCGGCCGGCATGGATGCCTGCTTCGCCACGCTGCTCGCCCGCGCCTGGGACGAGCCGGACGCGATGTACGGCTATGCGGCGCAGTCGGTCGCCGTCTCGGCCGACCGGCTGACCTACCGCTTCCGCCTCCGGCCGGGCCTTTCCTTCCATGACGGCTCGCCGCTGACGGCGGCGGACTGCGCCTGGTCCTTCAACACGCTGAAGGCGCAGGGCCATCCCTATCTCGGCGAGGCGCTGCGCGCCTTCGTCGAGGCGGTGGCGGAGGCGCCGGACCTGGTCCGCGTCACCCTGGCGCCGGGGCGAGGGCGCGATCTGCCGCTGGTGGTCGCCGGCCTGCCTATCTTCTCCAAGGCCTGGTGGGCGGGGCGGGATTTCGGCCGGTCCTCCCTCGACGTGCCGCTCGGCAGCGGGCCCTACAAGGTCGGCCGGGTCGCTCCCGGCCAGGCGATCGCCTTTGAGCGGGTGACGGACTGGTGGGGCGCGGCACTGCCGAGCCAGGTCGGCTCCCACAATTTCGACCGGCTCGTCTATGAATATTACCGCGACCGGGCGAGCGCCTTTCTCGGCTTCACCGCCCGCAACTTCCTGTTCCGCGAGGAGGTCAACTCGATCAACTGGGCGACGGGGTATAATTTCCCGGCGGCCAAGGACGGGCGGGTCCGGCGCGAGTCGGTGCCGGACTACACGCCGTCGGGCGCGCAGGGTTGGCATTTCAACACGCGCCGCGACAAATTCGCCGATCCGCGCGTGCGCCGGGCGATCGGCATGGCCTTGGACTTCGAATGGACCAACAAGTCCATCATGTTTTCGTCCTACCAGCGCACCACCTCGATCTTCGAGAATTCGCCGCTGAAGGCGACGGGCCTGCCCTCGTCGGAGGAGCGCGCCATCCTGGAGGAATTCCGCGGCAAGGTGCCGGAAGCGGCGTTCGGCGAGGCGGTGCTGCCGCCGGTCTCGGACGGCTCGGGCGCCGACCGCGCTTTGCTGCAGGCGGCCGGCCGCCTGCTGGCCGAGGCGGGCTGGACCGTCATCGATCGGGCGCGGCGCAACGCCAAGGGCGAGGCGCTCACCGTCGAGTTCCTCGACGACAGCGACGCCCTGCTCAAGCACACGCAGCCCTTCATCCAGAATCTCGGCCGCCTCGGCATCGCCGCGAGCTACCGCATCGTCGACGCCGCGCAATACCAGCTGCGCACCGACAATTTCGACTATGACGTCATGGGCCGGCGGGTCTCGTTCGACCTCACGCCCGGGGAGGGGATGCGCGGCTATTTCTCGAGCCGGGCCGCCGCCATGCCGGGCTCGCTCAACGCCGCAGGCATCGCCGACCCGGTGGTCGACGCGCTGATCGACAGGATCGTCGCGGCGCAGAGCCGGGCCGAGCTGACGACGCTCTGCCGCGTGCTCGATCGCGTGCTGCGGGCAGGCTATTACTGGGTGCCGCAATGGTTCCGGCCGAACCACTGGCTCGCTTACTGGGACCTGTTCGAGCGCCGCGATCCGGGCGTGATCTACATGCTCGGCGCGACCGAGCTGTGGTGGTCGAAGGGGTGACCGAGGAGAGCCCCCGGGACCGCAGGCTTCCAGCCCATATGCGCTAACTTTGCCGACCATAGCGCGATTTTCCTTCTCCCATGCGGGAGAAGGTGGCGCGAAGCGCCGGATGAGGGTCTGGACTTCTGCAATTCCAGCGCGACCCTTGAGCTATCTGCGTTGAAGTTTAGACCCTCATCCCCCTGCCGGGACCTTCTCCCGAACAGGGAGAAGGCGGGTCTTGCCCATATTTAGCGCTATGGGCTGGAAGCCTGCGGTCCCGGGAACGCAAAACGCCGGCCTGGTGAACCAGGCCGGCGCCGGAAACGCGTGAAGGGACCGCTTACTTCTTGTAGTCGGTGCGTTCGGCGATACGGGCCGACTTGCCGCGGCGGTCGCGCAGGTAATAGAGCTTGGCGCGGCGGACCTTGCCGCGGCGGACCACCTTGATGGAATCGATCATCGGCGAGTAGAGCGGGAACACGCGCTCGACGCCTTCGCCATAGGAGATCTTGCGAACCGTGAAGCTTTCCTGCAGGCCGCCGCCGTCACGGGCGATGCACACGCCCTCATAGGCCTGAACGCGGCTGCGCTCGCCTTCCACGACCTTGACGTTCACGATGACCGTGTCGCCGGGCTGGAATTCCGGAATGGTCTTGCCGGCCGAGAGGCGGGCAACTTCTTCCTGCTCGATAGTCTGAATCAAGTTCATCGTCGATCTCCGCGCGCACCCTTTGGGCGCATCTTGCTCTTGCTTGAGTGGAGGCGAGCCAATACGCCAATTCCTCACCGGAGTCTATTTATTTCGCGGCCTCGTCGGGACGCGTTTTTCCCACAGGTCGGGCCGCCGCGCCTGCGTCAGCGCCTCGGACTGGGCGCGCCGCCAGGCCGCGATGTTGCGGTGATGGCCGGAGCGCAGCACGTCCGGGATGTCGCGGCCCTCGAAGCCGAGGGGGCGGGTATAATGGGGATATTCGAGCAGGCCGTTCTCGAAGCTCTCCTCCTCGCCCGAGGTCTCGCCGCCCATGACGCCCGGCAGCAGCCGGACGCAGGCGTCGATCAGCACCATGGCGCCGAGTTCGCCGCCGGACAGCACATAGTCGCCGATCGAGACCTCCTGCAGCGACCGCGCCTCGATCACCCGCTGGTCGACGCCCTCGAAGCGGCCGCAGACGATCACCGCCCCCTCGCCCGCCGCCAGCGCCCGCACATGGGGCTGGGTGAGCGGGGTGCCGCGCGGCGACATCAGGAGGCGCGGCCGGCCGTCGTCGCCGAGCGCATCGATCGCCTGGGCGAGGACGTCGGCGCGGATCACCATGCCCGGCCCGCCGCCGGCCGGGGTGTCGTCGACCGCCCGATGCCGGCCCTGGCCGAAATCACGGATGTTGCGCGTCTCCAGCGCCCATTTTCCCCCGGCCAGCGCCTCGCCGCTGAGCGAGACGCCGAGCGGGCCGGGGAACATCTCGGGATAGAGGGTGAGGATCGAGGCGCGCCACATGGCAGCTCTCATCATTCGCGAGAAGAAAGGATCAGCTGCCTTCTCCCGCATGGGGGAAGGGACTCGCGTTGCTTTCTGCAAGGCCCGTGCCGGTTTGTTGCGTTCCCGACTACAGCCCCAGCAGGGGCTTCAGCCGAGGATCGGTGAAGTCGGCGACGGAGAAGACGACATTGGATGCGTCGAGTATCGCCGCCTCCAGCATGGTGGTGACGCCGACGGCCCGCATGCCGGCCCGCTCGGCCGCCTCGATGCCGAGCGGCGCGTCCTCGAAGACGATGCAATGCGCCGGATCGAGTTTCATCGCCTCGGCGGCGGCGAGGAAGAGATCGGGATGCGGCTTGCCGCGATAGCCCATCGAGGGCGAGACCACGGTGACGAAATGGCGGCGCAGGTCGAGCCCGTCGAGCACCAGCGCGGCGTTCTCGGGCGGGGCGGCGGTGGCGACGGACATCGGGCGTCCGGCGCCCAGGCACAGGTCGATGAAGTCGAGCAGGCCGGGCATCGGCGCCATGCGGCCGCTGTAGATCTCGCGGTAGATCGTCTCCTTGTCGAGGCCGAGCGTGTCGAGCTCCAGTTCGGACGCGTCCGGCATCGCGGCGCGGACGACCTCGCGGTTGGCCCGCCCCGCCGTCGCCTGGAAGAAGGTGGCGCGGTCGAACGGCAGGCCGCGGCGCTGGTGCCAGACCTCCCAGGCGTCGTTGTGGACATGCATGTTGTCGACGAGCGTGCCGTCCATGTCGAAGATGAGGCCGGCCACCGGGGCCGGGGCATGCAGGACGGTTTCGAAGGGAGTGTCAGCGCTCATCGGTCTTTCCTGTGGGATCTTCGCTCTCGGTGTCTATTTCCTCGGGCAGGACGACGAGAATATGTCCGGCCTTGACGTCGACCTGCGGCACGATCTGCCGGGTGAAGGGCAGGAGCCAGGGCTTGGCGCCGGTGCCGGCGGGCGTGACCTCGACGATGTCGCCGGCGCCGAAGTCGAACAGGGCGGTCACCGTGCCGATGACCGTGCCGTCCTCCCGGCGGGCGAGGAGCCCGACCAGGTCGGCATGGAAGAACTCGTCCTCGTCCTCGGGCGTGCCCAGCGCCTCGCGCTCGGCGAAGAGCTGGAGGTTGACCAGCGCCTCGGCGCCGTTGCGGTCGTTCACGCCCTCGACGCGGGCGATCAGCAGGTCGTCCTTGAGCGGGCGCAGGCCGGCGAGCCTGATCACTCGTCCCGACTTGGTGGCGAGCGGGCCGTAATCGGCGATGGCGAGCGGCTCTTTGGTATAGGATTTCAGCCGCACCTCGCCCTTGAGGCCATGGGCCGCGCCGAAAACGCCGAGCAGAACGAGGTTCTTCGGGGTGGGGGGCATGGGATGCCTTGCGTGGAAAGAGGCACCGAATTTCCTTCTCCCGGATGAGGGTCTGGCGTTCGACAAGTCGAGTGCGATTGACCGCACTCTCTCGTCCACGCTTAACCCCTCATCCGCCTGCCGGGACCCCGAGCATTTCCAAAGGAAATGCGGAGTCCCGATCGGGAGAAGGCTGCTGATGACCTATCACGCCGCTTCGGCGGCGGCGGCGGCCTTCTTGGCCTTCTCGGCGGCGCGTTCCTGCGCCTTCTTGCCGGGCTCGGCCTTCTGCGGGTTGCTGCGGGTCTCGCGCGCCAGGACGCCCTGGTCGGCGAGGTGGCGCAGCACGCGGTCGGTCGGCGTCGCGCCCTTGGCGATCCAGGCCTTCACGGCGTCGAGATCGACGGTCCACCGCGGCTTGTCGCCGTCCTTGGCGAGCATCGGGTCGTAGGTGCCGACCTTCTCGATGAAGCGGCCGTCGCGCGGCGAGCGCGAATCGGCGACCACGACCGCATAGAACGGGCGCTTCTTGGCGCCGCGGCGGGCGAGGCGGATCTTCAGGGACATGGGATACTCCGTTTCTGTCGTTCTGGGTTGAGAGTCGTAAAGCGGCCGGCGGCGCTATTTCTTCTTGCCGCCGCCGAAGGGGAAGCCCGGCAGGCCGCCGGGCGGTTTCGGGCCGCCGAGGCCGGGAAGGCCCGGCGGCTTGGGCGCGCCGCCGCCGGTGAAGTTCGGCAGCTGCGGCGGCAGATTGGGCATTGGCGGCATGCCGGGCGGCATCTGCCCCTTCGAGAGGGCCTCCATGGCGCCGGGCGGCAGGGCCGGCATGCCGCCGCCGCCGAGCCCGAACATCGAGGCCATCTTGCCGAGGCCGCCCTTCTTGGCGCCGCCCATCTTCTTCATCATGTCGGCCATCTGCATATGCATCTTCAGCAGCCGGTTGATCTGTTCGGGCGTGGTGCCGGAGCCCGCCGCGATGCGGCGCTTGCGCGAGGCCTTGAGGATCTCCGGCTTGCGGCGCTCCTCCGGCGTCATCGAATCGATGATGGCGCGCTGGCGCTTGAACACCTTGTCGTCGATGTTGGCGCCGGCGATCTGCTCCTTGATCTTGCCCATGCCGGGCAGGAGGCCGAGCACGCCGGACATGCCGCCGATCTTCTCCATCTGGATGAGCTGGTCGCGCAGGTCCTCCAGATCGAAATGGCCCTTCTGCATCTTGGCGGCGATCTTGGCCGCCTTCTCGGCGTCGATCGTCTCGGCCGCGCGCTCGACGAGCGAGACGATGTCGCCCATGCCGAGGATGCGGTTGGCGATGCGGGTGGGATGGAAATCCTCGATCGCATCGACCTTCTCGCCGGTGCCGACCAGCTTGATCGGCTTGCCGGTGACGGCGCGCATCGACAGCGCGGCGCCGCCGCGGCCGTCGCCGTCGAGACGGGTCAGCACGATGCCGGTGATGCCGAGGCGGCTGTCGAAGGCGCGGGCGGTGTTGACGGCGTCCTGGCCGGTGAGGGCATCGGCGACCAGCAGCACCTCGTGCGGATTGGTGGCGGCCTTGACCTCGGCGGCCTCCGTCATCAGCGCCTCGTCGACCGTGGTGCGGCCGGCGGTGTCGAGGAGGACGACGTCGTAGCCGCCGAAGCGGGCGGCATCCATGGCGCGGCGGGCGATCTGCACGGCGGACTGCCCGGCGACGATCGGCAGCACGGAGACGCCGACCTGCTGGCCGAGCACGGCGAGCTGCTCCATCGCCGCCGGACGGCGCGTGTCGAGCGAGGCGAGCAGCACCTTCTTCTTGAAGCGGTCGGTCAGGCGCTTGGCGATCTTGGCGGTGGTGGTGGTCTTGCCCGAGCCCTGCAGGCCGACCATCAGGATCGGCACCGGCGGCACGGCCTCGAGGTCGATCGACTGCTGGTCGGCGCCGAGCGTCTCGATCAGCACGTCGTTGACGATCTTGACGACCATCTGGCCGGGCGTCACCGATTTCAGCACCTCGGCGCCGACGGCGCGGGCGCGCACCTTGTCGGTGAAGGAGCGGACGACGTCGAGCGCGACGTCCGCCTCGATCAGGGCACGGCGGATCTCGCGCATCGCCTCGCCGACGTCGCCCTCGGTGAGGGAGCCGCGGCGCGTGAGCTTGTCGAGCACGTCGGACAGACGGGCGGAGAGACCATCGAACATTCAAATCTTCCCTTGTGCATGAGCCCGAACGCCCGGCGGGGCCTTCGGGCGGGATCATGCGCCAAACAAGAGTGTCGGCTGCAACGGCTGATGTTGGAGCCTGCCTTCCAAAGAGCAAGACGCACAACGCAAAACGCGCCCGCGGGCGCATCGCGCTGGCGGGCGTTGGCCTCCATTCTCCGGGAATGGTCGGCGAGCTGGCGTCTTACCGATGTAAGAACGGCCGGCAGATAGGGGAAAAACCCGCCCGAGTCAATGAAACCATGCGTTTCGCCGCGCAGGGCCGCCGGCCGGCGCCATCCGCCGCCGCCCGAGCCGGGGCAGGAGGACAGGCGAACGGGCTCGGAAACACTATGGTGCGGGTCAGGGCATGACGCTATCCTCGGTTGCATTCGCGGCCGAATGCCGCCCCTCTCGCCGCCCGCCATGGAAGCCGATCGCCATCCCGTCATCGACCGGCCCGCGCCGACGAGCCGCATCGCCGCCATCCTCGCCGCGGATGCGTCCGGCTACAGCCGGGCGATGAGCCAGGACGAGGCGCGCGCCTTGGCCGCCCTGGCGGCGAGCCGTTCCATCATCGATCGTTCGGTCGCCTCGCGGCAGGGGCGCATCTTTTCCACCGGCGGCGACAGCGTGCTGGCCGAGTTCGCCTCCGGCGAGCAGGCCGTCCGCTGCGGACGGGAGATCCAGGCGGCCCTCGCCGGCGCCGCGAAGACGGGCGAGGAGGTCCTGTCCTACCGCATCGGCATCCATGCCGGCCGCGTCCATCTCAGCGGCGGCGATCTTCTCGGCGAGACCGTCAACATCGCGGCGCGGCTGGAGAGCATCGCCAATCCCGGCGGCATCTGCATTTCCAAGACGATCCGCGACGGCCTCGATGTCGAGAAGCTCGACATCGAGGACATGGGAGCCCGGCTGCTGAAAGGCATCCGGGAACCGATCGAAGTCGCCCGCATCCGCCTCGGCGAGCCCGGGCAGGCCCGCGGGCTGGAAGGGAAGTTCAGCATCGCCGTCCCGCCCTTCGCCTGCGCCGGCGCGGACGATTATTGGGGCGAGGGCCTGGCGGACGACCTGATCGCGGCGTTGTCGCGCTTCAAGAACATCGCGGTGCTCGCGGCGGCGCCCCGGCCGGCGGCCGAGAGGGAGGATCCGCGGCGTGTGGCGGCCGCCCTCGGCGTGCGCTTCGTCCTCGCCGGCGCCGTCCGCGTCGAGGCCGGCCGGTTCCGCCTGTCGGTCCGGCTCCTCGACGGCGCCTCGGGGGTCGTCCTGTGGGCGCATCGCTACGACGAGCGCTCGGAGGGGCTCCTCAACGCACAGGACCGGCTGGTGGAGAGCGTCGCCGGCATCCTGGCGGGGCGCCTGGCCGAGGCCGGCGCCGACACGGCGCAGCGCAAGCGCACCGAGAGCCTCGACGCCTTCGACCTGATGCTGCAGGGCACCCGCCACGCCAACCGCCTGGACCCGGCCTCGAGCGCGCTCGCGCTCGGCTGCTTCGAGAAGGCGCTGGCGATCGATCCCGATTATGCGGGGGCGCTGGCGATGCTGGCCCTGATGCGCCTGCGGGCCTGGGCGCTGCATCCGGGCAGCGGCGACCTCGCGCCGGTGGCGGACCTCGCCGGACGCGCTTTGGCTCTCGATCCGGCCGATGGCTGGAGCCATCTCGTCATGGGTCAGATCGCCCTCTACCGGCGCCAGCTCGACATCGCCGAGGTCCATCACAAGAAGGCGCATGCGCTCAACCCCTACGACGCCCGCATCCTGGCGTTGCGCTCGCCGCTGGCGACCTATCTCGGCAAGCCGGAGGAGGGGAGGGCCTGGATCGAACGGGCCATGCGGCTCGATCCGCTCCACCCCGCCTGGTACGCCACCAATCTCGGCCTCGCCTGCTACTGCGCCCGCGACTATGCCGACGGCGCCGCGGCCTATGCCGGCGTGGCCGGGCCCCAGGCCGGCGTGCTCGCCGGGCTGGCCGCCTGCCGGGCCCAGCTCGGCGACGCCGACGGCGCCGGACGGGCGCGGGCGGCGCTGCTCGCGGCCAAGCCCGATTTCTCCGCGCGCATCTTCATCGCCGCCCGGCCCTTCAAATACGAGCTCGACAGCGACCACCTGCTCGAAGGGCTCCGCAAGGCCGGGCTGCCGGACTGACCGGGCTCAAACCCCTCACAGCCTCGGGTCGATCGGCTCGCTCTCCAGCGCCAGGATGGCGAACACGCATTCATGCACCTTGCGCAGCGGCGCCCCTGCGACGAAGCGCGACAGCGCCTCATGGCCGAGCGCGAATTCGCGCAGGGCAAGGGCCCGCTTGCCGCCGAGCCCGCGGGAGCGCAGGCGCTGCAGATTTTCCGGCAGGTCGTATTCCGGCCCGTAGACGATGCGCAGATAGTCCGGGCCGCGCACCTTGAGGGCGGGCTGGATCAGACCCTTGGCACCGCGCGGCGCGAAAGCGAGCGGCTTCACCACCATGCCCTCGGCGCCCGCGGCGACCAGCCCTTGCCACCAGGCCGCCGCGGCGGCGCAGGCCTGGGCGTCGTCGAGGTCGAGAACATGCATCGCAGTGGCGACCAAGGCGGGTTCCCCGGATGCGGCCAGCCGCCGGGCGACGCCCATGTGCCACAGATGATCCTTGTCGAAGTGCACCGCGCCCTCGCTCGCGAGGAGGTGGAAAGGCGCGACCTTGAGGTCGTCGACATTCGTGACCGGCCAGACATAAGGCGCCCAGGTCTCGGCATAGCGTTCGGCCTTGTCGGCGCGCAGGCGCAGGCGGGCCTGCAGCGCCTCCGCGCCGGCGACCCGTCCCAGCATGCGCGTCGCCGCGTCGAGCGCGGCCTGAAGCCCGGCGCGCGCCGAAACGCCCACCGGCTCGTATTGCTCCGCGATCAGGCCCGATGCCTTCGCCGACCACGGCATGATCTCCGCATCGAGCAGCAGCCAATCGGTGCCGAGCTCCTCCCACAGGCCGGCGGCGTCGGCTGCGCGGCGGATGCGGCCGAGCAGGGCCGCGGTGGTGGCGCCGTCGTCGAAGAAGGCGCGCCCCGTCCGGGTCCAGATCGCCCCACCCTCATCGCCGCGCAGGCCGAAGCGGCGCCGGACCACCGTTTCGTCGCGGCAGAGCGCGATGACGGCGCGCGAGCCCATATGCTTTTCTTCCAGCACCACGGTCTGCTGGCCGCGTTCCCGGAAGAACGCGAAGGCTTCCTCGGGCCGCTCCAGCCAGCCTTCGTCCCGGCTGGTCTCGACCGGCGACATGGTCGGCGGCAGATAGGCCAGCCATTGCGGCGGGATGGCGAAGCGGCTCATCACCTCCAATGCGGCCGCGGCGTTCTCCTCGGGAACGGCGATGCGCCGCATCATGGCGGTATCGATCCAGCGCCGGCCGGAGACGTCGGCATAGTCGAGCAGATGGTCCGCCTCGGCCTGCACGCTCGTCTCGGCGGCGACGGCGGCGGGAGCGGGCCGCAGGGGCTCGGCATAGATGCGTTCGGCGGCGACGGCGACGATTTCGCGCTCCGGCCAGCGCAAAGCGGTGAGCTCGCCGCCGAAGACGCAGCCGGTATCGATGCAGAGCGTGTTGTTCAGCCATTCGGGTTCGACGACCGGCGTATGGCCGTAGACGACGGCCGTCTTGCCGCGGTAGCTCGCCGCCCAGTCGATCCGGACGGGAACGCCGAGATCGTCGGTCTCGCCCGTCGTCTCGCCGTAAAGGGCGAATTCCCGCACCGCGGGGGAGCCGCGGCCGATCATGTCCTCCCTGAGGCCGGCATGGGCGACGGCCAGCCTGCCGCCGTCGAGCCAGTAATGGCTGCGCAGGTCGCCCAGGAGGGCCTTGACGCGGGCGACGAAGTCCGGCGGCTCGGCGGTGATCTGGTCGATCGAGGCCTGCAGGCCATGGTTGACCGTCACCTTGCGGCCCGCCAGCCAGCGGCTGAACTTGTTGTCGTGGTTGCCCTCCGTCACATAGGCATGGCCAGCCGCCACCGCGGCCATCACGATGCGCAGCACCTCCGGCGTCTTCGGGCCGCGATCGACGAGATCGCCGACGAAGACGAGCTTGCGCCCCGCGGGCGAGGCGACCGAGAGCGTGTCGCCCGATCCCGTCACCGCGTAGCCGAGCTTGTCGAGCAAGGCCCGCAATTCGTCGGCGCAGCCATGTACGTCGCCGATGATGTCGAAGGGCCCGTGATCCATGCGCTTGTCGGTCCAGAGCGGCTTGCGCGCGATCACGGCCGCCTCGACCGCCGCCTCCGAGGACAGTTTCCAGACCTGCCGGAAGCCTTCCCTCGGCAGGTTCCTGAGGCCGCTGCGGATTTCCTGCACCATGCGGCGAGGAACGCCCGGGCCGAACGGCCGGTCCGGCCGATGGCTGTTGCGCTCGATGCAGACGTCGATACCGGGATCGATGACGATCGCCACCGGCAAAGCGTGCCAGCGGCGCGCGAGTTCGATCCAGGCCTTGCGCTCGGCCGCTCGGACATTGGTGGCGTCGATGACGGCGAGGCGCCGGTTCTTCAGGCGCTTCTCCGCGATGGCACGGA
The DNA here is from genome assembly GCF_030814655.1 of Labrys monachus. Taxonomy (NCBI): domain Bacteria; kingdom Pseudomonadati; phylum Pseudomonadota; class Alphaproteobacteria; order Hyphomicrobiales; family Xanthobacteraceae; genus Labrys; species Labrys monachus. Next base: position 6,493,274 of record NZ_JAUSVK010000001.1, read on the forward strand.
CGAGATCGAAGGCGTCGCCGGACACCGTCTGGTCGTTTTCGTCGTCGCTGACGAGGCCGCGGCAACGGTCGGAGGAGACGATCTCGGTCGGTGCGAACCAGCGGGAGGCGAAGGTCGACTTGCCCGACCCGGTCGCGCCGATCAGCACCACGAGCGAGAAGTCGGGAATGTCCAGGAGGGTGGGGTCGGGAAGCCTCATCGTGTGAACACCACCATCTGCGAGGGGGCGCCGAATTCGGGGTGGGCCTCGCCGAGGCCGGAATGCACGGCGGCATAGCCATATTGCTCGCCGATGCGGCCGGCCCAGGCCTGCATCTCCGCCCGGCTCCATTCGAAGCGATGGTCGGGATGGCGGAAGGCACCCGCTCTCAGCCCGTCGAACAGCACGTTGTGATCGGCGTTCGGCGTGGTGACGATCACGGTACGCGGCTTGGCGGCGCCGAAGACGACCTCTTCGAGGGCCGGCAGGCGATCGGGGTCGAGATGCTCGATCACCTCGACGAGGGCGACGGCCTCGGCCCCGTGCCAGCGGTCGTCGCGATAGGTGAGGGCGCCGTGGAGCAGGACGACACGCTCCGCCCGCGGCCCGGTGGCCTGTTCGAGCCCGAGGCGTTCGCTGGCCCGCTGCAGCGAGGCGGAGGAGGCGTCGAGCCCGATGATCGTCCTGAACTGCCGCATCTTGACGAGCCGCATCAGCAACCGGCCCTCGCCGCAGCCTAGATCGGCGACGACGGAGGCGCCGCTGGCGGCGAGCGCCCCGGCGACGGCATCGAGGCGGACGTCGTGCAGGCGCAGCGGCGCTTCCAGCCTTTCCTCGCGGCCCGGCTGCGCCGCGGGTCGCCCGGCCCCTGTCTCCTCTTCCGCCTCTTCGGGGGCGAGGCGGGCCAGGGCGGCGCGCACGAGCCCGCGCCGGCGCTTGAGGTAGCGCGTTGCGATGATCTCCCGCGCCGGGTGGCCGTGCAGCCAGGCGCCGCCCTTGGCGATGAGCTTGTCCACCTCGTCCTCGCCGATCCAGTAATGCTTGTCGGTATCGAGCACGGGAATGAGGACGTAGAGGTGGTTGAGGGCGTCCGCGAGCGTCAGCGTTCCCGACAGGCGCAGCGTGGCATAGGCCGACGGTCCGGCCCGGCCTGCGACGACATCGAGGTCGACGCGCCAGCCGAGCGGCTCGAACAGCTGCCGCACCAAGGTTTCCGATCCCCTGACGCGCAGCGGCGTGACCGTGATCTCGAGCGGGATCGCCGTCGCCGCGAGGTCCGGCCTTTCGCGGGAGCTGCCCGCCATGGCGGAACGGAAGGCGCGGTTGATCGCCACAGACAGGAAGGACGAAGCCGCATAGGGCCGGTCGTTGACATAATGGTCGAGCGGTCCGTCGGAGGCTCCGTGCCCGCGCACCAGGCCGACCGGATCGATGTCGAGCACCAGCGCCGCTTCGCAGCGCGCCTCGTCCGATTGCGGAAACAGGACGAAGGCCCTCCCGAAGGCGAGCTCGAATTCGTGCACGCGGTCGGGATGCTTCATCAAGAGGTAGCCGAGGTCGGTGGCGGGCCTATGGGTCGTGGCGAGCGAGAGGAACATGGCGGGGCGCGACTCGAACAGGGACCGGTATCATGGTCCGCGGGGGGATTTTCCTAACGGTAAATGCCCGAAAAGCCCATAGCGATATCATCCATCCCGGCCGGATGGTCCATGTCTGAGCGCCGAGCCCGAGGGCGCAGCCCAAGCTGATCGCATTTGATCCAGACATGTCATCCCGAGCGCACTGCATCCTGGAGAGGATGCGGTGCAGACACGGGATCGCACGCAGAACGAGCCTTATCCTGCGCGAGATCCCGGATCTGCGATGCACCACTGGCGTGCTGCATCGCGTCCGGGATGACCAACATTTCCAAATGCGATCGCCCTCAGGGGCGCCCCGCTTTCCCTCGCCACGCGCGCGCCGTTCCGTGTTAGGAACGCGGCCCCGCGGCGATGCCGCTCCCATGGCGGAATGTGACGATGCCCTTCTCGATCGATCAGGCCAGCGTGCCGGTATTCATCCAGTTCCTCGAAAGCCTCGCAGCCATGCTCGGCAAGGCGGCGGCGCATGCGGAGGCCCGGAAGGTCGAGCCGGCGGTGTTCTGCCAACTGCGGCTCTTTCCCGACATGCTGCCCCTTTCCCGCCAGGTTTCGCTCGCCTGCGACTTCGCCAAGCTGGCGACCGCCCGGCTCGCCGCCGTCGAGGCGCCGAAATATGCCGACGACGAGCGCGATTTCGCCCAGTTGCAGGAGCGCATCGCCCGCACGCTGGACTTCATCCGCTCGGTGCCGAAGGCAGCCGTGGCGGCGGGTGCCGAGCGCATCGTCACCATGAAGCTGGCGAAGGGCGAGCACAGCTTCGCCGGGCCGGTCTATCTCATGCATATGGCGCTGCCGAACTTCTTCTTCCACATCGCGACGGCCTATGCGATTCTGCGCAGCAATGGCGTCGAACTGGGCAAGTTCGATTTCATCGGATCCCTTCCCGCCTGAGCCGCGATGCGCTTTCGCTTCATCCACGCCGCTGACCTGCATCTCGACAGTCCGATGCACGGGCTCACCGCCCGCCAGCCGCATCTGGCGTCGCTGTTCGCCGATGCGGCGCGCAACGCCTTCGTCGCGCTGGTGTCGGAGGCGATCGAGCGCGACGCCGCCTTCCTGATCATCGCCGGCGACGTCTATGACGGCGACTGGCGCGACTACCACACCGGCCTGTTCTTCGCCGGCCAGCTGGCGCGGCTGACGCGCGCCGGCATTCCCGCCTATCTCATCCGCGGAAATCATGACGCCGACAGCATCATCTCCCGTTCGCTGACCCTGCCGGCCGACGTGCATCTGTTCGGCACGCGCAAGGCCGAGACGGTGGAACTGCCGGCGCTCAAGGTGGCGCTGCACGGACGCAGCTTCGCCGAGCGGGCGGTGAGCGAGAACATGGTGCGCAGCTACCCCCAGGCCGTTCCCGGCTGGTTCAACATCGGCGTTCTCCACACCTCGCTCGACGGGCGCGCCGGCCACGCCTCCTACGCGCCCTGCACGCTCGCCGACCTCCGGGCCAAGCAGTACGACTATTGGGCGCTCGGCCACATCCATGCCGCCGAGATCGTCTGCGAGGACCCCTATGTGGTGTTCCCCGGCAATCTGCAGGGCCGCCATATCCGCGAGACCGGCGCCAAGGGCGCGATGCTGGTCGAGGTCGAGGACGGCGCCATCGTCGGCGTCGAGCCGCTGACGCTGGACAGAGCGCGCTGGGCTCATATCCGCGTCGACGTCGGCGCCGCCGCCTCGCTGGACGAGGTCGTGCGCCGGGTCGAGCCGGCGTTGCGCCGCGAAGCGCTGGCGGCGGGCGAGCGCCCGCTCGCCCTGCGGCTCACCCTCGACGGGGAGACGCCGGTCCATCACGGGCTGGCGGCATCCGGCCCGCATGTGCAGGCCGAGCTCCAGGCCGCAGCGGACAGGGTCAGCGACCGGCTCTATGTCGAGCGCGTCGTGCTCGCCACCACGCCGCCCCGGACAGAGCCGGCCGATGCCGGCATCGGCTTCGCCGACCCCGAGGCGCTGCTCTCCGGCGTCGAGGGGGAGCCGGGCTTCGCGGCCGCCTTCGCCGCCGCCTTCGAGGACATCGCCGCGAGGCTGCCCGACGAGCTGCGCCCGCTGCTGGCCGAAGGCGGGGAGGAGGCGCGGTCGGGGCTGCTCGACGAGGCGCGCTCCATCGCGCTCGGCCGGCTGCGGCAGGGCCGGGGTTCCGGCGGGGAGCCGGGCGCATGAGGCTGACGCGGCTCGATCTCGACCGCTACGGCCCGTTCACGGGGACGGTGCTGGAGCTGCGGCCCGACGCCGCGCTGCATATCGTCCACGGCGCCAACGAGGCGGGCAAGAGCTCCGCCCTCGCCGCGATCACCGACCTCCTCTACGGCTTCGAGCTGCGCAGTCCCGCCAATTTCCGCCATCGCTACGAGGATCTGCGCATCGGAGCCCATATGCGCGGGGCGGATGGCCGCGAACTCCGCTTCTGGCGCCGCAAGCGCAACCGCAACTCGCTCACCGACGACCAGGACGCGCCGCTCGACGAGGCGCTGCTTGAGCCGATGCTGGGCGGCATCTCGCGCGACGTCTTCCTGGCGGCGTTCGGCCTCGGCCAGAGCGGGCTGCGCGAGGGCGCCCGCCAGATGCTGGCGGCGCAGGGCGAGGTCGGCGAAAGCCTGTTCGCGGCGGCGTCGGGGCTCCGGACGCTGATCGCCGTGCGCGCCGGGCTCGACGCGGAGGCCGACGGGCTGTTCGGGGTGCGCCGGTCGAGCAAGCGCGCCTTCTACGAGGCGCAGGACCGCTACGACGCGGCCCGCAAGGCCCTGCGCGAACAGTCGTTGCGCGCCGACGACGTGCGCGAGCTCGATGCCGGCATCGCCGCCGGCGAGGCGCGCGCCGCGGCCCTGGCCGAACGGCTGAAGGAGGCCGGTGCACGCCGTTCCCGCATCGACCGCGTGCGGCGCGTCGCGCCGCTGCTCGCCGGTGTCGCAAGGGCGGAGGAAGGGCTCGCGGCCCTGGCCGGGGTGCCTGACCTGCCGCCGGGCTCCGCCGCCCGGATCGAAACGGCCCTCGCGGCCGCGGCGGCGGGCCGGGAGACCCTGGCACGGATCGCCCGCGAGGTGGCGGACGCCGAGGCGGCGCTGGCGGCGATCGCCGTCGACGAGGCCGTGCTCGCCGCCGGCGAGGCGATCGTCGCGCTCAATGACGAACGCGCGGCCCTCGCCAAGGCGCTGCAGGATCTGGCGCGGCGCCAGGAGGAGGCCCGCGAGGCCGCCGCGGCGCTCGACGATTTCGCCCGCCGCCTCGGCCAGGCCGACCGCACGGCGCTCGCTCGGCTGCAGCCGAGCGACCTTGCGCTGGAGCGCATCCGCGTCCTGGCGGAACGGCGGCGCGCCGCCGAGCTCTCAGCCGCCGAGAGCGATCGCGCCGCACGGCGCGCCGGGGAAGCCATCGGCACGCTGGCGCAGAAGAGGGACGGGCTCGGGGCGGGCGGCGATCCTGAGCCGCTGCGCCGCCGCCTGCAGGCGATGCGTCCCGCGCTGGCCGAAGCGGCGGCGGCGCGCGACCGCGAAGCCGATCTCGCCCGTCGGCGCAGCCAGTTCGACGAGCGCCTCGCCCGCCTCTCTCCCGCCATCGGCGATCGGACGGCGCTGTGGTCATGGCCGGCGCCGCCCGAGGAGACCGTCGCGGCCTTCGAGCAGCGCTTTTCCGGGCTTGAGGCCGGGCAGCGGCAGGACGCCGCCGAGGCGGCCCGGCTCGAGGGCGTGATCGCCGCCAGCCGCCAGACCATGGCCGCGGAGGGCGGCGAAGGGGATCTGGTGGACGACGCCCTGCTCGCCCGCCGGCGCGCGGAGCGCGACGACCTGTTCGACGTCGCGCTGGCCGATCCGAGGACGGCATCGGTGAACGCCTATCGCCGGGCGGTGATGCAGGTCGACGACCTCGCGGACCGGCGCCTCGGCCAGGTCGAAAGGCTGGCGCGCCGCGACATGGCGGCCCATGCGCAGGCGGAAGCCGCGGCCGCGCTCGAAGCGGTGCGGGCGCGGCAGGCCCTGCGCAGCGCCGAGGAGAAGGAGATCCGCGACCGCTGGCAGGCGCTGTTCGCGCCGCTGGGCTGTGCGGCAGAGGCCCCTGCGGTGATGCGCCGCTTCCTGGCCGAGGTCGTGCGCCTGCGCGAATTGCGGGCGGAACTCGCCGAGGCGGCGGCGACGGCGGCGCGGGCCGTCCGCCTGCTGGAGGAGGAGCGGCCGGCGCTCGAGGCGATCGCCGCGGAGGCCGGGCTGGCCGGTACGGCCGCGCAGAGCCTCCCCAGCCTGATCCGGCTCGTCGAGGACAGGCTGGACGGCCTGGACCAGTGGGCACGCGAAGCCCGTTCGCTGGACGACCGCCTCGCGGCGGCGCGGCTGGATCTCGCCCGCGCCGAGACCGAGGCCGCGGAGGCCCGGGCGGCGCTGTCGGCGACGCAGGAGGGATGGACCGCGGCGCTCGCCGCGATCGGACTCATCGGCGGGGCCGGTGCGCAGGAGGCCGCCAAGGCGACCGAACTCTGGCTGGGCGTGCAGGGCAAGCTCGCCCAGCTCGCCAGCCTCGAACACCGCATCGCCGCCATTCTCGAAGACCGCGAGGGCTTTGTCGCCCGTGCGGCAGAGCTTGCGGGGCGGCTGCTTCCGGGCGGGCCGGCCGAGGCGATGCCGGCGGCGGCGGCGCTGATGGCCGCGCTCAACGGCGCGCGCGAGGCCGCCGCCCGGCGCCATGCGGCGCGCCAGCTTCTCGCCCGTCACCGCGCTGCCCTGGGAGAAGCCGCCGAGGCCCAGCGCGGGCGCGACGAGGCGCTGGCGGCGCTCGCGGCGGAGGCCGGGTGCGAGGCGGCGGGCCTGGCCGCGCTCGCCGGAGACCTCAATGCGCGCCTCCTGCTGCAGGAGGCGCTGCGCGAGGCGCGGGACAGCCTCGCGGCGCAGGGCGACGGCCTCGACGAGGCGGCGCTCCGGCAGGAGGCGGCCTCCATCGGCGCGGACCAGGCGGCCGGCGAGATCGCGGTGGTGCAGGCCGAACTCGCCGCCCTTGCGGAGGAGGACAAGCAGGCGGCGCTCGCGCTGGTCGAACTGAGGCGCCGGCGCGAGGCGATCGAGCGCGAGGCGGGCGCCGCCGGGGCGGCCCAGCGGCTGCAGGATGCGCGCAGCGACCTCGAGCGCATCGCCCGCGACTATCTCGTCCTCAAGGCTGCTTCGCTGCTGATCGACACCGGCCTGGAGCGTCAGCTCCGGACGGAGCAGGGGCCGCTGATCGCAGCCGCCGGCGCCCTCTTCGCGACCATCACCGAGAATGCCTTCGCCGGCATCGCCACGCTGTACGACGACGATGACAGGCTGCGCCTGGCGGCCCGGCGGCCGGGCGGCGAGACGATCGCGATCGAAGGCCTGAGCGAGGGCACGCGCGACCAGCTCTACCTCGCTCTGCGCCTCGCCAACCTCGAAGCCATGGCGGCGCGGCGCGTCGTGCCGCCCTTCATCGGCGACGACCTCGTCATCACCTTCGACGAGAGGCGCGTCGCCGCCACGCTCGCAGTCCTCGCCGCCGGCGGATCGCCTCTGCAGAAGATTCTCTTCACCCATCACCGGCATGTCGCAGAGATCGCAAAGGAACGGCTGGGAGACGCCGTCGATGTCGTAACGCTCGATCGCTAGATCGACGGTGCCTGGCCGGGGGGATAGTGTTGCGGCAAATAATACCACTTTTGCGTGTTCATCATCCATTCAGTTCGAATCAGGTAATCTTCGTCCTCAAGTTAAGGATATCGGTGTCTTCGACGGACCGTATCGCTTGAACAGCCCTTGAGGAGTTGACCATGTTCGGGAAGATCATTGCTTCGGGCCTGGTTCTGGCCACTGTCGCGGGCGCTTCGCTTGCGGCAACCGGAACGGCGGAAGCGCGCTATGGCCGCAACGGCGCCTTCGCCGGCGGCGCGGCGGCCGGTGTCGTCGGCGGCCTGCTGCTCGGCGGCGCGATCGCCAACCAGAACCGCTATGAGGACGAGGGTCCTGCCTATTACGAGGATCCGGCGCCTGTGTATGTCGAGCCCCGCTGCTATTTCCAGCGCCAGCGCGTGCCGAACGAATATGACCCGGGCTGGCATATCGAGCGCGTGCGGGTCTGCCAGTAGCACGCCCCGGACGGATCGCCGGCGCGATGCATCGGAAAGCCCCGCCCTTCGGGCGGGGTTTTTGCTATAAGCGCCTTCCCATTATCCGCCGGACGGGTCGAACGCGCGGAGCGAACAGGCTGACCGGATCGCTGCCCGCGGTCGCCGTCCGGCTCTGAGCCGCATCAGGCCGTCGTCGACCACCAGCGTCTGGCCAGTGACGAAGCGCGCATCTGCGCTGGTGAGGAAGGCGACGGGGCCCGCGATATCGGTGGGCCTGGAGGCGCCGCTCGGCGTCACCTTGTTCGAGAGGGCCGGGCGGTACCCTCGGTTGGTCGCCCAGGGAGAGAACCTGCTGGCCGATGATCTCCCGCCGGGGCGTCTCGCCCGTATCGAGCTGGAGGGGCCGGCAGCCGGCATGATGCCGTTCCAGGCGGTCTATCCCGTCGACAGGATGCCCGGTCCGGCCGGAAGGTGGCTGCTGCAGCGCTTCTGTCCTCACGAGCGCGCCGGCGAGGTCATTTTTCAGAAAAAGGTGGCGGACTTCTCGACCAGGGGGGCGCGTCAAACCAATTTGCTCCGGCCTTGCCGCCGCAAAATCTCCGTGCGACGCCGGCGGCTCAGGGGGCCTGCGCATTTCCGCCCGGCGGCGGCCCGCTGCAAAAAGGTGTTTCCGCGCATAGGGGTTTGCTCTAGTGGAAGTCGGCGCGGGCTGCCGGATGCAGCGTCCGGGAGCGGGAGAAAAAGCGATGGCGCCGGTGGATTTCGAAGCTTTTGTGGATGAGCTGGCGAACGTCTCGGGCACGACGATCATGCCGTTCTTCCGTTCGGCTCTCGGCGTCGAGGACAAGTCGGGCGGGGTCGATTTCGATCCGGTCACCGAGGCCGACCGCGCGGCCGAGGCGGCGATCCGCCAGAAGATCCGGGCGACCTTTCCCACCCATGGCGTGATGGGGGAGGAATATGGCTCCGAGCGGCTCGATGCCGAGTTCGTCTGGGTGCTCGACCCGATCGACGGCACCAAATCCTTCATTTCCGGCATGGTCGGCTGGGGCACGCTGATCGGGCTGCTGCGCAACGGGCAGCCCTGCTACGGCATGATGCATCAGCCCTTCACCCGCGAGCGCTTTTCGGGCGACGGCGGTTCGGCCAAATATCGCGGTCCCGGCGGCGAACGCGTGCTGCGCACCCGTCCCTGCGCCACCCTCGCCGACGCGGTGCTCTACACCACCACGCCGCGCCTGATGGCGCCCGCCGAGCAGGTGCGCTTTTCCGTCATCGAGGAGAAGGTGAAGCTCTCGCGCTATGGCGGCGACTGCTACGCCTATGCCATGCTGGCGATGGGGCTCGTCGACCTCATCATCGAGGCCAGCCTCCAGCCTTACGACATCACTGCCCTGATTCCGATCATCGAGGGGGCGGGCGGCGTCATCACCACCTGGGACGGCGGTCCGGCCCAGGCAGGCGGGCGCATCGTCGCCGCCGGGGATGCGCGGGTCCATGCGGCAGCGCTCGCTTTGCTGCAGGCCTCGTTCGAGGCCTGAGGCATCGCAGGGCAGCGGCCCCGGCCCTCCCGCTTCAGGGCTGCGATCCCGGCACGAAGGCGTCGAAGGCGGCCCAGAAGGCGTTCCGGATGTCGTCGCGTTCCTGCATGATCTCGTGCCGGGCTCCCGGCAGCGTCAGCGTGCGGGACGCGCGCAGCCTTGCGGTGAAATGCTCGGCCGCCGAGGACGACACCACCCGGTCCTCGCCGGCGAGGAAGGCCAGCACGGGGATGCGCCAGTCCGCGCCGAAGCGGGGATCCAGCAGCCGGTCCATCGCCACGAATGCCGCCCGGACCCAGCCGATGGTCGGCCCGCCGATGGCGAGCGCGGGCGCGCGCTCGGCGACGATAGCGGCCCGGCCATAGCGCAGCGGGTCCGAGGTGACGGGATTGCCCAGGAACGGCTTCAGCGCGACCGGATGCGGCGACCAGCCCGGCACGATGCGCTCCGACAGGCCGGCGAGGCTGAGCACACGGGCCGTCAGCCGGGCGGCGGGCGGCTTGCCGCCGATGTCGATCATCGGCGCAGTGACGGCGAGGCGCTCGAACCAGGACGCCCCGGGTGGCAGGGTGTCGAAGAGGATGGCGGCACCCATCGAATGGGCGAGCCCGTAGAAGGGCGGCGGACATTCGGGCAGGGCGATCTGGCGGACGAAAGCCTCGACGTCCCGGCCGAAATCCCGGAAGTCGCCGATATGGCCGAGCCGAGGATCGCTCAGCAGGCGGTCCGATCCGCCCTGGCCGCGCCAGTCGAGCGTCGCCACCGCGAAGCCGCGGGCGCGCAGGTCGCGGATCACCTCGAAATATTTCTCGATGAATTCCGACCGGCCCTGGAACAGGCAGACCGTTCCCTTCGGCCGGGGGGACAGCGAAGCCCAGCGCGCAGTGCGCAGCGTGATGCCGTCCCGCGCTTTGATCATCTCGACCACGGCACCGGCGGGACAGGGATTTTCGGGGCAGTCGAACAGCGGCATGAAACCCCGGAGGCGAGGAGGGAAGCCGCTCCATAGCATCTTTCAGGCCGGCCGCGCACCCATGCTGAGGGCGAACGAGCCCGCCTGCACCGAGGGCGCAGGCGGGCTGCCGGACCGCTCCGGAATCACGCCGTACAGACATCTTACCAGCGTGGACCACTCCAGGGCCGCGGCGGCGACCAATCGTCGTCGCTCCATTGGCGGGGCGGATGATCCCAGCCGATCCGCCGCAGGCCCGTAATCTCGGTGGTGCGGCCGTCGACCACGATCAGGACGCGACCGCCGTCCTGATCGCCGGCGACGACGATATAGCTGCCGCCCCGCACGCGCTTGATCTCGACATCGCGATAGCCGCGCCGGAACAGGCTGCCGATGATGGCGCGTGGCGGCAGCAGGTCGGCATAGGCCGGCGGGGGCCCTCCGCCCCGCGGGAGGGGAGGCGGCGGCAATTCGTCGGCCGGAGGCGGCGGCAGGGCAGGCAGTCGGCGGATCAAGCCGAAGGGAGCGCCTCGGAAGAGGGGGGCGTCCTGAGCCAGGGCCACCCCGGTCAGGAAGAGGCCGGCAATGACGCCGAGCAGAGCTCTGCGGAACATGATGCATCTCCAGACCGGACCGATCGCCATCCTAGCGGCCGCTGTGTGAATGCCGCCGCAAGTGTCCGTTCAGCCTGCGTTCATCAACGACAGCGGCCGGACGGGGAGGGGGGCGGCGAGATCCCGCAGGAACGCCGCGGTGGCGTGGGGCTGGATGGACGCGCTCCGCACGATGTCGTCGAAGCGGCGGGTCAGCATGCGGATATGCTCGCTCGCATTGAGCACGAGATAGGTCGGGCCGAGATAGACCGCCGCCCGCGAATGGCCGAACACGGTGAAGGGCGCCGAATAGGTCTGCCTGAGATCGTAGAGGTGGAGGCGCAGGGTCGGATAGAGCTCGTCCGTCAGCGCCGCCATGGCATTGAGCTGGGCGTGGCGGGCCGGGGCGTCGAGCCCCTGCCACTGGCTGCGGCCTTCGGCGAAGGCCTGCAGCGCCTGGAGGGAGACGCAGGCTTCCATCTCGCCGCCGTCGCGGATGGAGGCGATGATATGGCGGCGGCGCTCCGTCAGCAGCGGATTGGGCTCCGGGCCCAGCGCCGCGGCATATTCGAACCGCATCACCTCGTCGGTCTTCATGAAGTCGGGGAAGGACATCGGCACGGTGCGCAGCTTCCGCCCGGCGGCTTCGGCGTGCCAGCGCAGGAAGCGCTCGTCGAAGGGAGCGTGGGCCTGGGTCTCGATGGTGAGGACGGCCTCCACCAGTTCCGCACCGACCTGCTCGCGCTGGCTGAGGCCCAGAAGCCAGTCGATGGAGATGCGGCAGCCCTTGGCGATGGCCACCAGGGTCTCCGCCCGGGGCAGGCGGTCATTGTCGGCCGACAGCAGCTGCGACAGCGTCGAGCGGTCGATTCCCACATGCCGGGCGAAGCCCGCCTGATTGAGGCCGGCCTGCGCGATCACGCGTTCGAGCCTGTCGCGGAAGCCTTGCGCAGCCGTCGGATGAGCCATGGTGTGTGCCGATGTTTATGAAAATCAACAAAGAGGACGATAACCAACACTTAGAAACAGAAGGCGACAAATGTCAATGTTCAGAGATAACAGCATCCTTGTGTGATTTAGCGATTCGTCCCATTCTGCCTTGTATTCTGGAGCAATTTGAATGCGTAAGGCGGGAATGCGGATTGCGCGGGTCCGGCGGCCGATCGAATGGCCGACGGTGGCGCTGGCGGGGACAATCTATGGTTTTTGGGGGGTGTTGACCTATTTTCACACCCTTTTCCCGCTATGGTTGTGGATTCCGCTCGGCGCATGGACGGTCGCCTGGCACGCGTCGCTGCAGCATGAGATCATCCACGGCCACCCCACCGCCAGCCGGGCCGTCAACCGCCTCGTCGGCTGCTGGCCGCTCCTGCTGTGGCTGCCCTACGAATCCTACCGCATCAGCCATCTGGTGCATCATCGGGACGAAAGGCTGACCGATCCCCTCGACGATCCGGAATCGCATTACTGGACGCAGGAGCAGTGGGACCGGCTCGGCCTGCTGCATGCGCTGGCGGTGCGGGCCAACGCGACCTTCCTGGGGCGGATCACCATCGGCCCGGCGCGCTCGATCTATTGCTTCGTGCAGCGCGAGGCCCGCCTCGTCTGGCAGGGAAATGCGATGCATCGCCGCATCTGGGCGGGGCATGCGCTGCAGCTGGCCGTCGTGCTGGCGTGGCTGGTCTTCGCCTGCGGCCTCAACCCGCTGCTGTATTTCGTCGCCATCGTCTATCCGGGCACGGCGCTGATGCTGGTGCGCTCCTATGCCGAGCACCGCGCCGAAAGCGAGGTCGACGAACGCACCGCCATCGTCGAGAACGCGCCGGTGCTCGGGCTGCTGTTCCTCTACAACAACCTTCATGTCGTGCATCACGAACAGCCGACGATGCCCTGGTACCAGATCCCGGCATGGTATCGCGCCCATCGCGCCAGGCTGGTGAGGGACAATGGCGGCCTGGTCTATGACGGCTATCTCGATGTCGCCCGGCGCTATTTCCTGACCGCGCACGACACCCTGATCCATCCGCTCGGCCGCGTCCCGGCGCTGGACGCCGAGAGGCCGGAAACACCGGCGCCGGCCCTTGCGGGGGCGTGACCGGCGCGCGCAAGCGCGTTTGGAAATTGAAGGTCATTCCGGGCGCGACGGCCACAGGTCAGGAACGCATCGGGCGCGACCCAGGATGTTGCGCGGAAGGCTCTTCACCGATGGCGGGAGGCCGCGCAAAGCGAGGTTGGAAGGGGCGGGCCGGCAGCCTCCGTCCCGACAAGACAGATCTGCCGGGCGGCACCCGAATCCGTCAATTTTTCGAAATGACACCTTCCCCCGGCCTCGACGGCGATGGCGGGTGGCGCCTCTCCCTGCCCGCCTCGAAGGGCGCGACGTTCGCGCGCCCATTTCCGCGGGACGGCGGAGCGGCCTTGCTACCGGGTCATGCGGATCTTGGCGCCCGACATGGTGGCAGCGCCCTCATAGGCGCCGTCGCTGGTCGGGAACAGGCGCACCGCCGTGCGTCCCCCGGGCTCGAGGAGATCGATCTCCTGTCCCCGCTGCTGCCAGGCGTTCACCTTGGCGAGCGAGCCTGCCTGACACCCCGAGGGGGTGGCGCGATAGACGTCGAGCAGGGTCTGGCGCGTCAAGGAGATGCCGCAGCTGCCGCGGGCCGCGTCCGAGATCCTCCAGCTGCCGGCGATGCCGCCCGTCGAGACCGGCGGCGGGGGCGCCTGCAGGGCGACCTGATTCTGGGAAGACGGCGCCATGCCGCCGGGCTGCACGGCAACGGAGGACCCCGGTGCCACGCTGCCGCCGACGGGCGGCAGCGGTTCGGAGGAAACCGGTTCCGTAGGGGCCGCGATCAGCGGTTCCGGCGCCCCGACAGGATGCGGACGTGAAGCGACGGGACGGGGAGACGAACCGAACATGCCATCGAAACGGCTCGTCGACTCGCATGAGGCGAGAGCCAAGGCACAGGGAATAATCGCCAGGGCAGAAAGCTTCATTGATCCATCCGGTCCAAATCAGGGGCACGATGCGTCAATACCAGATTGCAATGCGCTTCGACAGCGGGAATGGAAGGTTTGGCACCGCCGTCCTCCCTCGGCCCGTCCAGGCCGCCGCCATGCCGATCCGCCTCGGAGGCAGGGGCCGTGCGCCGGATGCGCCGACGGTGAATGACCGGCGGATTCAGTCATAATTCCTGCCGACCAGCGCCCGCGGTAACCATCCATTCATTCCGTTCCGCGATAATTCGGCCGGTTGCGATGAATGCCGGAGATGTTCGATGGCCGCCTCGGGTGCCTATGCCGTGCTGGTCGCCCTGTCGACCCTGGCCACCGCGTCGCCGGCGGACCGCGTCGAGACGGCGCTGCATCTGCCCAAGCTCACCTTGCACGTCCCCGCCACCGTGCCCGCGGCCCCTTCGCCGCGCCTGCAGCCGCGCCGATCCGCCGAACCCGAGGCCGATGTCGACATCACGGGTCCGACGCATTAGCGCAGCCATCGGCGGCCGCCGGGTCAGACCTGCCGCGTCACCATCAGCTTCTTGACCTCGGCGATCGCCTTGGCCGGGTTGAGGCCCTTCGGGCAGGTCTGCGCGCAATTCATGATGGTGTGGCAGCGATAGAGGCGGAAGGGGTCCTCGAGATCGTCGAGACGCTCGCCGGTCGCCTCGTCGCGGCTGTCGATCAGCCAGCGATAGGCCTGGAGCAGCACTGCCGGGCCGAGATAGCGCTCGCCGTTCCACCAGTAGCTCGGGCAGGAGGTCGAGCAGCAGGCGCACAGGATGCATTCGTAGAGCCCGTCCAGCTTCTCGCGATCCTCGCGGGACTGGCGCCACTCCTTCTCGGGCATCGCCGTATCGGTCTTCAGCCAGGGCTCGATGGAGGCATGCTGGGCATAGAAGCGGGTGAGGTCGGGCACGAGGTCCTTGACCACCGGCAGATGCGGCAGCGGATAGATCTTGATCGTGCCCTTGATGTCGCTCATCGCCTTGGTGCAGGCGAGCGTGTTGGCGCCGTCGATGTTCATGGCGCAGGAGCCGCAGATGCCTTCGCGGCAGGAACGGCGGAAGGTCAGGGTCGGGTCGACATTGTTCTTGATCCAGATGATCGCGTCCAGGACCATCGGCCCGCAATCGCCGAGGTCGACGAAATAGGTATCGGTCCGCGGATTGGCGCCGGTATCGGGATCGTAGCGATAGATCCTGAATTCCTTCAGATGGTCCTGGTTCTCGGGCTTGGGCCAGACCTTGCCGTCCGTGACGCGCGAATTCTTGGGAAGTGTCAGCTGAACCATGGATCAGGTCTCTTCGGGATCTGCGGCAAGGTGTCTTGAAATATCGATGGAAGGATGACGTCCGCCCGCGGGAATTCAGTAAACGCGGGCCTTCGGTTCGATGTACTGGATATCGTTCGACATCGTGTAGGCATGCACCGGCCGATAGTCGATGGTCACCGTCCGGCTGTGGCCGTCGGCCCAGGCCAGCGTGTGCTTCATCCAGTCCTTGTCGTTGCGGTCCGGGAAGTCCTCGCGCGCATGGGCGCCGCGGCTTTCGGTGCGGTTCTCCGCGCCGTCCATGGTGACGACGGCCTGCGCGATCAGATTGTCGAACTCCAGCGTCTCGATGAGATCGGAATTCCAGATCAGCGAGCGGTCGGTGACGCGGACATCGTCGGCGGCCTGCCACACGTCGTGGATCTTGGCCTTGCCTTCGGCGAGCGATTCGCCGGTGCGGTAGACGGCGCAGTCGTTCTGCATGACGCGCTGCATGCTCAGGCGCAGTTCCGCCGTGGCGGTGCTGCCCGACGCGTAGCGCAGGCGGTCGAGGCGCGACAGCGCCAGCTCGGCCGAATTGGCCGGCAAATCGGCGTGCTTCTCGCCGGGCTTCAGCATCTCGGCGCAGCGCAGGCCCGCCGCCCGCCCGAACACCACCAGGTCGATCAGCGAGTTCGAGCCGAGGCGGTTAGCGCCGTGGACCGAGACGCAGGCCGCTTCCCCGAGCGCCATCAGCCCGGGCACCACGGCGTCCGGATCGCTGCCCTTCTTGGTCAGGACCTCGCCGTGATAATTGGTGGGGATGCCGCCCATGTTGTAGTGCACGGTCGGCAGCACGGGGATCGGCTCCTTGGTCAGGTCCACGCCGGCGAAGATGCGGGCGGATTCGGAGATGCCCGGCAGGCGCTCATGCAGGATCTTCGGATCGAGATGGTCGAGATGGAGATGGATGTGGTCGTTGAGCTTGCCGACGCCACGGCCCTCGCGGATCTCCATCGTCATGGCGCGCGAGACCATGTCGCGCGGGGCGAGGTCCTTCACCGACGGGGCGTAGCGCTCCATGAAGCGCTCGCCTTCGGAATTGGTGAGATAGCCGCCTTCGCCGCGCGCGCCTTCGGTGATCAGGCAGCCGGCGCCGTAGATGCCGGTCGGATGGAACTGCACGAACTCCATGTCCTGCAGCGGCAGGCCGGCGCGCAGCACCATGGCGTTGCCGTCGCCGGTGCAGGTATGGGCCGAGGTGGCGGTGAAATAGGCGCGGCCATAGCCGCCGGTGGCGAGGATGGTGCGGTGCGAGCGGAAACGGTGGAGGGTGCCATCGTCCATCTTGAGCGCGACGACGCCGCGGCACGCGCCTTCCTCGTCCATGATGAGGTCGATGGCGAAATATTCGACGAAGAACTCAGCACTGTGCTTGAGGGCGGCGCCGTAGAGCGTGTGCAGGATGGCGTGGCCGGTGCGGTCGGCGGCGGCGCAGGTGCGCTGGGCGATGCCCTTGCCGAAATCGGTGGTCATGCCGCCGAAGGGACGCTGGTAGATGCGCCCGTCCTCGGTGCGCGAGAAGGGCACGCCCCAATGCTCGAGCTCGTAGACGGCGGCCGGCGCGTTGCGGACCAGATATTCGATGGCGTCCTGGTCGCCCAGCCAGTCCGAACCCTTGACGGTGTCGTACATGTGGAAGCGCCAGTCGTCGCGGCCCATATTGCCGAGCGAGGCGGCGACGCCGCCCTGGGCGGCGACGGTGTGGGAGCGGGTCGGGAACACCTTGGTGATGCAGGCGGTGCGCAATCCCGCCTCCGAGCAGCCGACCACGGCGCGCAGTCCCGCGCCGCCGGCTCCGACGACCACGACATCGTAGGTATGGTCGGTGATGTCATATGCTTTGCCGCCATAGGCAGGCTGATTGACGGAGCCGTCGGCCATCTGGGTCAAATCCCGAAATTCAATTTCAGCAAGGCGTAGATGCAGGCCGCACCCACGAGGAGCGAAAAGAAGGTGTTGGCCATGACAGCGACGATCTTCATCGTCTCGTCATGGACATAATCCTCGATGATCACCTGCATGCCGATCCGCATATGGACGATGCCGGCGACAATGAACAAAAACAAAAGGATCGCGATCAGCGGCGAGCTCAGCGTGGCGATCGCGGTGGCTTGGCTCGCCCGGGCGAGATAGATCACCGTCAGCACGAAGGCGACGGTGAGCGGCACCATGGCGACGCCGGTCAGGCGCTGGCGCCAGAAATCGCGGGTGCCGGACCGGGCCGAGCCGAGGCCGCGCACGCGGCCGAGAGGGGTCTTCAGGCTGGGCGTCTTCGACATGTCGTGCCTCAATTCGTGCCGCCGAGGGCCCAGTAGCCGACGATCCACAACAGCAGCGTCAGCACGATCGAGCCGATCAGATTGGCCCTGGCGATGCGGTCGCGGTCACCCGGGCCGAGGCCATGGCCGAGATCCCAGATGAAATGCCGGATCCCGCCCAGCGCGTGGTGCATCAGCGCCCAGGTATAGCCGAGGAGGATGAGGAGGCCGATGGGACTGCCGATGAACCATTGCATCAGGCCGAAGGCCTGCGAACTGGTCGCGGCGGCGAGCAGCCACCAGGCCAGCAGCAGCGTTCCGGCATAGAGGGCGATCCCGGTGGCGCGATGCAGGATCGACATCGTCATGGTGATGGGCCAGCGATAGACCTGAAGATGCGGAGACAGGGGCCTGTCCGCCCAGGCCCTGGGACGGTCGGCTGGCACGTTTGGATCGGCCATCGGGAAAAAGCCTCCAGTTTCGATCCGTTATAATCTCGTTGCGATGCGATATCCCTTCATACCGCCGGACGCAATGCAAAGCGTCGCAAATCTGTCCTGCCCTTCCGATTTTGCATGCAGTCGCAGCGGGCGCGGCGGCGCCGGTCTTGAATCCGCTGCCGCGGGGGCCACATCGTGAGTCGAAGGAGCGGCGAATGGCGAACCATGGTCATGGCGAGAATGCGTCGGATGCCGGCTTCGCGCGGCGCGAGGAGGCGTTGCGCGCCGACTTCCTCCCCAAGCTGAGGCGCGTGCTGGCGCATGTGCCTTTCGCCGCCGACCTGCTCGCCGCCTATTATGCGGTGCTCGACCGCCAGACGCCGCTGCGGGTCCGCGTCGTGCTCGCGTCGGCGCTCGCCTATTTCGTGTTTCCCGTCGACGTCATTCCCGATTTCGTCGTCGGGCTCGGCTATACCGACGATGCGGCGATCCTCTATGCCGCGCTGCGCATGATCGCCGGCTCGATCCATCCGCGCCACCGCGAGGCGGCCGAGCGCTGGCTCGACGAAGCGAAGGCGCGCTGAATCCTCTGCGGCCGTCGCTCGGCAATCCCATGGCGCTCGTCCACGCCATGACGGTGGTGACGAGGAACGTGAAGGATTTCATGCCCATGGGCGTCGGGACGCTCGACCCCTGGGCGGCACGGCCGGTGTGACGTCACCGCGCGTCGATCGACGCGGCCTTGATCATCGCCACCACGTCCCCGCCTTGGGCGAGGCCGAGTTCGTCGACGGCGTTGCGCGTGACGAAGGCCGAAAGCCTGTCGCCGCCGGCCAAAGCGAGGTCGACGCGGGCGACCGGGCCTTCGTCGACGGCGATCCCGGTGACGCGGCCGGCGAGCATGGTGCGGATGCTGACGTCCTGCGGCGCGCGCATGGCGAGGGACACGTCGCTGCCGCGCACCACCACGCGCATGGCCGCGCCGGGAGGCCCGGCCCGCCCGGGAATGCTGATCCGGCCCGCCGGATGGTCGAGCGTGCTCAATCCGTAGCGCTCGTCATAGGACAGCACCCGTGCCGTGAGCAGCGATACCGCATCGAAACGGGCGTTCAGCAGCGATCCCGCCGGCGGCTGCCCGGACAGCGGCGCCAGCACGTCCTGCGGCGATCCGACGCGCGCCACCCGGCCTGCCTCGAGCAGCACGATGCGGCTGGCGAGGCGCGCCACCTCCTCCACGGCATGCGACACATAAAGGATGGGTACGCGCATCTCGTCGCGGACGCGCTCGATCAGCGGCAGGATCTCGAGCTTGCGCGGCGCGTCGAGGGCGGCGAGCGGCTCGTCCATCAACAGGAGCCGGGGCGCAGCCAGCAGGGCCCGGCCGATCGCCACGCGTTGCTTCTCGCCGCCGGACAGGGAGCCGGGCCGCCGGCCGAGCAGGGGCGCGATGCCGAGCACGCCGACCACCATGTCGAAGTCGAGCCGTTCGGACCGCGCCCGGCCGAACCAGCTGCTGAAGTCGAGGTTCTGCCGCACGGTGAGGTGCGGAAAGAGCTGGGCGTCCTGGAAGACGAGGCCGATGCGCCGGCGGTGCGGCGGCACGAAGACCCTGCCGGCTTCGAACAAAGCCGTGCCGCCGACGCGGATATGGCCGCGTTCGGGCCGGACGAGGCCGGCCACGGCGTTGAGCAGGGTCGACTTGCCCGAGCCCGAGCGGCCGAATAGCGCTGTGAGCCCGCCATCCGCGGTGAAGGCGGCATCGAGCACGAAGCCGGCGCGGCGGATGGTGATGTCGACGTCGATCATGCCGCAGCGGCCGTGCCGGTGCCGGCGAGGGCCGCCGGATCGTCGATGAAGCGGCCGCGCTCGCCGGGCCCCGGCAGGAGGCAAGCCTGGCGCCGGCCGAACCAGCGGTAGCGGTTGCGGGCGACGCGATCATAGGCAAAGTCGCGGATCGGACGCGGCACTCCCCTGAGGATCCGCGTCCATCGCCACCCCGGCAGATGGTCCAGGACCGCGAGCAGGGCGTCGCCCTTGAAATGGACGAGGCCGCCGCCGACCACGGCGACGGTCTGCGGATCGCCGGGTGACAGGCCGAAGCGCTCGGCGAGGACGAGGCCGGCCGCGCTCTGGACGGCGACGAAGCGGAAATGTCCGGCCGGATCGCGCGGCAGGATGAAATGGACCCAGCCCGAGCACAGCACGCACACGCCGTCGAACAGGACGAGCCCGTCGGGCAGGCCACCGGCCGGGCGCGGCTTCCATCCGCTCACGATGCGCGCTCCCCCGGCCGGCCTTCCGTCAGGGGAAGCATCGGCATGGGAGCGGTGCGGTCATGGAAGCACTTGCGCGATGCCATGCCGCGATCATAGGAAAACGGGCCGGCGCCCGCAACGTCCGGCTTTCTCACAGGCAGGCTCGACGTGACATCCTCCTCTTCCGACATCGTGATCATCGGCGGCGCGGCCATCGGCTCGGCCACCGCCTATTTCCTCAAGGCGAAGCTGGGCTATGCCGGCTCGGTCACGGTGGTCGAACGCGATCCGACCTACGCCTTCTCCTCGACGACGCTCTCGGCCGCCTCGATCCGCCAGCAGTTCTCGACGCCGGAGAACATCCGCATGAGCCTGTTCGGGCTCGAGGTCATCCGCACCCTCAAGGAGCGCTTTGGGCCCTCGGCGGATGTCGGTTTCCACGAGGGCGGCTATCTGCTCCTCGCCACCGAGGCGGGCAAGCCGATCCTGGAACAGAACTGGCGCGTCCAGCAGGCGGAGGGAGCCGATGTGGTGCTGCTCGGGCCGGAGGCGCTCAAGCAGCGCTTCGCCTGGCTGAATGTCGAGGACATCGCCGCCGGCGCCTATGGGCAGAGCGGGGAGGGCTGGTTCGACGCCCATTCCCTGCTCGATCTCTTCCGCAAGGCGGCGCGCGAGGCGGGCGCCGTCTATCTGCGCGACGAAGTGGTGGGCATCGAGCACGAGGCCGGACGGGCGAGCGCGGTGAGGCTGAAATCGGGTGGGCGGCTGGCCTGCGGCGTGCTCGTCGACGCCGCCGGCCCGCAGGCCGGCACCGTCGCCGCCATGGCGGGGCTGGCGCTGCCGGTCGAGCCGCGCAAGCGCTCGGTGTTCGTGGTGCGCTGCCGCACGCCGCTGCCGGGCATGCCGATGCTGGTCGATCCCGGCGGCATCTACATCCGGCCGGAAGGCGAGGTCTATATCTGCGGCGGCGCCGAGGACGAGACGCAGGATCCGCGGGCGGACGGCGATTTCGACGTGAACCATGCCCTGTTCGAGGACGTCATCTGGCCGGCGCTCGCCGCCCAGGTCCCGGCAATGGAGGAGCTCAGGCTCGTGCGGGCCTGGGCCGGGCATTACGAATACAACACGCTCGACCAGAACGCGATCATCGGCCCGCATCCGGCGATGCCGAACTTCTATTTCGCCAACGGGTTTTCCGGCCATGGCCTGCAGCAGTCGCCCGCCGCCGGCCGCGCGCTCGCCGAACTGATCACCGCCGGCCGCTTCGAGACGCTGGATCTCGGCGTGTTCGGCTATGGGCGCGTGGTCGAGAACCGGCCGGTGTTCGAGCTCAACGTGATCTGACGCGCCGGGTGGCGATCACCGCGCCTTGGCGGTCCGCCACGCCCCATGGAGGGTGACGACGACGAGCACGGCCATCACCACCGCGTTCCAGCCGGCCAGCGAGACGCCGAGGATGCGCAGGCGCGGATTGGTGCAGGACACCACGGTGGAGGTGTTGATGGCATCGAGCAGGCCGCCGACATCCGACGGGTTGGCACCGGAATTGCCGGCCGAGCAGTCGCTCGGCCCGAGCCAGAAGTTCCACTCGGCACCGGCCTGGTAGACGCCGAGCGCGGCGCCATACGCGAAGAGCGCGGCCAGCAGCACCAGCAGCGCGGCCATGACCTTCGGCGGCAGGTTGCCGCCGAACAGGCCGAGGAGGATGGCCACCGGCGCGCCGATGTAATAGGGCCAGCGCTGCTGCAGGCAGAGGGGGCAGGGCGCGTAGCCGAAGCCGTATTGCAGCACCAGGGCCGCGAGGATGACGGCAAGGGCGATCAAGCCCGCGAGAAGGGCGGCATAGGCGCCGGTTCGGCTGCGGGGCTGGGCGGGCGCTAATGGCATGTGGTTCCCGGCGTGAACAGATAATGGGAAGCGAGAACGCCGGCGCCGAGGAACAGCACGAAGCCGATGACGACCGGCGTCAGGTGTTTTTCGATGAAGGCCCGCAG
This sequence comes from Labrys monachus, assembly GCF_030814655.1. Lineage (NCBI taxonomy): Bacteria > Pseudomonadati > Pseudomonadota > Alphaproteobacteria > Hyphomicrobiales > Xanthobacteraceae > Labrys > Labrys monachus. The sequence goes on from NZ_JAUSVK010000001.1 coordinate 6,515,303, forward strand.
CGGCGCTCCGAAATAGTTGAGGATGCCGGCGAGGATGAAGAAACGGGCGCCGCGGGTGATCGCGGAGAACACCACGAACCAGAACAGGCTGTAGCCGGCGAAGCCGGAGGTGATCGTCACGATCTTGTAGGGGATCGGGGTCAGGCCCTTGATGAGGATGATCCAGGTGCCCCATTCCGCATAGAGGCAGCGGAACTGCTCGACGCCGTTCTCATAGCCGTAGGCGCTGATCAGCCAGGCTCCGAGCGTCTCGTAGAGCAGGGCGCCGATCGCATAGCCGACGATGCCGCCCGCCACGGAGGTGATGGTGCAGACGGTGGCATAGAACCAGGCCTTCCTGGGCTGCGCCACCGACATCGGCACCAGCATGATGTCGGGCGGGAACGGAAAGAACGAGCTTTCGGCGAAGGAGATGAAACCCAGCACCCAGACCGCGAAGCGACTCTCGGAGAGATGGATCATCCAGTCATAGAAGCGGCGCAGCATGGGGTTCCCGCATGATTTCCTGTCCTGTACCGGCATTGCCGCCGGAAATCCATCGGGGCACGTCCGTTCGCGATCAACTTCCCGTTCGGGGCCGGCCCGTCCGGCGGCGCTCATCACGCCCCATAAAAGACCCGATGGCGGGCCAGCATAGAGGCAGCGAGTGAAGGTTCGTTAATCATATCGGCTGCATTTATTCGGCATGGATGGATTCTGCGCATTTCGAAGGCTGGGGTTGGCCGGCACGGTGATGGCCGCGCTCGCAGGCACGATGCCGGCCGCCACGGCCGACCCGCTTGCCGCGGCGCCCGCCCAAACCCCTTCCGATCCGGCCCGGGACGTCGCTGCCCGGCGCGGCGACCTCGCGCTGATCCAGGGCCAGATGAAGCTCTCGGACGAGACGGTTGCACGCCTGCGCAGGGAGATCCAGGCCCTGGGGGCCGATCGCGACAAATTGCACCAGCAGCTGGTCGATACCGGCAACCGCACGCAGGACACCGAGGCGAAGGCCCTGACGGCCGAGGCCCGCCTGGCCTCGCTCGACAGCAACGAGGACAATATCCGCGTCTCCCTCCAGAGCCGGCGCGGCCTGCTGGTCGAGGTGCTCGCCTCGCTCGAACGCATGGGGCGCAATCCGCCGCCGGCGATGCTGGTCAGCCCCGACGACGCCCTCCAGGCGGTGCGGACGGCGATGCTGCTCGGCATCGTCCTGCCCGAGATGCGCCAGGAGACCGAGGTGCTGATCGGCAATCTGAAGGAATTGGCGCGGGTGCGCGCCGAGATCACGGCCCAGCGCGACACGCTGAGGCAGGCGCTGGAGGCGCTCGCCGAGAACCGCACGCGCACCGAACTATTGGTGGAGGAACGCCAGAAGGTGCTGGCGCAGGAGGAGACGACGCTGGCTGCCGAGCAGGCCCACGCCTCCTCCCTCGCCCAGCAGGCCGCCAATCTCAAAGATTTGATTGCCCGCATGGAGCGCGACAACGGCCCGGCGCAGCAGGCGGCCAGGAGCGCCGGCGCCGCCACGGCGAACCAGAATGCCGGCGCGCCGCCGTCCAAGGCCTCGCTGGCGGCCCTGCACGATCCGAGCCGCCTGGCACCGGCCCTGCCGTTCGAACAGGCGAAGGGAATGCTGAATCTGCCGGTTTCCGGCACGGTCCTGCGCGATTTCGGCGCCGATGACGGCAGTGGCGGCCAGGAGAAGGGCCTGACGATCGCCACCGCGCCGGAGGCGGGCGTCACCGCGCCCTGCGACGGCTGGGTTGTCTTCGCCGGCACATTCCGCTCTTATGGGCGGCTCTTGATCATCAATGCGGGTGGCGGGTACCATGTCGTGATGGCCGGCATGGACAAAATCAATGTCGGCCTTGGTCAGTTCGTCTTGACGGGCGAACCGGTTGCCGCCATGGGAGCTGACAAAATCGTGGGAAACGGGACGATCTCCGACGCCGATGTGGCGAAAGTGGCGCTGACGGGTGCTTCAAGCGCCGCCAAGCCCACCCTATATATCGAGTTCAGGAAAGACGGCGTTTCCATAGATCCCACCCCCTGGTGGTCCAATCAAGGCGAGAAGGCACGCGGATGATTCGCAAGCTTCCCATTCTATTCTGCGGTGTCGCACTCGGCGCTGTCGTGACAATCGCGGCGACGCAGCCGCTTGCCCTGATGGGCGGCGCCAATGCTGCCGTCACGGACACCTACAAGCAGCTCAACCTCTTCGGCGACGTCTTCGAGCGGGTGCGGACCGACTATGTCGAGCAGCCCGACGACTCCAAGCTGATCGAAGCCGCCATCAACGGCATGCTCTCCTCGCTGGACCCGCATTCCAGCTACATGGATGCCAAGAGCTTCCAGGACATGCAGGTTCAGACGAAGGGCGAATTCGGCGGCCTCGGCATCGAGGTGACGATGGAGGACAATGTCCTCAAGGTCGTCTCGCCGATCGACGATTCGCCGGCGTCCAAGGCGGGCGTCCTGGCCGGTGACGTCATCACCGCCCTGGACGGCGAAGCGATCCAGGGCATGACGCTGCAGCAGGCGGTCGACAAGATGCGCGGCGCGGTCAACAGCCCGATCACCCTCAAGATCCAGCGCGGCAAGGACAAGCCGTTCGACGTCAAGATCGTGCGCGACGTCATCAAGGTCAAATCGGTCCGTTCGAAGAAGATCGGCGACGATATCGGCTATATCCGCATCACCCAGTTCACCGAGCAGACCTTCGACGGCCTGAAGAAGAGCCTGGACAGCCTCAGCAAGGATATCGGCCAGGACAAGATCAAGGGCTATGTCGTCGACCTGCGCAACAATCCCGGCGGCCTGCTCGACCAGGCGATCGAAGTCTCGGATGCGTTCCTCGAGCGCGGCGAGATCGTGTCGACGCGCGGGCGCAGCCCGGACGACATCCAGCGCTTCACCGCCCGGGCCGGCGACCTGACCAACGGCAAGCCGGTGATCGTGCTGGTGAACGGCGGTTCGGCTTCGGCGTCCGAGATCGTCGCCGGCGCCCTGCAGGATCACAAGCGCGCCACCATCCTGGGCACGCGCTCCTTCGGCAAGGGGTCGGTGCAGACCATCATCCCGCTGCAGGGCAACGGCGCCCTGCGGCTGACCACGGCGCGCTACTACACCCCGTCGGGCCGCTCGATCCAGGCCAAGGGCATCGAGCCCGAGATCGTGGTGCAGGAGAATGTGCCGGCCGATCTGCAGGGCAAGGACCAGACCAAGGGCGAAGCCGGCCTCAAGGGCCATCTGGAAAGCTCGGACAAGGCGGAGGAGGGCGGTTCGTCGGCCTATGTCCCGGCCGAGGAGAAGGACGACACCCAGCTCAATGCCGCGATCGCGCTGCTGCGCGGGACGCAGAAGAGCGCCTTCTTCCCGCCCAATCCGAAGATGGCCATCCCGAACTGACGGGACCGCCCATCTCCTCGTGCTTGCAACGCCGGGCTCGTCCCGGCGTTGCCGTTTGAGATTCCCGCTTGAATCGCGACCGCAACGGTCTATTTGGAAGCACGTCTTCCCGTGAAGGATCTCCCATGCGCCTGACAGATCTCCTGGCCCAGAAGCCCGTGCTGCTCGCCGACGGTGCGACCGGAACCAATCTGTTCGAGATGGGGCTGATGTCCGGTGACCCGCCGGAGATCTGGAACATCGAGCATCCCGACCGCATCCTCGCGCTGCACCAGTCCTTCGTCGATGCCGGGGCCGACATCATCCTCACCAATTCCTTCGGCGACAACCGCAGGCGCCTGGCGCTGCACAAGCTCGACGGCCGGGTGAAGGAACTCAACGCCATCGCCGCCCGCAATGCCCGCAAGGTGGCGGACGGCGCCGGCCGGCCGGTGGTGGTGGCCGGTTCCGTCGGCCCGACGGGCGATCTCTTCGTCCCGCTCGGCCCGTTGACGGAGGAGGACGCCGTCGAGATCTTTGCCGAGCAGATCGAAGGGCTGAAGGAAGGCGGAGCCGACGTCATCTGGATCGAGACGATGTCGGCGGCCGAGGAGATGCGCGCGGCCGCCAAGGCGGCGGTGAAGGTCGGCATGCCCTATACGGTGACGGCGAGCTTCGACACGGCGGGCAAGACCATGATGGGCATTCCGCCCGCCTCCATGCCGGGCGTCGCCGCGGACATCGATCCTCGTCCGGTGGCGGTCGGCGCCAATTGCGGCGTCGGCGCATCGGATCTGCTGGTCTCGATCCTGTCGATGACCGAGGCGGATCCCGATGCCGTCATCATCGCCAAGGCCAATGCGGGCATTCCGCAGTTCCACGGCGACCATATCCATTATTCCGGCACGCCCGAGCTGATGGCCGAATATGCGCGCCTGGCCGTCGACGCCGGCGCCCGCATCATCGGCGGCTGCTGCGGCACCTCGCCCGCCCATCTCGCCGCCATGCGGCAGGCCATCGACAGCCATCAGCGCGCCGAGCGCCCGGACACCGCCAAGGTGGTCGCCGAGATCGGGCCGCTGGTCGCCCCGCCCAAGGCGGCGAGCAGCGAAGACCCGGCGCGCCGCCGCCGCCGGCACTGACGGACGGGCGTCTTTTCTCCGAGCTGCCGGGCTTGCCGGCGTCTCCGAACCGACATCGCGCCAGCTTCGTTTACGCGGGCGTGATGTCGGTCTGCGCGAAATCGTTGCCCTTGCACAATAGCGGAGCGTTGAAATGGCGCGCCGCGGCATAGGACGGGCAGTCTCCCATGTTCAGGGCTGCCGGATGCCTGCCCTTGCCGTAACGCTCGCGCGCGAGGACCGCATGCCGTCGAAGAAGGCCTTGTCGGGACGCTCACCTGTATCCGGTGCTGCATCGATCTGGCTGTGAATGACGGCGGCCTCGTTTCCAACGGCAGAACCCTGCGATCCCTAGCCAACATTTCGCGGCAGGCGATCCGTACGGCTTCGGTAATGGAAATGCCGCGGACGGCCGCCAGCTCGCGGGCTGCAGCATCGGCGGCCGGGTCGGTGATGTGAAGAGTCATGGCACGTCTCTCGACAGAAAATGTACATGACGTGGTCTTGAATGTACATCGGCACCATGAAGAAGTCTGGAATGCGCCTGGGCTGAATCGGCTTCACACGAGCCAGTCGGGGATGATGTCCAGCCCCAGCATCTCGTCATAGGTCGGACGCTTGCGGATGACGGCGAACTTGTCTCCGTCGACCAGCACTTCCGGGACGAGCGGGCGGGTGTTGTAGGTGCCGGCCTGCACCGCGCCATAGGCGCCCGCCGACATCACGGCGACGAGATCGCCCGAGGCGACCAGGGGAATGGCGCGATCCAGCGCGAGATAGTCGCCCGTCTCGCAGACGGGACCGACGACGTCGGCGGTGATCATGGCGCCGCCGGCCTGGCGCTCCCTCACCGGCCAGATCGCATGATAGGCGTCATAGAGCGTCGGCCGGATGAGGTCGTTCATGGCGGCGTCGACGATGACGAAGGTCTTGCCCTCGCCCTGCTTCACATAGACGACTTCGGAGACGAGGATGCCGGCATTGCCGGCGATGAGCCGCCCCGGCTCGAAGACGAGGGTGGCGTCGAGGTCGCGCGCATAGCGCTTGACCACGGCGGCATAGTCGTCGGGATGGGGCGGAGGCTCGTTGTCGTCGCGATAGGGGATGCCGAGGCCGCCGCCGAAATCGATATGGTCGATGGTATGGCCGTCGGCGCGCAGAAGCCGCACCAGCCCGACCAGCCGCTCGATCGAGGCATCATAGGGTTCCAGCGCCGTGATCTGGCTGCCGATATGCATGTCGACGCCGGTGACCCGGATGCCCGGCAGCCTGGCGGCGCGGGCATAGAGCTCGCGCGCCTCGGCGATGGGAATGCCGAACTTGTTCTCCGACTTGCCGGTCGCGATCTTGCGGTGCGTCTTGGCGTCGACATCGGGGTTGATGCGCAGCGAGATGCGCGCAATGCGGCCTTTGGCGCTGGCGATGCGGGAGAGCAGCTCCAGCTCCGGCTCGGATTCGACATTGAAGCAGAGGATGTCCTCGTCGAGCGCATAGGCGAGCTCGCGCGCCAGCTTGCCGACGCCGGAGAACATGATCCTGTCGGCGGGCACGCCGGCGGCGCGGGCGCGCCGCAGCTCGCCTTCCGACACCACGTCCATGCCGGCGCCGAGTTCGGCGAGTACGCGCAGCACGGCCAGGTTGGAATTGGCCTTCATCGCATAGCACACGAGCGAGGACACGTCGGCGAAGGCGCCGGCGAAGACCTTGAAATGGCGGCGCAGGGTGGCGGCGGAATAGCAGTAGAACGGCGTTCCCACGTCGGCGGCGATCGCCGGCAGCGGCACGTCCTCGGCGTGCAGCACGCCGTCGCGATAGGTGAAATGGTGCATTTTTGGATCAGTTCAGCAGGAAATCCATCGGAAGGGCCTTATGCTCCTTGACGAAGCCGGGGTCCTTCTTTTTGCCCGTCCCCTCGCCCTTCTCGGGGACATTCTGCTCCGGCGGCGGCTCGAGCTTGCCGCGGCGGCCGCAGCCGGCAAGGGCGAGGCTGGATATCAGCGCCAGAGCGAGTGCGACACGGAACGCGGGGCCTAGCATGGACAACTCCTGATCATGAGGCTGTGTAGCATGGATTCGATCGAAATGCCGGTGTCCCGGCCGGCATTTTGCCGCGCCGGGGGCCACCGCTCACGAACGCAGCGCCTTCAGCCAGCGCTCCGCCTGGGCCTTGACGTTGTCCGGCGCCGTGCCGCCATAGGAGGTGCGGCTGCGCACCGAGTTCTCGACGCCCAGCACCGCGTAGACGCCCTCGTGGATGCGAGGCTCGACCTCGCGCATCTCGGCGAGCGTGAGGCTCTCGAGCGGCGCGTCGCCCTTCGCCGAGGCCATGCCGACCAGCCTGCCGGTGGCGTGATGGGCCTCGCGGAACGGCAGGCCGAGCTCGCGCACCAGCCAGTCGGCGAGGTCGGTCGCGGTCGCATAGCCGGCGCCGGCGGCTGTCTTCATGCGCGCGGTGTCGGGGCGCAGATCGCGCACCATGCCGGCCATGGCGGCGGTGGCGAGCGACAGCGTCTGCAGCGCGTCGAAGGCCTGCTCCTTGTCCTCCTGCATGTCCTTGGCATAGGCCAGCGGCAAGCCCTTCATCACCACGAGCAGCGCGACGAGCGCGCCGATGACGCGGCCGGCCTTGGCGCGCACCAGCTCGGCCGCGTCGGGATTGCGCTTCTGCGGCATGATCGAAGAGCCGGTGGTGAACTTGTCGGACAGGGCGACGAAGGCGAATTGCGGCGTCGTCCAGATCACGATCTCCTCGGCGAAGCGCGACAGATGCATGGCGCCGATCGCAGCCGCCGCGAGCGCCTCGAGCACGAAGTCGCGGTCCGACACCGAATCGATGGAGTTGGCCGTCGGGCGGTCGAAGCCGAGGGCGGCGGCGGTGGCGCGCCGATCGATCGGGAAGGAGGTGCCGGCGAGGGCGGCCGCGCCCAGCGGGCTCTCGTTGAGCCGCCGGCGGGCGTCGGCGAAACGCCCCCTGTCGCGGCCGAGCATCTCCACATAAGCGAGGAGGTGGTGGCCGAAGGTGACCGGCTGGGCCGATTGCAGATGGGTGAAGCCGGGCATCACCGCATCGTGGAAGGCGAGCGCCTTCTCGGCGAGGGCGGTCATCAGATCCGCGAGCTGGCCGTCGAGCTCGTCGATGGTGTCGCGCACCCACAGGCGGAAATCGGTGGCGACCTGGTCATTGCGCGAGCGCGCCGTATGCAGGCGGCCTGCGGCGGGCCCGGCGATGGCGGCCAGGCGCGACTCGACATTCATATGGATGTCTTCGAGCGCACGCGAAAAAGTGAACGTCCCGCCCTCGATTTCGCCGCGGACGGCCTCTAGACCATCGCTGATGGCCTTGGCATCCGCCGTTCCGACGATGCCTTGCGCTTCGAGCATGGAGAGATGGGCGAGCGATCCGCGAATGTCCTGCGCCCACAGGCGCTTGTCAAAGTCGATCGAGGCGTTGATCTCTTCCATGAGCGCGTCGGGTCCTGACTGGAACCGGCCGCCCCACATTTTGTTGCTCATCTGAACAGGCTCGCAATGGACGAAAACACTCGGGACGAAACTCCCCGGGACGAAGCAACCGAGGCGCGGCCGCCGCGGAAATCGTCGGCACGCTGGATGATCGGCGCGGCGGTCGTGGCCGGCGTGGTGGCCGGCGTGGCGGCGATATACGGGACAAAGGACGGTTCCCGCAATCAGGAAAGCGCCGCCTGCCCGGGTTCGGCCGCGGTCGCCGCGAAAATGGACCCGCTCGCCAAGGGCCAGATCGCCGCGCTCAATGTCAGCGCCGCACCGCAGCCTCTGCCGCCGATCAGCTTTCAGCGGGCGGACGGCACCAGCATGTCGCTCGCCGATTTCAAGGGGCGCACGGTGCTCCTCAATCTGTGGGCGACGTGGTGCGTGCCCTGCCGGCGCGAGATGCCGGCGCTCAACAAGCTGGAGGGCGATCTCGGCGGCAAGGATTTCGAGGTCGTCGCCGTCAATATCGATACCCGCAATGCGGACAGGGTCGCCGCCTTCCTCGATGACAACAAGATCGACAGGCTCGCCCGTTACGCCGATCCCTCGACCGGCATCCTGCAGAGCCTGAAGGACGAAGGCCTCGGCCAGGGCCTGCCGACCTCGGTGGTGATCGACCGCCAGGGCTGCCGCCTCGCCGCAATGGCCGGGCCCGCCGAATGGGCGAGCGACGAGGCCAAGGCGGTGATCAAGGCGGCGACGGGACTTTAGTTGATCCTTCCAGGTCGCGCCGCCCCTCACCTCTATCCTCTCCCCGCAAGCGGGGAGAGGGGACTTCGATGTCGCGCCGGTCCTGAAAGGCCTCCATCTCGCAGCCTGGAGATTGAGGCTTCGGTGTTCGGCGATCGGAATACGGAAAATCAACCTTCCTGTTCTTCCATAGCGGCGAGAATCAGCTCGAGCACGCCCTCGATACTCTCCCGGACGGCGGCATTTGATACTCGCAATACACGGTATCCATTCTGCTGCAGGTATTTCGTCCGCAGCAGATCATGTGCGACTTCGGAAGCCGTCGAATGCGTGGCCCCGTCGACTTCGACGATGAGCTTTCGCTCCCGGCAGACGAAGTCGACGAAATAGGGACCGATCGGAGATTGGCGGATGAATTTGTGCCCCGCCAGGGAGCGGTTTCTCAGGTGACGCCAGATGATTTTCTCGGCCGTCGGAGCGTCCCTGCGCAATCGCTGGGCACGTGCATGTGTCGGAAGATCGACAGAACGCATCTATCCCTCCTTGCAGCGGTTCAGACATGACCGCGACGCTGGTGCCCCCCTCTCCCCGCCTTGCGGGGAGAGGATAGAGGTGAGGGGCAGCGCCGCCATCCACCATGGAATAGCTCCCGTCACACCCGGTGATAGGGATGCCCGGCGATGATGGTCGAGGCGCGGTAGAGCTGTTCGGCCAGGAGGATGCGCACGATCTGGTGCGGCCATGTCATCCGGCCGAAGGAGAGGGTCATCGCGGCCTTCGCCTTCACGGCCTCGCCATGGCCGTCGGCGCCGCCGATCAGGAAGGCGAGCGATGGCGTGCCGGCGTCGCGCCAGCCTGCGATCTTCGCGGCGAAGGCCTCGCTGCCGGGAAGGGCGCCGTTCTCGTCGAGGGCGGCGACCAGCGCCTCGCCGGCGGCGGCGAGCAGTTTTTCAGCCTCTTCCGCCTTGCGGTCCTCGGCGCGCCGCGCCCGGCTCTCGTCGATTTCGACGATGTCGAGCGGGCCGAGCGCCAGGCTGCGCCCGCCGGCGTTCAGCCTCTCGACATAGCGGGCCACGAGATCGCGCTCCGGCCCGGCCTTGAGCCGGCCGACGGCGCAGATCGAAAGCCGCACCGGACGTCAGCTCGACCGGATCTCGTTCGGCCGGGCGGACGACCACATCTTTTCGAGATTGTAGAAGGCACGGACCTCGGGCCGGAAGATGTGCACGATCACGTCGCCCGCGTCGATCAGCACCCAGTCGCAGACCGGGACACCCTCGATGCGGATATTGTGAACGCCGGCTGCCTTGAGATCTTTCACCGCGCGATCCGCGATCGCATCAACATGCCTGGCAACCCGGCCGGTCGCGATGATCATCGCATCGGCGATGGCGCTCTTGCCGCGCAGGTCGATTTCCACAATCTCCTCGGCCTTCATGTCGTCCAGGCTTTTGAGGAGCAGGCGGACCGTGTCTTCGGCGTCCGGGCGGGAGGCTCGGGACACGGGATGAAGCGGAATGACATCCGCTTCGCGTCTCACCATCGTGGTCAGGGGCAAACCCTCATGCTTATCGATATCCGCGGACCTCCGCGAATTCCATTTGCGCTTTAATATTAGCAAGTAATGGCGTCGTTTCAATGACGTCGACGCCCGTAAGGGGCCCCGGGAGGCCCGCAGAGCAGCTTATTTTTGCTGTTCGGGCCGATTCGGCACCAGGCCGGCCCCCCTGGCCCTCAGGGCCGTCGACGAGGTGGCGTCGAGCGGGGCATGGAGGAACACCCAGGCCGGCGGCGCGCGGCGCTTGAGGGTGCGCGCGGCGTGCTCGGGCAGGCGCCAGGGAGCGAAGGCGCGGGCCGCCTTGGCGAGCGGCCCCTTGGTGGTGGCGCCCGGCCGGGCGACCACGGCGATCGGCATGGTCCGCGCGATGCCGCGCCAATGCTGCCAGCGATGGAAGGAGGCGAGGTTGTCGGCGCCCATGATCCAGATGAAGGTCACGCCCGGACAGCGGCGCGCGAGCCAGCGGATGGTGTCATAGGTGTAGCGGGTATGGATCGCCGCCTCGACGCCGGTGACGACGATGCGCGGATCGGCGGCGATGCGGCGGGCCGCGGCCACGCGCATTTCGAGCGGCGGCAGCCCGTCATTGTCCTTGAGCGGGTTGCCCGGCGTCACCAGCCACCAGATGCGGTCGAGCCCCAGCCGCGTCAGCGCGACGAGGCTGGCATGGCGGTGCCCTTCATGCGGCGGGTTGAAGGTGCCGCCGAACAGCCCGATCGTCATGCCCTGCGAGAAGGGCGGCAGGCGGCGGGCATCGGCCGGCGAGGGGAGGACAGGGTGCATCGATCGGCTTCGCGCGTTGCTCCGAACGAGCGAGGCGCCACCTCGCGCAAGGTGGCGCCTTCGCCGCATCCAGGCCTCTTTCCCGCAAGGGAGGGGCAGGTGACGTCCGCGCCCCGGATCAATCGCGATCTCACCGAATCGCGATTTTCTCCAACTCGTCGGTCGGACGCCTTTCCTTAATCGAAAAGTCCATCGACTTTTCCGGAAAATGCCTCAGGCGTGCAAGGACGCCTTGTCCCATTCGCGGATGTCGACGAAATGGCCGGCGATCGCCGCGGCCGCCGCCATTTGCGGCGAGACCAGATGCGTGCGGCCCTTATAGCCTTGCCGTCCCTCGAAATTGCGGTTCGAGGTCGAGGCGCAGCGCTCGCCCGGCTTCAGCTTGTCGGCGTTCATGGCCAAGCACATCGAGCAGCCCGGTTCGCGCCAGTCGAAGCCGGCGGCGCGGAAGATCTTGTCGAGACCTTCGGCCTCGGCCTGCATCTTCACCAGGCCCGAGCCCGGCACGATCATGGCATCGACATTGGCGTTGACGGTCTTGCCGGCGACGATGCCGGCGACGGCGCGCAGATCCTCGATGCGGCCATTGGTGCAGGAGCCGATGAACACGCGGTCGAGCTTGAGGTCGATGATCTTCTCGCCGCCCTTGAGGCCCATATAGGCGAGGGCCCGCTCGATCGACACGCGCTTGTGCTCGTTGGCGGCATCGTCGGGATGGGGCACCGTGCCGGTGATCGAGGCGACGTCCTGCGGGCTGGTGCCCCAGGTGACGATCGGCGGCAGCGAGGCGGCGTCGAGCCGGACCTCGCGGTCGAACACGGCGCCTTCCTCGGTGTAGAGCGTCTGCCAATAGGCCAGAGCCTGCTCCCAGGCATCGCCCTTCGGCGCCTTGGGCCGGTCCTTCAGATAGGCATAGGTCTTCTCGTCCGGCGCGATCAGGCCGGCGCGCGCGCCGCCTTCGATCGACATGTTGCACACCGTCATGCGCCCTTCCATCGAGAGGGCGCGGATCGCCTCGCCGGCATATTCGAGCACGTGGCCGGTGCCGCCGGCGGTACCGATCTCGCCGATGATGGCGAGGATGATGTCCTTGGCGGTCACGCCGTCTGGCAGCTTGCCGTCGACGGTGACGCGCATGTTCTTCGCCTTCTTCTGGATCAGCGTCTGCGTGGCGAGCACATGCTCGACCTCGGAGGTGCCGATGCCGTGGGCGAGGGCGCCGAAGGCGCCATGCGTCGAGGTGTGGCTGTCGCCGCACACGATGGTGGTGCCCGGCAGAGTGAAGCCCTGCTCGGGGCCGACGATGTGCACGATGCCCTGGCGCGTGTCGCGCTCGGAATAATATTCGACGCCGAAATCGAGCGCGTTCTGGGCGAGGGTGTCGACCTGCATGGCGCTTTCGGGGTCGTCGATGCCCTTGGAGCGGTCCGTCGTCGGCACGTTGTGATCCACCACCGCCAGCGTGCGCTGGGGCGAATGCACCTTGCGGCCGGAGACGCGCAGGCCCTCGAAGGCCTGCGGGCTCGTCACCTCATGCACGAGATGGCGGTCGATATAGAGCAGGCTCGTCCCGTCCGGAGCGGTTTCGACGACGTGGTCGTCCCAGATCTTGTCGTAGAGCGTGCGGGGAGCCATGGCATTTCCTGCATGTGACGTGAGTTTGACCGTGATTTAGCCAAAAGCGAGCCCCAGGAAAAGAGTGCAAAAACTAATAGCTTCGGTTGGGCCGGTCGCCTCGGGCGTTTGCCGGCCGTTTCAGGGCCCGGCGGTCACGCCCAGCATCGGGCCGAGGCTGCGCCAGCCGCCGACGGGCGGCAGGGGCGGGGCGTAGAGCGTGGAGATCGAGCCGTCGAGGAAGAGCGCGTTCTGGGTGCCGAGCCGGTCGCGGAACAGCCTGGCGAAGGCGTAGAAGCTCACCGGTTCGGTCGAGATCGCGAAGACCACCGTGCCGTCGTCGCGCACGCCGACGCCGTTGCGGACCTTCTCCGAGGCACCGTCCGGCTGGAGCTTGGGGTGGATCTGGCCGTCGATCACCAGCATGGGGCCGGACTGGGTGGCGAAGGCGGGGTTGAGGCGGGCCTTGAGGAAGCGGCCGGTCTCCATCACCCCCGCCTTGCCGTCGCCGAAATAGAACACGCCGTTCGGCTTGAGATGGAAATTGCCGGCGCCGTTGCGCAGATTGGCCCGATGCAGCATGCGGCCGTTCTCGACATAGAGCCCGATGGGAGCGAGCGCGGTGTCGTACATGCCCGCATTCATGGCGAAGACCAGCTTGCGGCCGGTGGCGGCCACCGCGTCGGCGAGCCGTTCGGTCGTCGCCAGCGGCATGCCGTCGGCGCCGCGCCAATAGAGCGAGAGCGCGTCGCTGCGCGGGTCGAACCGGCAGGCGACGTAATCGTGCCCGTCCTCGGTCAGGGGCTCGCAGCCGGCCCGCGCCGAGGCGGCGATGCCGGCGAGACAGGCGGCGAGCATGGCGCGGCAGGCGATCCAGCGCAGGAATGACGGCAACAGGAAACTCCCGGAACGAATCGGGCCGCAGCGCGCGGACCGCAGCTTGACGGCGGCTTATACAAAAAGAACGGCCGGAGAAGAACGCTCAGCGCGCCTGCGTCGTCAGGATCTTGAACGCGAAGAGGCCGAACACGCCGGCGAAGGTGAAGTCGATGCCGCGCAGGACGCGCGGCCGGGCCTTCAGCCACGCCACCACCTTCTCGGCGCCGAGAATGAGGACAAAGGCGAGCGGCAAATTGATGGCGACGAAATAGAGGCCGAGGAAGAACAGCTTCTGCGCCGCATGCGGGTCGTTGGCCTGCACGAATTGCGGCAGGAAGGTCAGGAAGAACAGTACCACCTTCGGGTTGGTGATGTTGACGCCGAGCCCGAGCAGGAAGGTCGACCGGAAGCTTCCGGGCGGCTTGGCCTCCGCCTTGACGTTGAGGGCGGAGCCGGAGCGGATGGCGCTGAAGGCGAGCCAGAGGAGATAGAGGGCGCCGATGATCTTCATCGCCGCGAAGGCGGTGGCCGAGGCCGCGAGCAGGGCCGACAGGCCGATGGCGGCGAAGACGGTGTGGCAGACGCAGCCGACCTGCGTGCCGAGCATCGCCGCCGTGCCGCCGCGCCGGCCGCCGCTGATGGTCTTGGCGAGCCACAGGCTCATGTCGGGGCCGGGCGTGACGAAGAGCAGCACGCAGGCCAGCGAATACAGCACGAAAGTGTGGGAATCGGGAAGAAAGTCCATCGGGGTCGGTCCCTCGGCATCGGCGGCCATGGGTGCTACACCCGGCGCGGCTTTTGCGAAAGGGGGAGGGCGGTCGTCTTCTCCCAGGAGATTCGCTGTCAGCGCGAAAAGCTCACCGCATTGCCGGCGTCGACGTTGAGGAAATTGCCGGTCGACTTGGCCGAGAGGTCGGAGGCGAAGAAGTAGACGGCCTCGGCGACGTCCTCGGGGAAGACCGAGCGCTGCAGCAGCGAGCGCTTGCGGTAGAATTCCTCCAGATCGTCCTCCGCGATCCGGTTGGAGGCGGCGCGCTGCTGGCGCCATTCGCCCTGCCAGATCCGGGAGCCGCGCAGCACCGCATCAGGGTTGACGACGTTGACGCGGATGCCGAGGGGGGCCCCTTCGAGCGCCATGCAGCGCGCGAGATGGATCTCGGCCGCCTTGGCGGTGCAATAGGCCGAGGCGCCGGCCGAGGCGGCGACGCCGTTCTTGGAGGCGATGAAGACGAGCGAGCCGCCATTGCCCTGGCGCTTCATCAGGCGGTAGCCTTCGCGCGCCACCAGGAAATAGCCGGTGGCGAGGATCGAGATGTTGCGGTTCCACAGTTCCAGCGTGGTGTCCTCCACCGGCGCCGCCGAGGAGATGCCAGCATTGTTGACGACGATGTCGAGGCCGCCGAAGGCCCGCACCGTCTGCTCGAAGGAGGCGATCACCGCGGCCTCGTCGGTGACGTCGACCCTGACGCCGCGCACGACGTCGCGCCCGAACGTCTTGCCGAAGGCGGCGACGCTCTCGTCGAGCGCAGCCTGGTCGATGTCGGCGAGCACGACGCAGGCGCCCTCCGCCATCAGCCGGGCCGCGATGGCGCTGCCGATGCCGCCGGCGCCGCCGGTGACGAGGGCGATGCGGCCGGCCAGGCTCTTGGGCTTGGGCATGCGCTGGAGCTTGGCTTCCTCCAGCAGCCAATATTCGATGTCGAAGGCTTCCTGCTCGGGCAGGCCGACATAGGTGTCGACGCCGGTCGCCCCGCGCATGACGTTGATGGCGTTCACATAGAATTCGCCGGCGACGCGGGCCGTGGCCTTGTCGGCGGCGAAGGAGATCATGCCGACGCCCGGGACGAGATAGATCACGGCGTTGGGATCGCGCATGGCGGGGGAGTCGGGGTGCCTGCAGCGCTCGTAATAGGCGGCGTAGCCGGCGCGATAGTCGCCGATCAGGCCGTCGAGCGCCTCGACCGTGGCCTCGACGCCGCGGGCGGGATCGAAGGGGACGATCAGCGGCCGGATCTTGGTGCGCAGGAAATGGTCGGGGCAGGAGGTGCCGAGCGGCGCCAGCGCCTCCAGCGCGTTGGCGTTCACGAATTCCAGCACTTCCGGTGCGTCGGTGAAATGGCCGGCCTTGGCCCGTTCCCTGCCGATGCGGCCGCGGATCTCCGGCATCAGCCGGGTGGCGACGGCGGCGCGCTCCTCGGGCGCGAGGGCCGGCGTCTTCTCGCCGCCGAAGGCCGGCTGCCTCGCATTCGCCTCGATCCAGTCGGCCGCCTTCTGGATGATGCGCAGCGTGGTGCGGTAGCATTCCCGCGCGTCGTCGTCCCAGGTGAAGAGGCCGTGGCCGCCGAGCACGACACCGACCAGATGCGGATTCTCGGCCGCGAGCGTGCCGAGCTTGAGGCCGAGATCGAAGCCGGGGCGCTGCCAGGGCAGATAGCCGATCTCGCCGCCGAAGATCTCCGCCGTGAGCTTTTCCGAATTCTGCGAGGCCGCGATGGCGATCACCGCGTCGGGATGGACGTGGTCGACATGGATCTTCGGCACGAAGGCATGCAGGGGGGTGTCGATCGAGGCAGCGCGCGGATTGAGGTCGAAGGTGCAGTGCGGCAGGTAGCCGACCATCTCGTCCTCGTGCTCGATGCCGCGATAGAGGCCCTTGAGGGCTTCGAGCCTGTCGAGATAGAGGGTCGAGAAGCCGTCGAGCTTCATCGAGCCGATGTCGCCGCCCGAGCCCTTGACCCAGAGCACGGTGACCTCGCCGCGGGTCAAGGGATCGGTCGCCTTCACCTTGGCCGACGTGTTGCCGCCGCCGAAATTGGTGATGCGCAGATCGGATCCCAAGAGGTTCGAGCGGTAGAGCAGCTTGCCCGGCTCGTCCAGCGTGGCGGCGACGTTGTCGTCCCAGAGATCGGCGAGTTTTCCTGAAGCCATCGGAGCGATCCTCGAAGTGGAAGCAGAGCCTGCGCGGACCGGCAGGCCGGTCGTTTTCGGCGCGGACGATAGGAAGGCCGGCGGTCACGGTCAATCATAAGCGCTCATGATGCGGCGCAAAATCTTCTGGTTGCGGCGCAAGATCGCTCATGAAGTTGACATCGATGAGCGTTTGCGCAAGGTTGTGAGCGATTGGAGGGCCGATGCACGAGCAGGAGCGCTGGCAGACCATTCTCACCCTCGTGCGCGAGCGCCCGATCGTCTCGGCGCGGGACCTGGCCGAGATCACGCAGGCCTCGGCGGCGACGCTCCGGCGCGACCTGGCGCGCCTCGCCGCGCGCGGGCTGGTGCGCCGCGTCCATGGCGGCGTGCAGGCGATCGGCGGCGGCGGGGCGCGGCTGGAGGCGCGCCGCTTCGACGTCAGCCAGGGCCTGTTCGCCGAACGCAAGCGCGCCATCGCCCGCCGGGCCGTGGCCCTGTGCCGGGATGGCGAATCGATCATCATCAACGGCGGCTCGACGACGTTCCACATGGTCGAGTTCCTGCGCGCCGCGCGCCTGCAGATCCTCACCAATTCCTTCCCGATCGCCGAGGCCCTGGTGCGCCAGAGCGACAACCGCATCATCCTGCCGGGCGGCGAGGTCTATCGCGACCAGAACATTATCCTGTCGCCCTTCGACGAAGATTCGATCCAGCACTACACGGCATCGAAAATGTTCATGAGCGCCATGTCGATCGGCCCGCTCGGCCTCGTCGAGAGCGATCCGCTCATCGCCCGCGCCGAGGCCAAGCTCCTCAGCCGCGCGGCCGACCTCGTCGTGCTCGCCGATTCCTCGAAATTCGAGCCGCGCGGCTCGATCGCGGTCGCCCCGCTCTCCCGCATCCGGCGGCTGATCACCGACGACGGCGCGCCGGACGCCGCCTTCGCCATGCTGCGCGAGGCGGGCGTGGAGGTCGAGGTGGCGGGAGGGTAGGCCGATTCGGCATCCCCATGATTTCCATCATATCCATGTCTTCGTTCGCGAGGCCGACGTGATCCTGGCCTGCTTCATGTGAAACCCCGGTTCCGTGCCCGGGTCCAGGAGGCCTCCGGCCTTCTGCGATTGCGAATCAGGCGCCAAGATCGGAAGCCGTTCGAAACGGACGGGGAGCGCAGCTTATGGCCGAGCAATTCTTCATGGGCGTCGATGTCGGCACCGGATCGGCCCGGGCCGGCGTGTTCGACGGTGCCGGCACTCTTCTCGGCGCGTCGAAGCAGGCCATCGCCATCTGGCACGAGGCGGGCGACATCGCCGAGCAGTCCTCCGAGGATATCTGGCGCGCCGTCTGCGAGGCGGCGAAGGGCGCCATGGCGATCGCCGGGATCGCGCCCGCCGCCGTCGCGGGCATCGGCTTCGACGCCACCTGCTCGCTGGTCGTCGTCGACCGCCAGGGCCGGCCGCTGCCGGTCGGCGCCTCGGGCGATGCCGAGCGCAACATCATCGTGTGGATGGATCATCGCGCCCTCGACCAGACCCGGCGTATCAACGAGACGCATGCGGACGTGCTGCGCTATGTCGGCGGCGTGATCTCGCCGGAAATGGAGACGCCGAAGCTGCTGTGGCTGAAGGAGAACAAGCCGGCGGTGTTCGCCGCCGCGGGCTGGTTCTTCGACCTGCCGGACTATCTGAGCTGGCGGGCGACCGGCAGCCTCGACCGCTCGGCCTGCACCGTCACCTGCAAGTGGACCTATCTCGCCCATGAGAAGCGCTGGGACGCCGGCTATTTCCACCGCATCGGCCTCGGCGAGCTCGCCGACGAGGGCTTTGCCCGCATCGGCGACCGCATCGTCGACGTCGCCACGCCGCTCGGCGCGGGACTGACGGCGCAGGCGGCCGCCGACCTCGGCCTCGTGCCCGGCATCGCCGTCGGCGCCTCGCTGATCGACGCCCATGCCGGCGGGGTCGGCACGGTGGGCGCCGCCGGGCCGGACGACGCAGCCGCGGCGGTGACGAGCCGCCTCGCCTATGTCTTCGGCACCTCGGCCTGCACGATGGCGACCACGAAGGAGCCCGCCTTCGTGCCGGGGGTGTGGGGACCCTATTATTCGGCGATGGTGCCGGGGCTCTGGCTCAACGAGGGCGGCCAGTCGGCGGCCGGCGCGGCGCTCGACCATCTGCTGACGCTGCATCCGGCCCATGCCGAGGCGGCGAAGGCGGCGCGCGAGGCGGGCCAGCCGCTGCTCGCCTGGCTGGAAGGCCGGGCCGTCGCGCATGCCGGAAGCGCCGGCGAGGCGGTGCGGCGGGCCGCGAACGTCCATGTCGTCCCCGAATTCCTCGGCAATCGCGCGCCCTATGCCGATCCCGACGCGCGGGCGGTGATCGCCGGCCTCGGCCTCGATGCGGATCTCCAAAGCCTGGTCACGCTCTATGTGGCCGGCCTGTGCGGCCTCGCCTATGGCGCGCGGCAGATCGTCGAGGCGATGGCGGCCAAGGGCATCGCGCTCGAGCAGATCATCATCAGCGGCGGCGCGGCGCAGAGCCCGCTGGTGCGCCAGATCATCGCGGACGCCACCGGCCTCGAGGTCGCGGTCGCCGATACGCCCGAGCCGGTGCTGCTCGGCGCCGCGATGCTCGGTGCGGTGGCGGGCGGCGCCTTTGCCGGCCTCGGCGAGGCGATGGGCGGCATGTCGCGCCTCGGCGAGGTCAGGGCACCCGCCGGCGGCGCGGCCGGCGCGCTGCACGACGCGCGCTTCAAGGTCTACCAATTGCTGCAGGCGGCCGGGCGCGAGGCCCGCAGGATCATGGCGTGAGGCGGGGCCGAAACCTTGGTAACGTCACGTTTGAAAAGAACATGGCATTGGGATGAGATGCCGGCGGCCGCTGATTCGGCCGCTCGAACGGACGGAGCCCCCATGACCGATCTCTTCAGCCGCCGCCAGATTCTGGGCCGGGCCCTGAGCGCGCTGGCCGCTGCCGGCCTCGCCGGTGCAGCGCCGGCGGCTTTCGCGGCGCCGCTCGACGCGCCGGCGATGCCTGCGCCGGCGCCCGTGGCCAATCTCAGGCTGGCGCTCATCCTGCCGGTGGCGGACGATCCGTTCTACAAGGCCTGCCAGGCCGGCGTTCAGGAGGCGGTGACGGCCATGGGCGGCGTCGATCTGCTCATCGGCGCGCCCGACAAGCGCACGCTGCGCAACCAGGTCGGGCTGGTGAACGGCTTCATCAAGCAGAAGGTCGATGCGATCGCCATCGTGCCGGTCGACGAGAGGGCGCTCGGCCCCGTCTGCCGCCGCGCCATCCTGCGCGGCATCAAGGTCGTCTCCTTCGCGGAGCCCATGGTCGAGGCCGGGCGCCTCCTGCAGCTGAGCGGAGCCGGGGCGCGCGGCAAGGCGCAGATGTTCATGCAGATGCTCGCCGACGACATCAAGGCGGGCGGCGACGTGGCGATCCTCGCCGGCAGGCGCGGGGACGACGCGAGCCGGAGCCTTCTCTCCGAAACGATGCGCGAATGGCTGAAGCCCGATTACAGCCGGCTCAAGCTCGCCGCGACCCGCTACGGCGTCGACGGCGACGATGCCGGCTATGCCGCCGCCGAGGCCGTCCTCGCGGCGCATCCCAGCCTCAAGGGCCTTCTCGCCTTCGATCCGGCGGCCCTGGCCGGCGCGGCCCGCTGCGTGCGGGACAAGGGATTGGCCGGCAAGGTCTCCGTCACCGGCTTCGGCCGTCCGTCCCTCCTGAAGGCGGCGATGAGCGAGCCGCCGGCGGTCGAACGCTTCGCCATCGTCAATCCTGTCGACCTCGGCTACGGTGCGGCCGAGATCGCCGTCGCGCTGGCCAAGGGCCAGGCCGCGGCGAGCTCCGGCGCGACGATCGCCGCCGGGCGTCTCGGCGCCATCGCCGTCGGCCCTGGCGCCGTGGCGACGCTGCCGCCCTTCGTGGTGAACGGCCAGAACTTCTCGACATTCGCGGACGTGTTCTGACCGATCCCGGACGTCGGAGCGCCCGACCGGCCGCATGGGCGCGGCGCTCTCCTGGCGGCGGCGATCCGGGCTTGACCCGGCGCCTGCGCAGCGGGCCAATAGGATAAAGCGATTCCTCCCCCGCGGGACGAGGAACGGGGCGGAAACGAGCAGGGGAGGCACGGCGCCATGGCCGCCAGCCCATATCGCCGGACACCGGCGTCGCCTTCGCCGAGGCCGCCATGCCGGTGACCGCGGTCCTCGACGTCGGCAAGACAAATGTGAAACTGGTGCTGTTCGAGGGCACGGCCGTGCTCTGGCAGGCCTCGACGCCGAACCGGTCGCTGCCGGCGCCGCCTTATCCGCATGCCGATGTCGAGGCGATCTGGCGCTTCTTGATGGCGGGCCTGCGCGAGGCGGCCCGGCATCACGCCATCGAGGATATCGTCGTCACCTCGCATGGCGCCACGCTCGCGCTGGTCGGCGACGGCGAACTCGCCTTGCCGGTGATGGATTATGAATTCGCCGGCGTCGATGCGATCGAAACGGCCTATGCGCCCTTCCGGCCGCCCTTCGCCGAAACCCTGTCGCCGCCGATCTCGGCCGGCCTCAATGCCGGCAAGCAGGTCTTCTATCAGGAGGCCATGCATCCCGAGGCGTTCGCCCGCGTCCGCCACATCCTGCCCTATGCGCAATATTTCGCCTGGCGGCTGACCGGCATCGCGCGCGGGGAGGTCACCGGGCTCGGCTGCCACGCCGACCTGTGGGCGATCCCCGGCGGGCACCTCTCCTCGCTGGCGACGCGGCGCGGCTGGGAGCCGCTGTTCCCGCCGATGGTGCCGGCCTATGCCGTGATCGGCCCTCCCTCATCCGCCGTGCTGGCCGAGACCGGCCTGCCGCCGACCGTCCGGGTCCGGGCCGGCATCCACGATTCCAGCGGTTCGCTTCTGCCGCATCTCCTGGCGATCGAGCCGCCCTTCACCGTGATCTCGACCGGCACCTGGGTGGTGATCATGGCGCTCGGCGCGGCCGCGGCGCGGCTCGATCCAGCGCGCGACATGCTCGCCTATGCCGACGTCGAGGGGCGGGGGGTGCCGGCGGCCAAGTTCATGGGCGGACGCGAGTTCGCCATCATCCTCGCGGATGGCGGGACGGCCTGCGACGAGACGGACGTCGCCGCGGCGATCGCCGCCGGAGTGCTGGCGCTGCCCTCCTTCGTCGCGAACGGCGGGCCTTTTCCGGGCCGGCCCGCCGCCATCCGCGGCAGCCTGCCGGCCGGGGACGGCATGCGCGCGGCGCTTGCCAGCCTCTATTGCGCGCTGGTGACCGACTATCTCCTCGAAGCGCTCGATGCGGCGCGGGGCCCGCTGGTGATCGAAGGGAGCTTCGCCCTCAACCGCTGCTATTGCGGCATCCTCGCCGCGCTGCGTCCCGGCCAGGACGTGCTGACCGGGGCCGACGGCGGCGGCACGGCCTATGGCGCCTCGCTGCTCGCGATCTGGCCGCAGGGGCCCGAGCGGCCGCCGATGGCGAGGACCCCGGCATATGCCGATGCCGAGGGGCTCCTGCGCTACCGCGCGCTGTGGCGGGCAGCCCTGGCGTCATCATAGGGTCATCGGAGCGCGGCCATCCTGTCCGCACGCGAAGCGGCGGGCTTGCGGAAGAAGGAGCGGACAGGAGGTCCGCACTCCGTTTCTTGCCGGTGGAGGGTGCTCCACGCAAGAAAACGTCGCGGTGGCTATTTTGTGTGCTTGTGACCGCGGCGGAAATGTGGCATGTCAGCTTTCCGTATTTAGGACAGCCTTGCTGTCCAATCTCGGTGCTGCCGCTTTCCCTCTTGCGGGGGCGCGTAGCTCGCGGGCAAGCCGAAGATGGCCCACAGGCCCGGCCAGACCGTATGGCAAGAACGTCGCTCTCGCGTTTCAACGCGGGACGGTGCAGCATGGTGGTGATCCGACAGATGAGGCGGCATGATCGCTGTTCCCGCTTGACTGCGGAATGGCGGACCAGGCGGCTGAGTGATTGGCAGATTTCAATAGAGGCGAGAAGAGAGGAATTCGGCGATGAGCGCGATCTTCGAACACGGATGGCAGGCGGTTTCGGCAGCGGCGACGGCGGCTGCGACGAAAACGAACGACCGTCCGGTGGCGAAAGATCGCCTCGTGATGCGCGATCCCGGCCTGCCGGACGCCCAGGGCCTCTATGATCCCTCCCGCGAGAAGGATGCCTGCGGCGTCGGCTTCATCGCCGACATGAAGAACCGCAAGAGCCACGCGATCATCGCGCAGGGCCTGCAGATCCTGCACAACCTCGACCATCGCGGCGCCGTCGGCGCCGATCCGAAGGCCGGGGACGGCTGCGGCATGCTCGTGCAGATCCCGCATGCCTTCTTCGCCGCCGAATGCGCCGCGCTGGGCTTCGCCCTGCCGGAGCCGGGCGACTATGCCGTCGGCTTCTTCTTCCTGCCGCGCAACGAGGAAGGCCGCCTCCACGCCATGCGCGTCATCGAGAAGGTGGTGGCGGACGAGGGCGAGGTCTTCCTCGGCTGGCGTGCCGTGCCCGTCGACAATGCGGGCCTCGGCGAGACCGTGCTGCCGACCGAGCCGCTGCACATGCAGGCCTTCATCGGCCGTTCGGCGGCGACGCCCGACCAGGTCGAGTTCGAGCGCCGGCTCTTCATCATCCGCAAGGTGATCTCGAACACCATCTACAACGATGCCGCCACCCGGCCGCTGACCACGGGCTTCTACCCCGTCTCGGTGTCGAGCCGCACCGTGACCTATAAGGGCATGCTGCTCGCCACCCAGCTCGGCGACTATTTCAAGGACCTGTCGGACGAGCGCTTCCAGAGCGCCATGGCGCTGGTGCACCAGCGTTTCTCGACCAACACCTTCCCGAGCTGGACCCTCGCCCATCCCTACCGCATGGTCGCGCATAACGGCGAGATCAATACCCTGCGCGGCAACGTCAACTGGATGGCGGCGCGCCAGGCCTCCGTCGATTCCGAACTGTTCGGCAACGACATCGGCAAGCTGTGGCCGATCTCCTATGAAGGCCAGTCGGACACCGCCTGCTTCGACAACGCGCTGGAATTCCTGGTCCAGGGCGGCTATTCGCTCGCCCATGCCATGATGATGCTGATCCCCGAGGCATGGGCGGGCAACCCGCTGATGTCGGAGGACCGGCGCGCCTTCTACGAATATCATGCCGCCCTGATGGAGCCGTGGGACGGGCCGGCCGCCGTGGTCTTCACCGACGGGCGCCAGATCGGCGCCACGCTCGACCGCAACGGCCTCCGGCCGGCGCGCTATCTCGTCACCAAGGACGGGCTCGTCGTGCTCGCCTCCGAATTCGGCGTGCTGCCGATCCCGGAGAGCGACATCGTCGAGAAGTGGCGCCTGCAGCCCGGCAAGATGCTGCTGATCGACCTCGAGGAAGGCCGCATCATCTCCGACGACGAGATGAAGGCCTCGCTCGCCACCGCCAACCCCTATCGCGAATGGCTCAAGCGCACCCAGATCGTGCTGGAGACGCTGCCGCCGGTGGAGGCGCGCGCCTCGCGCACCGACGTGTCGCTGCTCGACCGCCAGCAGGCCTTCGGCTACACCCAGGAAGACATCAAGCTCCTGCTGCCGCCGATGGCGACGACGGGCCAGGAAGCCGTCGGCTCGATGGGCACGGACACGCCGATCTCGGCGCTGTCCGACAAGTCCAAGCTGCTCTACACCTATTTCAAGCAGAATTTCGCGCAGGTCACCAACCCGCCGATCGACCCGATCCGCGAGGAGCTGGTGATGAGCCTCGTCTCCTTCATCGGGCCGCGGCCGAACATCCTCGACCTCGAGGGCACCTCGCGCAAGAAGCGGCTCGAAGTGCGCCAGCCCATCCTCACCAATGAGGATTTGGAGAAGATCCGCTGCATCGGCCATGTCGAGGAGCGCTTCGACACCAAGACGCTCGACATGACCTATCCGGCGACCCAGGGCGCCGAGGGCATGCGCGGGGCGCTCGACCGCCTGTGCGAGCGCGCCGAGGCGGCGGTGCATGGCGGCTACAACATCATCATCCTCTCCGACCGGCAGACCGGCGCCGACCGCATTCCGATCCCGGCGCTGCTGGCGACGGCGGCGGTGCATCATCACCTCATCCGCCGCGGTCTGCGCACGGCGGCGGGGCTGGTGGTCGAGACGGGCGAGGCGCGCGAGATCCATCATTTCTGCTGCCTCGCCGGCTATGGCGCGGAGGCCATCAACCCCTATCTCGCCTTCGAGACGCTGTCGGCGCTGCATGCCCAGCTCGACTTCCCCGAGGAGGTCGACGAGCAGGAAATCGTCAAGCGCTACATCAAGTCGATCGGCAAGGGCGTGCTGAAGGTGATGTCCAAGATGGGCATCTCGACCTATCAGTCCTATTGCGGCGCGCAGATCTTCGACGCGGTGGGCCTGTCCTCGGCGCTGGTCGACGAGTTCTTCTTCGGCACCGCCACCATGATCGAAGGCGTCGGCCTCAACGAGATCGCCGCCGAGGCGGTCTCGCGCCATCGCGACGCCTTCTCCGACGCGCCGGTCTATCGCAGCGCCCTCGATGTCGGCGGCGAATATGCCTACCGCATCCGCGGCGAGGACCATGTCTGGACGCCGGACAGCGTCGCCACGCTGCAGCATGCCGTGCGCGCCAATGCGCAGGACCGCTATCGCGACTATGCCGCAAGCGTGAACGAACAGGCGGCGCATCTCCAGACCATCCGGGGCCTGTTCCGCATCAAGTCGGCGCAGCAGCGCGGGCTCGCGCCCGTGCCTCTCGAGGATGTCGAGCCGGCAAAGGAACTGGTGAAGCGCTTCGTCACCGGGGCGATGTCGTTCGGCTCGATCTCGCGCGAGGCGCATGAATCGCTGGCCATCGCCATGAACGCCATCGGCGGCAAGTCCAACACCGGCGAAGGCGGCGAGGAGGCCGAGCGCTTCAAGACGTTGCCGGACGGGCGGTCCAAGCGCTCGGCGATCAAGCAGGTCGCCTCGGGCCGCTTCGGCGTCACGGCGGAATATCTCGTCAACGCCGACATGATGCAGATCAAGGTCGCGCAGGGCGCCAAGCCCGGCGAAGGCGGCCAGCTGCCCGGCCACAAGGTCGACGCCGTCATCGCCAAGGTGCGCCATTCGACGCCCGGCGTCGGCCTGATCTCGCCGCCGCCCCATCACGACATCTATTCGATCGAGGATCTGGCGCAGCTGATCTTCGACCTGAAGAACGTCAACCCGGCGGCGGACGTCTCGGTCAAGCTGGTGTCGGAAGTCGGCGTCGGCACGGTCGCGGCCGGCGTCGCCAAGGCGCGGGCCGACCATATCACCGTGTCCGGCTTCGAGGGCGGCACCGGCGCCTCGCCGCTGACCTCGATCAAGCATGCCGGCTCGCCCTGGGAGATCGGCCTCGCCGAGACCCAGCAGACGCTGGTGCTCAACCGCCTGCGCTCGCGCGTGCGGCTGCAGGTCGACGGCGGCCTGCGCACCGGGCGCGACGTCGTCATCGGCGCGCTGCTGGGGGCGGACGAGTTCGGCTTCTCCACCGCGCCGCTGATCGCGGCCGGCTGCATCATGATGCGCAAGTGCCATCTCAACACCTGCCCGGTGGGCGTGGCGACGCAGGACCCCGTCCTGCGCAAGCGCTTCAAGGGCACGCCCGAGCACATCATCAACTTCTTCTTCTTCGTCGCCGAGGAAGTGCGCGAGCTGATGGCCGAGCTCGGCTTCAAGCGGTTCGAGGACATGGTCGGCCGCTCGGACCTGCTCGACCGCCGGGAGGCCGTCGAGCATTGGAAGGCGAAGGGGCTCGACTTCTCGCGGATCTTCCACAAGGTCGACATGCCCGCCAATGTCGGCATCCGCCACAGCGAGAAGCAGCACCATCCGATCGAGCACGTGCTCGACAGGACGCTGATCGCCGAGGCGGCGCCGGCGCTCGATTACGGCCGCGAGGTCACGATCGAGGCCCGCATCAACAACACCCAGCGTACCGCCGGCGCCATGCTGTCGGGCGAGGTCGCCCTGCGCTACGGCTATGAGGGCCTGCCGGACGGCACCATCAAGGTGAACCTCACCGGCACGGCGGGCCAGAGCTTCGGCTCCTTCCTGGCGGCGGGCGTCGACCTCACCCTCGTCGGCCAGGCCAACGACTATGTCGGCAAGGGCCTGTCGGGCGGGCGCATCGTCATCAAGCCGCATCCGGATTCGGGCGCGGTGCCGGAGAAGTCGATCATCGTCGGCAACACCGTGCTCTACGGCGCGGTGTCGGGCGAATGCTATTTCCGCGGCGTCGCCGGGGAACGCTTCGCCGTGCGCAATTCCGGCGCGGCGGCGGTGGTCGAGGGCACCGGCGACCATGGCTGCGAATACATGACCGGCGGCGTGGTGGTGGTGCTCGGGCAGACGGGCCGCAACTTCGCGGCCGGCATGTCCGGCGGCGTCGCCTATGTCTATGACGAGGACAACTCCTTCGCCAAGCGCTGCAACCTCTCCATGGTCGACCTCGAGCCGGTGGAAGAGGAAGAGGACCTGATGGAGCGCCTCCACCATCATGGCGGCGATCTGGAATTCAAGGGCCGCATCGACGTGTCCGGCGACATGGGCCGGCACGACGAGGAACGCCTGCGCAAGATGATCGAGAACCATCTGCACTATACGGGCTCGACCCTGGCGCAGACGATGCTGGACGATTGGGCGACCTATCGCACCCGCTTCGTCAAGGTGATGCCGGTGGAATACCGGCGCGCCCTGCGCGAGATGGAGAAGGCCCGTACGCTGATGGCGGCCGAGTAGGGATGCAGTCATCCCGTGCGCACTGCGCCATGCAATGGCGCGGTGCAGACACGGGACCGCAGGAGGAGTTGAGCTCTTTTCTGCGGACGGTCCCGGATCTGCGAAGCGTCACTTCGTGCCGCATCGCGTCCGGGATGACATTCCGCTGCCGACGGCAGAGAGTTCGATGTCCGACGAGCGCTTCCACGTCTACATGATGGCGACGCGCAAGGGCGGACCCATCTACACGGGCATTACGAATGATCTTTTTCGCCGGGTCCATGAGCACAAATCTCATGTCTGGCGAGGATTTACGGCGAAATATAATGTCGACAAGCTGGTTTGGTGCGAGCCCTATGACAACCCCGGGGAGGCCATAGCTCGCGAAAAACAGCTCAAGAAATGGCGGAGAGCCTGGAAGGTCGCTTTGATCGAGGAGGAAAAGCCCGATTGGCGTGACTTGGCAGGGGATTTGCTTGGGCAATGATTGTCATCCCGGAGGCCATGTATCATGCAATGGTGCGTTGCAGGTCCGGGATCGCAGGCGGAGCCGAGTTCCTTCTGCAATCGGTCCCGGATCTGCGAAGCGTCACTTCGTGCCGCATCGCGTCCGGGATGACTTTGGTTTTATTGCGATCCTGATCTGCGAGCGTCACTCCGCATCGCGTCCGGGATGACGAGGATTGAAGTATGGGCAAGGCAACAGGTTTTCTCGAGATCGACCGGCAGGACCAGAAGTACCTGCCGGCGGCCGATCGTATCCGCAACTACCGCGAGTTCACGCTGCCGCTCGACGACAAGGACGTCGCCAAGCAGGCGGCGCGCTGCATGGATTGCGGCATTCCCTATTGCCACGGCCCGACGGGGTGCCCGGTCAACAACCAGATCCCGGACTGGAACGACCTCGTCTACCAGGACGATTGGGAGGAGGCGACGCGCAACCTCCACTCGACCAACAACTTCCCCGAATTCACCGGCCGCATCTGCCCGGCGCCCTGCGAGGAAGCCTGCACGCTCAACCTCGAGAACGTGCCGGTGACGATCAAGACGATCGAGCAGTCGATCGCCGACAAGGCCTGGGCGATGGGCTGGATCAAGCCGGAGATGCCCCTGGTGAAGACCGGCCGGAAGGTCGCGGTCGTCGGCTCGGGGCCGGCCGGCATGGCGGCGGCGCAGCAACTCGCCCGCGCCGGCCACGACGTGCATGTGTATGAGCGCGAACCGCGGGCCGGAGGCCTGCTGCGCTACGGCATTCCCGACTTCAAGATGGAAAAGCACCACATCGAGCGCCGCGTGCGCCAGATGGAGGCCGAGGGCGTCACCTTCCACTACAACGTCAATATCGGCGTCACCCTCAGCTTCGCCGATCTCAAGGCAGGCCATGACGCGGTGCTGATGGCGGCCGGCGCCGAGGCGCCGCGCGATCCGACATTGCCGGGCGCCGACCTCGAAGGCGTCCATTTCGCCATGCCCTACCTCGTCCAGCAGAACCGCCGCGTCGCCGGCGAGGATGTCAGCCGCGAGGAGCCGATCCTGGCGACCGGCAAGCACATCGTCGTCATCGGCGGCGGCGACACCGCTTCGGACTGCGTCGGCACCTCCTTCCGCCAGGGCGCGATCTCGGTGACCCAGCTCGACATCCGCCCGCGTCCGCCCGAGCGCGAGGACAAGCTGGCGATCTGGCCCTATTGGCCGACCAAGCTCAGGACGTCCTCCTCCCAGGCCGAGGGCGCCGAGCGCGAGTTCCAGGCCGCCACGCTCGCGGTGGTCGGCAAGAAGGGCCGCGTCACCGGCGTCCGCGTCGCCCGCGTCGACGAGAAGCGCCGGCCGATCGAGGGAACCGAGTTCGTGATCCGGGCCGATGCCGTGTTCATCGCGCTCGGCTTCACCGGCCCGCTCAAGGCCGGGCTGGTGGAGCAGTCCGGCGTCGACCTCGACAAGCGCGGCAACATCGCCGCTGACGACGAGAACTATCGGACATCGCAGGACAAGGTCTTCGCGGCGGGCGACATGCGCCGGGGCCAGTCCCTCGTCGTCTGGGCGATCCGCGAGGGCCGGCAGGCCGCCCGCGCCATCGACGAGGCGCTGATGGGCACGACGACGCTGCCGCGATAGCTCCGGGCGTCCTATTGCGCCCCTTCCGGCCAGCGGAAATCGTCGGCGCGCCCCTCCTTCGGGGGCAGGGGCTCGCCGCGGGCGAGCGCCGCCGCGACGCTGGGATCGGCAGCCGAGGGCGGCGGGGCGGCATTCGTGCCGAGCAGGGTGCCGCCGGGCGTCGGATCATAGTCGCGCAGCGGCAGGACGGGACCGTATTCCGGCTTTTCGACCACGCCGGGCTTCAGGGTATCGTCGGGTTCGCCCAGCGGCGCCGTGGCGACGACCGGGGCCGGGGCGCCCTCGCCGAGCGCCCGCCGCAGGTCGCCCTCGACGAAATGGGCGGCGATGCGTGCCCCCTCGTCGGAGAAATGCACGCCGTCGGGCAGGCGCAGGCGTGCCGGCTGGCCGTCGAGGCCGGTGCCGCTCGCCGCATAGCTGCCGTCCGCATTCACGAAGCCGTCCCAGATATCGGTGTAGAGCCCGCCCGCCGCGGTCACCCTGTCGCGATAGAGGCCGTTGAGCTCGGCCATGCCGGCGCTCAGCGCCTCGTCCCGCATCGGCGGGAGGCCGAGCCAGAAGATACGGATGTTGCGGGCCTTCAGCGGTGCCAGCATGGCGTCGATCCGCCTGGCATAGGCCTTGCGCCAGCCCTCGGTGTGCGGCTCCAGGGCGGCGCCGCCGTCCTCGATCGGCACTTCGTCATTGCTGCCGAGAAGGATCACCACGGCATCGATCCTGTCGCCGCCGGCGAGCAGCCTGGCGACCGCCTGGTTCCAATCATAGGCATCCGGCCGCGCCAGGCCGGACTCGTCGTTGGTGTCGTCCTTCACGGCGATGTCGGGCCGGTCGGCGAGGAGCCGGGACAGCGCGGCCCCGGTCTGGTCCGCCAGCGAGTCGCCGAGCACATGCACGAAGATGGACGGCGGCGGGGCGGGAGGCGCCTTCAGCCGCTGCATCGGGAGGGAGAAGGGCGAGGCACGCACCTTGGTGCGCCGGATGGGCGCAGGCCGGCGCGTGCGCTGGGTCTCCTGCATGTGCCGGTACTGGCGCAGGGCATCGAACGGCGTGTCGCCGCCGTCGCGCGCCTGGCCATAGAAGGCGCCGGCGCCGATGAACCCCGCCAGCAGGACCAGAAACATCAGCGCTCGGGCAGACGGGAGCATCCGCAGGGGTACCTTCACGCTACAATATTCCCAGCATAGCCGACAATTTCGCGCCGAGGAGAATACGCTCGAACAATAGGTTCGAGGACGTTGCGATTCGATGAAATCGCCATCGGCCGCGGGAGCAGGGCCCGTTTCCGCGCGAACGCCATGCCGCTCCGCTGCTGCGTTCAGGGCGTCGCGCCGAGGCGCTGCAGCATAGCGGGCGTCGGGTAGCCGTCGGCCGTCAGCCCGACCGAGGCCTGCCAGCTGCGCAGCGCCGTCCTCACCGCGGGACCGATCTTGCCGTCGACCGTATCGATCGGATAGCCGAGGGACCGGAGCTTTTCCTGCATGGCGGCGACCTGGGCATGGTCGAGCGGCGTCTCCTGCGCCGGCCAGGCGCCCTTGAGAGGTCCGCCGCCGCGCAGGCGGTCCGCCAGCAGCCCGACCGAGAGCGTGTAGGAATCGGAGATGTTGTAGCTCTTGATGGCCCAGTAATTCTCCGAGATCAGGAAGGCCGGGCCCTTGGCGCCCGCCGGCAGGAACAGCCAGGCCTTGCCGTCCGCCGGCAGCGCCTGGCCATCGGCACGGACGAGGCCGAGATCGGCCCAGGCCGGGATCGGGCCGCCGTCATGGGCATTGATGGCGGTGAAATCGAAAGTCCGGGGCAGGCGGACCTCATAGCCCCAGCGCCGCATCGGCGCCCAGTCATGCATCTTCAGGTAGTTGGCGATCGACCCGAGCACGTCGGGCTCCTCGCTCCAGATATTGCGCTTGCCGTCGCCGTTCATGTCGACCGCGAATTTCAGGAAGCTGGACGGCATGAACTGCACCTGCCCGAGCGCCCCGGCCCAGGAGCCGGTCATGGCGCGGGGGGCGATGTCGTGCTCCTGCAGGATCTTGAGGGCAGCGATCAATTCGTCGCGGAACAGCTCCGGCCGCTTGCCCGTGCAGCAGGCCAGCGTCGCCAGCGAGCGGATGATGTCGGAGCGGCCCGGCGAGGCGCCGTAATTGCTTTCCAGCGACCAGATGGCGAGCACGACGTAGCGGTCGACCCCGAAGCGCGCCTCGACCTTGTCGAGCCAGGGCTTCCAGCGCTCGGCCATCAGCCGGCCCTGGCTGATGCGGCCCGGCGTGAGGCGCGTCTCGATATAGGCATGGATGGTCTGGTTGAATTCGGGCTGGGTGCCCGCGAGCGCGATGACCTTGGGGTCGGCGCTGAGGCCGGCGAAGGCGGCATCGAAGGTGTCGCGGGAGATGCCGGCCGCCCGGGCCCGCGGCCAGAGGGCCGTCAGGAAGGTGAGATAGCGGTCGGCCGCGGCGCAGGCCGGCGTCAGCGGCGAAGCGAAGGCGAGGGCAAGCAGCAGGATCCGGATCGAACGTGGCATCGGTGCCTCCGCGGATGATTCGTGCCGTCCTCGAACGGAACGGCCTCCGGCAGCGTCGGGTCAAGCGCCGATCGCCGGCGCGCGGCGAAAATCGTCGGCTTCCCGCAGCGCCGGCGCGGCCGGACCCTGACGTTCGCGGAATTTGTGCTAAACAGCGCCGCGATACAATCTCCGACAGGAACGATGCATGGCGACGACCGGGCAGGCGGAGCAGAAGCGGCAGGCGGAGGCGGGCGCGGTGCTGCGGTCCGCCCTCAGGACGATCGAGACCGAGCGGGCGGGCCTGGAGGCCCTGGCGCGGGCGCTCTCGGACGATCTCGGCCCGGCCTTCGCCGCCAGCGTCGAGCGGATCGCCGGCCTGAAGGGGCGCGTCATCGTCACCGGCATGGGAAAGTCGGGCCATATCGGCAAGAAGGTGGCGGCGACCTTCGCCTCCACCGGCACGCCCGCCTTCTTCGTGCATCCGAGCGAGGCGAGCCACGGCGATCTCGGCATGATCACCACCGACGACGCGGTGATCGCGCTGTCCTGGTCGGGCGAGACGCGCGAGCTCGGCGACATCCTCGATTATGCCGCCCGCTTCGACGTGCCGCTCATCGCCGTGACCTCGGCGCCGAACTCGACCCTCGCCCGGGCCGCCGATATCCGCCTCGTCCTGCCGCGGGTGGAGGAAGCCTGCCCGAACGGGCTCGCCCCCACCACCTCCTCGCTGATGCAGCTGGCGCTGGGCGATGCGCTTGCGGTCGCGCTGCTGGAGGCGCGCGGCTTCACCGCCGTCGACTTCCGTGTCTTCCATCCCGGCGGCAAGCTCGGCGCCGCGCTCAAATTCGTGCGTGACGTCATGCGCGCCGGCGAGGCCATGCCGCTCGTCGCCCGGGGCACGCCGATGTCGGAGGCGGTGCTGGTGATGTCGCGCATGGGCGTCGGCTGCGTCGGCGTGACGGACGAGGCCGGCGCCCTCATCGGCATCGCCACGGACGGAGACCTGCGCCGCCACATGGCGCCGGACCTGATGACGCGCCGGGTCGACGACATCATGACGCACAGCCCCAAGGTGATCCGCGCCGACGCGCTGGTGGGCGAGGCGCTGGAGGTGATGGATTCCCGGCGCATCAGCGCCTTGTTCGCGATGGAGGGCGACCGCCCCGTCGGCGTCGTGCACATGCACGACCTCCTGCGCATCGGCCTGGTGTGAGCCCGGCGCCGCTCCGGCTGACGGTGAGCGACCTCGCCTGCGAAAGGGGCGGGCGGGCGGTGTTCGCCGGCGTGTCCTTCGCGGCGGGCGCGGGTGACCTCGTCGCCGTCGTCGGCCATAACGGGGCCGGCAAGTCGAGCCTCCTGCGCGTCATCGCCGGGCTGGTGCCGAAGGCGGCCGGCTCGGTGGTGGTGGAGGGGGCCGAGACGTCCGGGGACGAAGGGCGCCCCTCGGGCGAGCACATGCATTATTGCGGCCATGCCGACGCCCTCAAGCCGGCGCTGACGGTGCGGGAGAACCTCGCCTTCTGGCGCGACTATTATGGCGGGGCCGCGCTCGCGCCGGAGGACGCGCTCGACCTCTTCGCCATCGAGCCCCTGGCCGACCTGCCCGCCGCCTATCTGTCGGCGGGCCAGAAGCGGCGGCTCGCGCTCTGCCGCCTCTTCGTCTCGTACCGGCCGGTCTGGCTGCTCGACGAGCCGACCTCGGCGCTCGACGTGGCGACGCAGGCCCGCCTGTCGGAACGCATGCGCGAGCATCTCGCCGGCGGCGGCATCATCCTCGCCGCGACCCATGGCGATCTCGGCCTGGCACCCGCGCTGGTGCTGACCATCGGTGCCGCATGAGGGCGCTGTCCGCCCTGCTCGTGCGGGAGCTGCGCCTGGCGGTGCGGGCCGGCGGCGGCGCGCCGGTCGGCGTCGTCTTCTTCCTGGCGGTGGTGACGGTCGTGCCCTTCGGCGTCGGACCGGACCTCAACCTGCTGGCGCGCATCGGCCCGGCCATCCTCTGGCTCGGCGCGCTCCTCGCCACCCTGCTCGGCCTCGACCGCCTGTTCCAGGCCGATCTCGACGACGGCTCGCTCGACCTCATCCATCTCGGCCCGGTGCCGCTGGAACTGGCGGTCGCCGTCAAGGCGCTGGCGCACTGGATCGCGACCGGCCTGCCGCTGGTGGTCGCCGCGCCCCTGCTCGGCCTCTTCGTCAACCTGCCCGCGAGCGGCATCGGCGCGGTCACGCTCACCTTGCTGGTCGGCACGCCCGCGCTCACCTTCCTCGGCACCATCGGCGCGGCGCTGACGGTGGCGCTGCGCCGCGGCGGCCTGCTGCTGTCGATCCTGATCCTGCCGCTCGCCATCCCCGTGCTGATCTTCGGCGTCGCCGCCGCCAATGCCGCCATCGCCGGGCCGATGCCGTTCCTGCCGCCCTTCCTGCTGCTCTGCGCCATGACGCTGTTCTCGATCGTGCTCGGCACGGTCGCCTCGGCCTGGGCGCTCCGGTTCGGGCTGGAATAGGGGGCCGGCCGTTTTTTATAACAGGCGGGTCGGGTGGTCCGCCCACCGGCGGGCCGGTCTCCCGGCCGGCATGCTTCATCTTGCGCGATCCCGCGTATTTGTGTTCCCGCCGTCATTGTTTCGCCGCTTCGTCCCGTCTAGAACATCTCCATGTGGAAGATCGCCAATCCCACCGTCTTCATGGGTCTCGCCGGCCGCATCCTGCCGTGGCTGGCCGGCGTCACGCTCGTGCTGTTCGCGATCGGCATCTATGGCAGCGTGATCGCGCCCGACGACTACCAGCAGGGCGCCACGGTGAAGATCATGTTCATCCACGTGCCCTTCGCCTGGCTCGGCATGGCCGGCTGGATGGTGATGTCGGCATCGGCGATCGGGGTGCTGGTCTGGCGCCATCCGCTCGCCGAGGTGGCGATGAAGGCGGCGGCGCCGATCGGCGCGACCTTCACTCTGCTCTGCCTCGTCACCGGCTCGCTGTGGGGCCAGCCGATGTGGGGGACGTGGTGGGTCTGGGATGCGAGGCTCACCTCGGTCCTCGTGCTGTTCCTGATGTATCTCGCGCTGCTGGCGCTCTGGCACAGCGTCGAGGACCCCGGCCGCGCCGCCAAGATCTGCGCCGTCCTCGTGCTGGTCGGGGCGGTCAACATCCCCATCATCAAGTTCTCGGTCGAATGGTGGTACACGCTGCACCAGGGCGAATCGGTGTTCCGCATGGGCGGATCGACCATCGATGCCTCCATGCTCTGGCCGCTCCTGGTGATGGCGCTCGCCTTCACCGGCCTGTTCTTCACCCTGCATCTGATGGCGATGCGGGCCGAGATCCTGCGCCGGCGCATCCGCACCATGCGCCTGATGGCGGCAGCCGGCGTGGCGACCACGATGGCGCCCGCGATGCCGGCGGAGGCCTGACATGGTCGTCCTCGGCATGGACCTCGGGCCGCATTGGGCCTTCATCACATGGGCCTATGGGCTGGCGATCGCGGTGATCGCCGCGCTCGCCGCCTGGATCCTGGTCGACTACCGCAGCCAGCTGAAGACGCTCGCCGAGCTCGAGGCGCGCGGCCTCAGGCGGCGCTCGCGGTCGCGGACGGAGGGCGCTCCGCGATGAGCGAGACCCAGGCCCTGCCGGTCCGGCCGCGGCGGCGCTGGCTCGCCTTCCTGCCCATCGCGGTGTTCGCCGCCCTGGCGCTGCTGTTCTGGCGCCAGCTCGGCGCGGGCGACCCGAGCACGCTGCCCTCGGCGCTGATCGGCAAGACCGTCCCCGACATGAAGCTGCCGCCGCTCGACGGCCTGCAGCGCGACGGCAGGCCGGTGCCGGGCCTCGGCACGGCGGATCTCGAGGCCGGCGGCGTGACGGTGGTGAACGTCTTCGCCTCCTGGTGCGGCCCCTGCCAGGACGAGCATCCCGTGCTGATGCGGCTCGCCGCGCAGAAGAAGGTTCGCATCGCCGCCATCAACTACAAGGACCTGCCGGACAATGCCCGCCGCTTCCTCGGCACCTTCGGCGATCCCTACGACGCCGTCGGGGTCGACGCCAATGGCCGCTCGGCCATCGACTGGGGCGTCTACGGCGTGCCGGAGACCTTCCTGGTCGGCAAGGACGGCGTCATCCTCGACAAGATCGTCGGCCCGCTGAGCGACGACGTCGTGGCCGGCCGCCTGCTGCCCGCCATCGAGGCGGCGGCAAAGAAATAGGCAGGACGCGAGGCAGACATGAACGACCGGAGCAAGCTTCCCTACCGGCCCTGCGCGGGCGCGGCGCTGTTCAACGCGGCCGGCGAGGTCCTGCTCGGGCGGCGCAAGCCGAAACCCGGCCAGGCCGAGCGCAGCGGCAGCTTCGAGTGGCAGATGCCGCAGGGCGGCATCGACGAGGGCGAGGATCCGCGCGACGCGGCGATCCGCGAACTCTATGAGGAGACCAGTGTGCGCTCGATCGAGTTCCTCGCCGAAGCGCCGGAATGGTATGCCTACGACCTGCCGGAAGAGATGGTCGGCAGCGGCTGGACGCAGCATTACCGCGGCCAGATCCAGAAATGGTTCGCCTTCCGCTTCACCGGGCAGGAGAGCGAGATCGACGTCGACCATCCGGGCGAGGGCCGGTTCAAGGCCGAATTCGACCAATGGCGCTGGCAGCCGCTGGAGGCGCTGCCGGACCTCGTCATCCCCTTCAAGGCCGGCGTCTACCGCAACGTCGTCGACGCCTTCCGCTTCCTCGTCCGATGACGGGCCAGGCGCTCCCCTACCGGCCGAATGTCGGCATCGCCCTGTTCAGCAGCCAGGGCCTCGTCCTGGTCGGCCGGGCGAAGACCTCGGGCCCCGAGCTGATCGTCCCCGGCTTCGAATGGCAATGCCCGCAGGGCGGCATCGACGAGGGCGAGGACATCGTCGCCGCGGCGCGGCGCGAATTGTGGGAAGAAACCAATGTGCGCTCGGCGGCCCTGCTCGCGGTGACGCCGGACTGGTGGGACTACGACTTCCCGCCCTATGACGGCCCGC
Source organism: Labrys monachus (assembly GCF_030814655.1). Taxonomy (NCBI): domain Bacteria; kingdom Pseudomonadati; phylum Pseudomonadota; class Alphaproteobacteria; order Hyphomicrobiales; family Xanthobacteraceae; genus Labrys; species Labrys monachus. The sequence continues at coordinate 6,552,092 of NZ_JAUSVK010000001.1, forward strand.
GGCACAAATTGTCGCCCTTCCGTGGCCAGAAGCAGCGCTGGGTCGCCTTCCGCTTCGAGGGCGACGACGGCGAGATCGACGTGGTCAACCTGCCGACGGGCGAGCCGCAGGAGTTCTTCGGCTGGCGCTGGGAGAGGCTCGCGCGGCTGCCCGGCCTGGTCACCCCGCACAAGCGGGCGGTGTATGAGCGTGTGGCGCTGGCCTTCGCGGCGTTCGGGACGGCATCATAGCAGCCGTCGGGGTCTCCCTCTCCGGCGGCCCCGGTGCGCGTATTGCCGAGGGTGAAAGAGCTCGCCGAAGAAGGCGACGGCCCGGCCCTTTGCGTCCAGCAGCAATGCCCGGGGTCTCGCATGGCAGGCCGCCAGGGAGCGCCTCGCGGCAACGAAAGTCGAAACCGGGACCAGACACCTGAAAGCGGGTCGAACATAGGTCCTCCCTTCTCAGGGGGCCGTAAGCGAAACATCCTCCGCCCGCTCCCGCCGCAGCAGCGGCAGGACGGTCCGGTCGAGATCGACGAGATCCGGGCCATAGCGGTATTCAAATCCCGTCTGGTCGGCATCCAGCAGGTCGAGAACTCTCTCGGCGCCCGTCGTGTAAACAACGACATCGGCCCAATCGAGTGCCGGCCCCAATTCGGGCGTGTCGAGGACCACCGCCCTGCATTCCGCCACATGGGGCGCAAAGCGCTGCGCGCCCGATTTCAGCATCGGCAGGAAATCGGGGAAATGAGAGACGACCGCGAGCCTGGCATAGGGGTCCAGGCCCGCAAGCGCCTGTCGGGTCTTCTCCGTCGGAAGAAATCTGATCGAGACCACCCTGAGGCGCGGGAGAAGCGCTGCGATCTCGCGCTGCCGATTGGGAAAGGTGACGACGAGTTCCACGTCACGCAGCGATTTCCGAAAGCCCTCGTCGCTGCGGACGCGATCGAGCGTGCAGGCCCCGACCTGGAAGTCCGCCCCCAGATGAGAGGCGATGGCCGCCGCATAGTCGCGCGTCGCCTCTTCGAACATGCCGATGGTAACGACGCGCCGCGTCTCGCCCGCCTTCTCCTGCGCCGCGAAGCGGGTCTGGACCATCGCGGTGAAGTCCGCCCGGCTGAGGCCGAGCCACCGCACATCGTGAATCAACTGGTCGAGGCGCTCGGTGACGGCGCTCATCTCCGTCGGCGCGATCGCCGCATCCGGGTTGCGCTCGGCGACATAGGTTCCATCGCCCGGACGGGCTTCGATCAGGCGGGCGTTCCTGAGATAGCGATACACTTGCGACACGGTCATCGGAGCAACGCCGAGGGATTCGGCGAGATCGCGCACCGAGGGCAGCCTCTCGCCGGGCGTGAACTCGCCGCTGACGATGCCGTGCTCGATCAGCCCGCGAAGCTGCGTGCCCAGCGGGACGGGAAGGCTGCGATCCACGCTCAGTTTCAAGGCGTCAAGCCTCCTGCCAAAGTTCTAATCAATTAGCACACTGATTTTCGCATACCAACGCAGATTTTGCCCAAATAACAGCATTTACGCCGGAAACCAGCGATAAATATGAGCTTGACGCTCCATTTTCCCAGCCATATCGTTCTAGTCAATTAGTACATTAAGCATAAAAACGCAGGCTTTGAACGTCTTCGAAGCGACACCGCCAGGGGTATGGGGAATGTTGAAAACAACACGCAGGCAGACTTTAGCAGGTCTGGCAGGCTTGGGCGCAAGTGCCTTCCTGCCTCTGGGTTGGGCGTCGCGGGCCATCGCTGCGCCGGTGAAGGGTGGCTCCGTGAAGTTCGGCGTGGCCGGCGGCGCAACCTCGGATACGCTGGATCCACGCGGATCGCCGGATACGCATGTCGCCCTCGCTTGGTGGGCGCTGCGCAATTCGCTGACGGAAGTGATGCCCGATGGGTCGCTGGTCGGCGAGTTGGCGGCGTCCTGGGCGCCTTCCGACGAGGCCAAGACGTGGACGTTCCAGATCCGGAACGGCGTGACGTTTCACGACGGCAAGCCGCTCACGGCCGAGGATGTGGTTGCCTCGATCAACTTCCACCGCGGCGACAAGAGCGTCTCGGCCGGCAAGACGCTGGTCGAGCCCATCGCCGACATCAAGGCGACAGGGCCGCTGACGGTCGTCGTCGAACTGTCGAAGAGCAACGCCGATTTCCCCTTCCTGATGAGCGACTATCACATGCTGATCCTCCCCGTCGTCGACGGCAAGGTCGATTGGCAATCGGGGAACGGCACGGGCGGCTACGTCCTCGAAAGCTTCGAGCCGGGCGTGTCGATCAAGCTCAAGCGCAACCCCAACTATTTCAAGGGCGACAGCCGCGCCCATTTCGACCAAGTCGAGCTGATCAACATTCCCGACGCGGCCGCGCGGCAGACGGCGCTGATGTCCGGCGAGGTCGATGCGATCGGCCGCGTCGACGTCAAGACCGTGCTGCGCCTCGGCGGCGTTCCGGGCATCCGCATCGTCGAGACCACCGGGCCCCAATATTCGACCATCCTGATGGACACCACCTCGTCCCTCTTCCGGGACAAGGATGTCCGCCTGGCGTTCAAATATGCCGTCGACCGCGAGGAAATGCTGAAGCGGGTGCTGCTCGGGCACGGCACCATCGGCAACGACCAGCCGATCGGGCCGACCTACCCTTATTTCGACAAGGGCCTCGCCCAGCGCAGCTACGATCCCGACAAGGCCAAGTTCCTGCTGAAGAAGGCGGGGGCGGAAGGCATCACGGTCGACCTCGAAACCGCAGAAGTCGCCTGGCCGGCGGGGGCCATCGACGCCGCCGTGCTCTATGCAGAACAGGCGAAGGCGGCCGGTATCCGGATCAACGTCGTCAAGCGTCCCAATGACGGCTTCTGGTCCAACACCTGGTCGAAGGTGCCCTTCACCATGGGCTATGTCGGCGGCCGGCCGACCGAAGACTGGATCTTCACGGCCTTCTACGCGGCCAAGGCCGAGAACAACGACACGCATTGGGACAATCCTCATTTCGAGGATCTGCTCGTGAAGGGGCGGCTGACCGTGGATCCCGCCGAGCGGCGTGCGGTCTACGCGGAAATGCAGCACCTCCTCAACGAGGATGGCGGCCTCATCGCCCCCCTGTTCGCCAACCACATCGTCGGTCTGGGATCGAAGGTCACGACCCCCGAAAAGCTGAGCGGCAACTGGGAAATGGACAATTGGCGGGCTGTCGAGCGCTGGTCGCTGTCCGCCTGACTGCAGAATTTCGACAAAGGAATCGTATGATGTTCGAGGCCGTCAACAAGGGGCAGCGGATTCCGGACCACCTGATCCGGGAACTGCCGGATCGCGCACCGCTGCTGGCCGACCTTCCCCGCCTGCGCGAGGTCCTCGCGGAGGAAGGCTACGTCCTCCTGCGCAACGTCCTGCCCGTGGCGGACGTGATGGCGGCGCGGCAGGAGGTCGCCGATCGGCTCGCTTCGGTCGGCGAACTGCGGGAGCCGGCGATCGACGGCATCGTGACCGGTGTCAGCCAGCGCGACAAGGTCCACCCCGACCTCGGTGCCTTCTGGAAGACGGCCAGCGAGGGCGAGAAGCTTCGCAGCGTCACGCATGGCGCCCGCATGCGCGAGATCCTCGGCGCCATCCACGGCGCGCCGGCGGTCGGCCACGACCTCGTCTATCTGCGCGTCGCGGCGCCCGGCAGGGCCCTCGACATGCATTACGACTATCCCTTCTTCGCCAAGGGCACGCCCGATCTCTACACCGTCTGGACACCGCTCGGCGACGTGCCGGTCACGGATGGACCTCTCTTCATCATCGACAAGTCGAACACCTATCGCGACCTGATCGACGACGTGGTCGCCGCGGGCGAGACGGCGTCCGTGGCGCGCAAGCTCGCCTATAACCGGCCGGCCTATGAATTCGCCGAGGAGCGTCACACGTCGATCATGTGCGCGGATCTCCATGCCGGCGACATCATCGTCTTCAGCCTCTTCACCGCCCATGGGTCGCTCGACAATTGCTCGCCGATCAACCGTGCCCGCATGTCGTGCGACGTCCGCTACCAGCGGGCGGACATGCCGCGCGATCCCCGCTATTTCGGTGAGAATCCCGTCGGCTACAATGGCAAGGGATATGCGGACCTCAACGGCTCCAAGCCGCTGACCGCCAGCTGGATCACGAATTAGCCGTTCCGGAACCGGGAGAGACAGGTGCGATTCGACCGCGATCGTTCACGGCAATTGGCGGGCATGATCGCCAGGCGCCTCGCCGTCGGCCTGTTCGTCCTCGCCGCGGTGTCGTGCCTGATCTTCCTCGCGGTCTCACTTCTTCCGGGCGACTTCGCCACCGAGGTGCTCGGCAGGGATGCGACGAAGGAGACCATATCCGCGCTCCGGCTGGAAATGGGGCTGGACCGGCCCCTTCCCGTCCGCTTCCTCGCCTGGATAGGCGGCATCCTGCATGGCGACCTCGGCCGCTCCCTGGCGAGCCATCGCCAGATTTCCGAAATGATCGGACCGAGGCTGTACAACACCTTCTTCCTGGCGGGCTTCGCCGCCGCCATCGCCGTTCCGCTTGCGGTGGTCCTCGGCCTCGTATCGGTCCTGTTTCGCGACAGCTGGATCGACCGGGCGCTGAATCTGGCAACGCTTTCCACGATCTCCTTCCCCGAATTCTTCATCGCCTATGTGCTGATCGTCGTCTTCGCGGTCAAGCTGCACTGGCTGCCCAGCCTCTCCCACGTTTCCTGGGGCGATCCCTTGCCCGAAAGGCTGCTGAAGACGCTGATGCCGGCGCTCGTGCTGGCTCTGGCCGTCCTCGGCCACATGATGCGGATGACCCGCGCCGCCGTCGCCGCCCTCATGGATCAACCCTATATCGAGATGGCCGTTCTCAAGGGCGCCTCGCGCTGGCAGGTCATCACCCGTCACGCTTTGGTCAATGCGTGGCCTCCGGTGATGACCGTCATCCTGTTCAATCTCGCCTATCTCGTGGTGGGCGTGGTCGTGGTGGAGATGATCTTCGTCTATCCGGGCCTCGGCCAGTTGATGGTCGACGCCGTCGTCGTCCGCGACGTGCCGGTCATCCAGGCCTGCAGCCTGGTCTTCGCCGCGAGCTATATCCTGCTCAACCTCCTGGCGGACCTTTTCGCGATGATCACCAATCCGCGTCTCCTGAGGCTGCGATGAAACCGGGAGGCGCCCTGCCGTCGCGCGGCCGGCGGCCGTCCGTGCCGGACTGGCTCGCAACGATGGACTGGAGTGCGCGCCTGGGCGCCGTCGTCATGGTGGTCTACGCCGTCGTGACCCTGGCGGTTCCCCTGCTGGCGCCGCACGGCGAATCCGAAATCGTCGGCTCCGCCTTCGATCCGTGGAGCGCGGCGTTCCCCCTCGGAACGGATAATCTCGGCCGGGACATGCTCAGTCGCCTCCTGTTCGGCATCCGCAATACGATCGGCATCAGCATCGCTGCCAGTGCGCTGTCCTTCATGGCCGGCTGCTCGCTCGGGCTGCTCTCGGCGGCCGTCGGCGGCTGGTTCGACTTCGTCCTGTGCCGCGTCGTCGACGTGATGATGTCGGTGCCGCAGCTCATCTTCTCGCTGCTGCTGCTGACGATCCTCGGCACCTCCATACCGGTGCTGATCCTGGTGATTGCGCTGATGGAAGCGACCCGGCTCTTCCGGCTGAGCCGTGCGCTCGGCATGGACGTCGCCGCGATGGACTATATGAACGTCGCCCGCATGCGGGGCGAAGGCAGCTTCTGGCTGGTGCGCCGGGAAATCCTGCCGAACGTCAGGAAGATCCTGATCGCGGAAGCCGGATTGCGGTTCTGCTTCGTCTTCCTGCTGATCAGCGCGCTTTCCTTCATGGGGCTCGGATTGCAGCCGCCTGCCGCCGATCTCGGCTCGATGGTGCGGGAGAATGCGGACCTGATCACCTATGGCGACATCACGCCCATGCTGCCGGCCGCAGCGATCGGAGTGCTGACGATTGCCGTGAACTTCGTCTCCGACTGGTACATCCGCAAGACGGCTCGTCCCGATGCCAGCCGCTGACGCGCCGCTGCTCGACATACGCGATCTGCGGGTCGAAGCGCCGGACGGGCGCGGCTGGCGCGAGATCGTCAAGGGCGTATCGCTGACGCTGAAGCCGGGCGAGGTTCTCGGCCTGATCGGCGAATCCGGGGCGGGAAAATCGACCATCGGCCTTGCGGCCATGGCCTATGCGCGCGGCGGCTGCCGTATCAGCGGCGGCGAGGTCATCCTGAAGGGCGAGGACATCCTGCGCCTGCCGCCCCGGCGCCTCAGGCAATTGCGCGGCGGGCGCATCGCCTATGTCGCGCAGAGCGCCGCCGCCGCGTTCAATCCGGCGCGCCGCATCATCGACCAGTATGTCGAGGCCGTCCGGTTCCACCGGCGGACCGCATCGGCCGATGCGCGGCGCGAGGCGGTCGCGATATACCGGCGTCTGCGCCTGCCGTCGCCGGAGACGATCGGCGAGCGCTATCCTCACGAACTCTCGGGCGGCCAGCTGCAGCGGGCGATGGTCGCGATGGCGATGGCCTGCCGGCCCGACATCATCGTCTTCGACGAGCCGACGACGGCGCTCGACGTGACGACCCAGATCGAGGTCCTCGTGGCGATCAAGGACGTCGTCGCCGAAGCCGGCGTCGCGGCCTTGTACATCAGCCACGACCTCTCCGTCGTCGCCCAGATGACCGACCGCGTCATGGTCCTGCGGCATGGGCGCACCATCGAGCACGGCCGGACCGCCGACCTCATCCGCGCACCGCGCGAGGACTATACCCGCCAACTCCTGGGCGCGCGGCCTTCGCGGCGGCCGTCGCCGTCGGTCGGCGCCGCTCTTCTCCAGATCGAATCGCTTTCGGCCCGCTATGGACGGGCAATGCCGGTCCTGAGCGAGGTCAGCCTGGCCGTGCCCAAGGGGGCGACGGTCGCCATCGTCGGCGAGTCCGGCTCCGGCAAGTCGACCCTGGGCAGGATCGTCAGCGGCCTGCTGGCGCCGGTATCGGGCCGCATCACCTTCGCCGGCGAGCCGCTTGCGCCCCTCGTCCGCCAGCGCCCGCAGAACCTTCTCTGGCGCATCCAGGCCATCCACCAGATCCCGGACGAGGCCCTCAATCCCGGCCACCGGATCCGGGAGACGATTGGACGCGTGCTCTCGCTGCGCCACGCCCTGCGCGGCCGCGCACTCGATCGGCGTATTTTCGAGCTCCTGGAGATGACCGAGCTCGATGCGGATCTCATCGATCGGCTGCCTTCGGAACTGTCCGGCGGACAGAAGCAGCGTGTCTGCATCGCAAGGGCGATCGCCGCAGATCCCGCCTTGATCATCTGCGACGAAGTGACTTCGGCGCTCGACCCGCTGGTCGCGAGAGGCATCATCGATCTTCTGGGACGCCTCCAGTCCGGGACGGGGACCTCCTGCATCTTCATCGCGCACGATCTGGCCACGGTCGCGCAGATCGCCGACGAGATCGTCGTTCTCAAGGCCGGCCGGGTCGTCGAAAGCGGCCCGGCCGCCGGCCTGCTCGCCGATCCGCGGGAACTATACACGCAGGTCCTCCTCGGCTCGGTGCCGACGCTGGATCCAGGCTGGCTCGCCACGGTAAGGCGCAGCGACGTTTTATGAATTCGCGGATCCTGGCCCGAGCGGCCATAGGCCTGGTCCAAGGCTCTGTTCGCCCATCCCGTCGGCGCGGCGGGCATCGCCTGCCATGCGCGTCACGACGACGAAGCCTTGTGCTACGCCCTGCACGAGCGCTGCGCCCCGGACCTGGCGGAGATCGAGCGGACCGCCGATCTCGACGCCGACTGGTTCTGGCGCCTGGCGGAGCGCTACGGGATCGGCCTTTCGCCGAGCTGATCGGCCCGGCCGCTTCCGCCGGCGTCCAGGGCCGTTTCAGCCGGCTTCCTCGCCGCCAGGATCTGGTCGCGCGAGGCCAGCAGCGCACCGCCGACGATCAGCAGCACCGCCAGGCCGAGCGCCAGCGTCGGCGCGGCGAAGCCGACGGCGACGAGGATGAGGGTCGAGAGCACGGGCGTGGCATAGGAGGCGACGCCGAGGAGGCGGATGTCGCCATGCTTGACGCCGCGGTCCCAGGCGTAGAAGGCCAGGCCCACCGGGCCGAGCCCCAGGCCGAGAATGGCGAGCCACTCGGTGCCGTCCGGCCATACCGTCTCCTCGAGCAGCAGGTGGCAGGCGAAGGCGAGGACGCAGGTGACGCCGCAGAAGCCGACCACCGCGTCGGTCGGCACCGCCTTGAACCGGCGCGAGAGCACCGAATAGCCGGACCAGATGAAGGCGCAGGCCAGGGCCAGCGCGTAGCCGGGCGCATGCGCGGCGTCGAACCCCGCGGCGCCCTTTGCGAGCCCGAGCGCCAGCACGCCGGCAAAGCCGAGCGCCGCGCCGGCGACATGGTACCAGCGCAGCCTTTCGCCCGGCAGCATCGCCGAGAACAGCACGATGAGGAGCGGCCAGAGATAGGCGATCAGGCTGGCCTCGGCCGGCGGCGCCCGCTTCAGCGCCGCGAAATAGACCGCGTGATAGCCGAACAGGCCACCGACGCCGAGCGCCCACACCGCCGGGGGCTGGCGCAGGGCCGCCGCGGCGCCCGGGCGGAACGGCCAGGAGGCGGCGCCCATCGCGGTGGCGACGGCGAAGGTCAGGCCGAGCAGCTCGAAGGCGGGAATGCGGTAGGTGAGGGCGGTCGTCAGGGCGAGGACGGCCCAGAGCAGGATGGCGATCAATCCCGTGAGGGTGGCAAGCAGCTTGGACGACATCGGCATCTCGCGGAACCAGGCCGCACGCTATGCCGCAAACCGCGCCCGGACGCCATAGGAGAGATCAGGCCGGCTGCGGCCGGGCCTGGTGGCGGGGCGTGCGGACCTCGCCCTGCTGGGTGCCGACCGCCATGTCGAAGCTGTCGGCGATGCGGCGGGCGCGGTCGATGAACAGCAGGGCCGCCTGCCGCCCGAGCACGTCGAGCGCGGTGCGCTCGAAAAGATCGAGCCAGCGGTCGAAATGCCGCCCCTGCAGCGGCATCGACAGATGCGGGCGCAGAGGCCGGCCGTCATAGCGGCCGGTGCGCAGGACGATCGACGACCAGAACGCGCACAGCTTGGCGAGATGGTCGTCCCAGTCGCCGACCCTGGCATCGAAGAGGGGGCCGATCAGGTCGTCCGCCCGCACCCGGGCGTAGAAGGTGTGCACGAGCGTGGCGATCATCGCCTCGGTGACGGCCGGCTCGTCCGGGCTCGGGATGGCATCCATCGTGACCGCTTCAAATTTTGGAGCCGTCCACGCGGCCGATATGGTAAATAGGGAGCGGGATCCCGGCCGGCAAGGCCGGACCCGGATCGCCACCGCTTCGGGGCCTGCCGAGGCATGTATCCGGCCGCACATCGGCCCTGTCTGGAAATGCTATGATTTCTCATCGGTAAACCTGCAGCGCTGGAGCCCGGAAATGCGCAGATGGCCTTTGCTGACGATCCTCCTGGCCGCCGCTGGCGGCATCGCGTCGCCGGCCCGGGCGGTGGACTGGAACGGCTGCCAGTCGCCGACGGCGGCCATCTCCATCGCGGCCTGCACGGACATCATCGCGTCGGACGGCCAGAGCCAGAGGGAAAAGGCGGCCGCCTACCGGAACCGGGGTCTCGCCTATGACGGGGAGGGCGATCATGAACGGGCGATCGCCGACTATACCAGCTCGATCCAGCTCAAGCCGGACTTTGCCGACGCCTATAACAGCCGCGGCTACGCCTATAGCGAGAAGGGCGATCTCGACAACGCCATCGCCGACTACACCCAGGCGATCGGCTATAAGCCGGACCTCATCCTGGCGCTCGACAATCGCGGGCTCGCCTATGAGAGCCGGGGGCTGCACGACCTCGCCATCGCCGACTACACCAAGGCGATCGGCTACCAGCCCGGCAACGCCTGGATCTACGATTATCGCGGCACGGCCTATGACAACAAGGGCGCGCATGACCGCGCCATCGCCGACTACACCAAGGCGATCAAGCTCGATCCGAAATTCGCCGTCGCCTATAACGACCGCAGCCTCGTCTACGAGGCCAAAGGCGAGCACGACAAGGCCCTCGCCGACCTGAACATGGCCATCGCCCTCAAGCCCGACTATCACGACGCCTATATGCAGCGCGGCATGATCAGCGTGAACAAAGGCAGTTTCGAGCAGGGCGCCTTCGACTACGGCAAGGCGGCCGAGCTCAGGCCGGCCGATCCCTATCCCTACAAGGGACGGGGCGATGCCTATTACGACATGAAGCTCTACGCGAAGGCGGTCGAGGATTTCAGCAAGGCGCTCGAACTCAAGCCCGATTACGCCTATGCCGCCTATGACCGCGGCCTCGCCTATGCGGCCCTCGGGCTCAAGGACAAGGCCCTCCAGGACATGCGGATGGCGGCGCGGCTGATCCCGGCGGGCGATGCGTTCAATGCCTATGCCCTCACCGAAATCGCCAAGCTCGAGGCTGCGCCGGCCGCCGTGCCGGCTGCACCGGCCCCCGTGCCGCAGGATGGCACCCGCGTCGCGCTGGTCATCGGCAATTCGTCCTATCGCTCCGTCGGCCTCCTGCCCAATCCCGCCAAGGATGCCGAGCTCGTCGGCGCGGCGCTGCGCAATGCCGGCGTCGGCGACGTCACCGTCGTGCACGACCTCGACCATGACGGCATGATCGCCGCGCTCAGGGCCTTTGCCAGGAAGGCGGACCAGGCCGATTGGGCGATGATCTATTATGCCGGCCACGGCATGGAGATGGACGGCAAGAACTACCTGATCCCGGTCGATGCCAGGCTGGAATCCGACCGCGACGTCGCCGACGAGACGGTGTCGCTCGACCGGATGATGAGCGCCATCGAAGGCGCCCACAGGCTGAAGCTCGTGGTCCTCGACGCCTGCCGCAACAATCCCTTCGCCTCGCAGATGAAGATGACGAGTGCCGCCCGCGCGATCGACCGCGGCCTGTCCCGCGTCGAGCCGGCCAGCGCGACCCTGGTGGTCTACGCGGCCAAGGAAGGCACGACGGCGCAGGACGGCAACCGCGGCGACAGCCCCTTCGCCCTCGCTTTCGCCAAGCGCATCGTCGAGCCGGGCGTCGAGATCAACAAGGTGTTCCGCTTCGTGACGCGCGACGTGCTCTCGGACACCGGAAACCAGCAGGAGCCCTTCGTCTACGGCTCGCTGCCGCCCGACGACTTCATCTTCGTGCCGGCGAAGTGAGGCGCCGCCCCGCGCGCATGCCGGGATGGAGCACGGACGGAATACCATACTATTTCTGTATTGAATTGGATTACCCGAAGATGCAGTGATGAATGACGGGCTGCAGCGTTGCGCCGTCCGCTTCCCGACTGCTTCAGCAATTTTGGGGCCGCCGCGGGCCCCGCCAATCCATACGGAGATCGCCATGGCTCAGTCCCGCCAGCTCAGGCTCGGCGCCTTCATGCGGCCGGCCAGCATCCATACCGGCGCCTGGCGCTATCCGGGCGCCTGGCCCGATGCGAATTTCAATTTTCCGCGCCTGCGCCGGCTCGCCCAGACGCTGGAGCGCGCGCGCTTCGACGCCTTCTTCATGGCGGATCACCTCGCCGTGCTCAACATGCCCCTGGAGGCGCTCAAGCGCAGCCATACCGCGACCTCCTTCGAGCCGTTCACGCTGCTGTCCGCCCTGGCGGGCGCCACCGAGCATATCGGCCTCGTCGCCACCGCCTCGACCACCTTCGACGAGGCCTACCACATCGCCCGGCGCTTCGCCTCGCTCGACCATATCAGCGGTGGGCGCGCCGGCTGGAACGTCGTCACCACCTCCAATCCGGACGCGGCGCTGAATTTCGGCCTCACCGATCACGTCGACCATGACGAGCGCTATCGCCGGGCCCGCGAATTCTACGACGTGGTGACCGGCCTGTGGGACAGCTGGGCCGACGACGCCTTCATCCGCGACGTCGAAAGCGGCATCTTCTTCGATCCAGCCAGGATGCATGTGCTCGATCACAAGGGCGAGCACCTCTCGGTGCGCGGCCCGCTCAACATCGCCCGCCCGGTGCAGGGTTGGCCGGTGATCGTACAGGCCGGCTCGTCCGAAGCCGGGCGCCAGCTCGCGGCCGAGACGGCGGAGGCGGTGTTCACCGCGCCGGCGACGCTGGCGGACGGCCGGCGCTTCTATGCCGACGTCAAGGGGCGGATGGAAAAGCTCGGCCGCGACCGCGACCATATGAAGATCCTGCCGGCCTGTTTCGTCGTGGTCGGCGACACCCTCGAAGAGGCGAAGGCCAAGCGCGCCAGGCTCGACAGCCTCGTCCATTACGACAGCGCCATCGCCTCGCTCTCGGTCGCGCTCGGCCACGACGCCTCCCGCTTCGATCCCGACGGCCCCCTGCCGCCGGTGCCGGAGACCAACCAGAGCAAGAGCGGGCGCGAGCGGGCGATCCAGCTCGCCGAGCGCGAGGGCCTCACGGTGCGCCAGCTCGCCCAGCGCCTCGGCGGCTATGCCGGGCTGGCGATCGTCGGAACGCCGGCCAGCATCGCCGACACCATGGAGGAATGGCTGTTCACCGAGGGGTCCGACGGGTTCAACATCATGTTCCCCTACCTTCCCGGCGGCCTCGACGACTTCGCCGAGAAGGTGGTGCCCGTCCTGCAGGACCGCGGCCTGTTCCGGCGGGACTATGAGGGCACGACCCTGCGCGAGAATCTCGGCCTGCCCCGCCCGGCGAACCGGTTCTTCTGAGGAAAGCTCTGCGAAGGGAGGCGTATACAAGAAATGGCGCAATTCCTTCTCCCGAACCGGGAGAAGGAGCCGTAACGTCTATGCCGGCGGTTGAGCCGGCCGCTCAGCCGAACACCTCCGGATCGGGGCCGATGCGGCCGTCCGGGCGGTCGAGCTTGTCGATGGCGGCGATGTCCTCCTCGGAAAGCCTGAAGTCGAACAGGTCGAAGTTCTCGACGATGCGCGCCGGCGTGACCGACTTCGGAATGGCGATCAGGCCGAGGTCGAGATGCCAGCGCAGGATGACCTGGGCGGCCGTCTTGCCGTATTTCCGGCCGATGGCGGCGAGCTGCGGGTCGTCGATCAGGCTGCCCTGGCCGAGCGGGCTCCAGGATTCCGTCGCGATGCCGGCCTTGGCGTGATAGGCGCGCAGCGCCTTCTGCTGGAAGCGGGGGTGGAGCTCGATCTGGTTGACGCTCGGCATCACGCCGGTCTCGTCGCGCAGGCGTTCGAGATTGGGCACGGTGAAGTTGGAGACGCCGATCGAGGCGATGCGGCCCTCGTCCCGCAGCTTGACGAACGCCTTCCAGGTGTCGAGATAGGCGCCGCGGTGCACGGCCTGCCAGTGGATGAGGTAGAGGTCGAGCTTCTCGATGCGGAGCAGCTTCATGCTGGCGTCGAAGGCGCGCAGGGTGGACTCGTAGCCCTGGTCCGGATTGGCCAGCTTGGTGGTGATGAAAAGCGCGTCGCGCCCGACGGGCGAGGCGGCGATGGCATCGCCCACGCCCTCTTCGTTGCGATAGGCGGCTGCGGTGTCGATCAGGCGGTAGCCGGCATCGATCGCCGCGGTCACGGCGGCGGCCGCGCCGGCATTCGGCACCTGCCAGACGCCGAAGCCGAGCTGCGGGATTTCATAGCCGTCATTGAGGCGGATGACAGGGCTGTTCATCGCATATCTCCAGATTTGCAAGGGGTTTCGTCGTCGCCGCGAACGTGCGATGCCGCGATCGGCAGGCCCGCGGCGATGGTCTTCGTGTCGGCTCCATCGGGTGCGCCGCCGGGCTTACTGGAAGCCGACGACCGGGTGCGGGACATAGGGAGCCTCGAGTTCGGCGATCTCGTCGGCGGTGAGCCACAGCGCCAGGGCGGCGGCGGCATCGGTGAGATGCTGCGGCTTCGAGGCGCCGACGATCGGCGCGGTGATCGCGCTCTTCTGCAGGAGCCAGGCCAGCGCCACCTGGGCGCGCGGGACGCCGCGCTTCCCGGCGACGGCGGCGACCGCCTCGACGATCCTGCGGTCCGAATCGAGCCCGTGCTCGTAGAGGACCTCGCCGAACCTGTCGCTCTGCTGGCGTTCCGTGGTCTCGTTCCAGTCGCGCGTCAGCCGCCCGCGGGCGAGCGGGCTCCAGGGAATCACGCCGATGCCCTGGTCCTCGCACAGCGGCAGCATCTCGCGCTCCTCCTCGCGATGGAGCAGGTTAACGTGGTTCTGCATGCTGACGAATTCCGTCCAGCCGTTGAGGCGCGAGACATAGAGGGCCTTCGAGAACTGCCAGGCATACATCGAGGACGCGCCGATATAGCGCGCCTTGCCCGCCTTCACGACGTCGTGCAGCGCCTCGAGCGTCTCCTCGATCGGCGTCGCCGGATCCCAGCGATGGATCTGGTAGAGATCGACATAGTCGGTGCCGAGCCGGCGCAGGCTGTTGTCGATCTCGCCGAGGATGGCGCGGCGCGACAGGCCGGCGCCGTTGGGGCCCGGCCGCATGCGGGAATTGACCTTGGTGGCGAGCACGATGTCCTCGCGCCGGGAGAAATCCCGGATGGCGCGGCCGACGATCTCCTCGGAGGAACCGTCCGAATAGACATTCGCGGTGTCGAGAAAATTGATGCCGAGCTCGATCGCCTGGCGCAGCAGCGGACGGCTCTCTTCTTCGGGCAGCGTCCAGGTGTGGTTGCCGCGGTCGGGCTCGCCATAGGTCATGCAGCCGAGGCAGATGCGGGAGACTTCGAGGCCGGTCGACCCGAGCTTGACGTAATCCATTGATGAACTCCGGAATGAAATGGACTGAAAATGCGGCAGCGACAGCTACCACCGGCGGGGCAATGTGTTAATTCACGCAATCGTTCACGGGCCGTGAAGCGGAACGTCGCCCGCTGCCCGACGAGGCTCGCCGGGCGGTGTGCCGGTCCCCCGACCGGCACGCAAGCGCGGCGCTCGCGGAAAAAGGCGGGTCAGGGGACCCGCCCACCGGTCCTCCGACCGGCACCGCGCAGGCGTCAGCCAGCCGGCTTCTGGAACTTCAGCACGAAACGGTCGCTTTCGCCGATCGCCTCGTATCGCGCGTGGTCCTTGTCCTTCAACCGATAGGTCGGCGGCAGGGTCCACACGCCGGCCGGATAGTCCTTGGTGTCCTTGGGGTTGGCATTGACCTCGGAACTGCCGACGAGCCTGAACCCCGCGGCCTCGGCGAAGCCGACCGCCACGTCCTGGCGCACATAGCCGGACTTGGCGAGCGGGTCCTGCGGCTGGTCGGGCCTGCCGCGATGCTCCTCGACGCCGAGGATGCCGCCGGGCTTGAGGGCCTTGTAGAAGGCGGCGAAGGCCTCCTTCGTCTCGCCGGCGGCCATCCAGTTGTGGATGTTGCGGAAGGTCAGCACGAAGTCGGCACTGCCGGGCGGGGCGATGGCGTGCTTGTCGGCGGCGAATTCGGTGACCTCGACCCTGCCGTAATCGGCGGGATCGGCCGTGAGCTTGGCGGCCAGCGCGGCATTGTCCTTGCGGGTTTCTTCGGACGTCGAGGCTTTCTCGCCATTGGCGGCGATGTAGCGGCCATGGGCCTTCAGATAGGGTGCCAGGATCTCGGTCCAATAGCCGCCGCTGCCGGGCAGGATCTCGACGACGGTGCTGTCGGGCCGGACGCCGAAGAAGGTCAGCAGCTCGGCGGGATGGCGGTATTTGTCGCGTACGCTGTTGGCCGGCGAGCGCTGCGGTCCCTTGATCAGGGCCTCGAGCGCCGGATCGACGGCCTGGGCCCGGGCGGCCGGCATGCCGATGGCAAGGCCGAGGGCGGCGAGGGCCGCCAGGCCGGCACGGCGGGAAAACGACCGCGATGGCGTCAAATGCATGAAGCAATTCCTTTGCATGAAAGCTCGCCCGCACGGGCCGCAGCCGGTATGGCTGCCGATAGTCCATAAAATCAGTCGAAAATGCTATGCGTCAAGGGCCTGTCAGGGCATCGGATGACCGGACCTGGGGATGCGCCTCAACGGCTTCCTGGCCGGGACCTGCACGCCGGCAGCATAATCCCCGGGACCGCAGGCTTCCAGCCTGCCCTTGGAACCTCGACGCTTCAGGAAGATGCAGGCTGGAAGCCCATAGGCGCTAACGTAACGGAAATACCCGCCTTCTCCCGGTTCGGGACACCGCATTTCCTTTGGAAATGCTTGGGGTCCCGGCAGGGGGATGAGGGTCTAAACGTCAACGCAGATAGCTCAATAGTCGCGCTGGAATTGCACAAGTCCAGACCCTCAACCGCCGCTTCGCGCCACCCCCAGCATTTCCGCAGGAAATGCGAAGTCCCGCATGGGAGAAGGAAAATCGTGCTATTGTCGGCAAAGTTAGCGCATATGGGCGAGACGCCCGCGGTCCCAGCGGGGCAGTCCCGGTTGCGATCGCTTCGCCCGTGACCCTGGTCCTCTTGCTCAAGGGCGGCCCCTGACGGCGTGCATCACGCCT
The DNA here is from genome assembly GCF_030814655.1 of Labrys monachus. Classification (NCBI taxonomy): domain Bacteria; kingdom Pseudomonadati; phylum Pseudomonadota; class Alphaproteobacteria; order Hyphomicrobiales; family Xanthobacteraceae; genus Labrys; species Labrys monachus. Next base: position 6,568,531 of record NZ_JAUSVK010000001.1, read on the forward strand.
GCGCCCGGCGTCGTTCGTCGAACAGGATGAGCGCCGCCGCGCCGACGAGCCCGGCATTGTCGCCGAGCCCGGCCCTGACCACGCGGACGTCGCGGAACGAGGGCATGGCGGTTTCTTCGATCACCCTGTGGATGCGCGCCTGCATGAGATCGAGGCCGTTGGAGACGCCGCCGCCGATGATCACGCGCTCGGGGCTGTAGAGATGGATCAGGCTGGTGATGCCCTCGCCGAGATAGGCCGCCTCCTGGTCGAGCAGGCGCAGGGCCACGGCGTCGCCTTGCCGCGCCGCTTCGACGACATGGCCGGCATGGGCGGGGTCCGTCGCCGCCATGGATGCGAGCAGGCTGTCCGGATGGTCGAGGACGGCCTGGCGCGCCCGCCGGTCGAGCGCCGTGCCCGCCGCGAAGGCTTCGAAGCAGCCGACGGCGCCGCAGGCGCAGCGCGGGCCGTCCGTCGCCATGCGGAAATGGCCGACATGGGCCGCCATGCCGCGCCGTCCATGCAGGAGACGCCCATCCGAGACGACGCCGCCGCCGATGCCGGTGGAGACGGTGATGTAGAGCAGGTGGTCGAGCCCCCTGCCAGCACCGAAGCGCCATTCGCCATAGGCGGCGGCGATGGCGTCGCCCTCGACCACGACCGGCAGGCCGAGATCGGCGGCCAGGCGGTCGCGCAGCGCAAAGCCTTCCCAGCGCGGCAAAGTCGGCACGTGGATGAAGGTGCCGGTGGCGCTGTCGAGCGGGCCGGGCGCGCAGACGCCGACCCCGGCGAGCGTCGCGGTATCGGCGCCGATCTCGGCCATCAGCCGGGCGAACTGGGCGAGGATGGCGGGGGGCCCGCCGCCGACATCGGTGCGGGCCGAAGCGCGCCTGAGCACGGCGCCGTCCGCGTCGACGAGCGCGGCCCGCACCTGCGTGCCGCCGAGATCGATGCCGAGGGCGCGCCGCCGCATGGCTCAGGCCTCCCGTTCCAGCCCGTGCACCCAGGCCATGCGAGCGGCGAGGTCCGGCGCGCCGAAGGCGAGCGAGCCCATGACGATGGTCTCGGCACCGGCGCGGCGCAGGTCGGGCACGGTATTCTCGCGAATGCCGCCGTCTGCGGCGAGGACGATGCGGCGCGGCGCCTGCCCGGCGAGCAGGCGCCGGGCTTCGCGCAGGCGCGCCGTCGCGCTGTCGTCGAGGCCGACGCCCTTGATGCCCATCCTGGTGCCGAGCAGCGTCAGCATGGCGAGGCGGTCGAGGAAGGGCGCCGCGGCGGCGACCGGCGTGTGCAGCTGCAGCACCATGCCGGCGGCGAGGCCCAGGCGCTCGATGGCGCCGAGCGCCTCGTCGGCATTGGCGTTCTCGGCATGGAGGCTGATCAAGTCGGCGCCCGCCTCGGCGAACTGTCCGATCTGGTCGATGAGGATGGCGTCGGCCGTCATCAGGTGGACATGCAGCGGCTTGGCAGTCTGCCTGCGCACCGCGGCGACGAGATCGGGGAAATACAGCATGGATGGCGAGAAATGCCCGTCCGCCACGTCGATGTGGAAGATGTCGACATGCGGCTCGACGCGGGCGATGTCGTCGGCCAGACGGCCGAGATCGGCCGACCACAGCGAGAATTCGGCGAGGAGGCGGTCGGCGGGCAGGGTGTCCAGCCAGCCGGAAGGGGGCTTCATGGGGCGGTCTCCAAAAGGAACTGGGCGAGGGCGGCGCTGAAATCCCGGCGATAGAGCTCGCGGCTCTCGGCCTTGGGCGTGATGCGGACGAGCCTGGCGGCGGGAATGAGTGCCGCCAGGGCTTCGGCATGGCTCAGCGGATGGACGGCGTCCCTGGCATGGCCGATCACCAGCGTCGGCACGGCGAGGGCGGCGACCGCCGCGCGCGTCACGCCCGGGCCGTCCCGCGATATGCGCGAGAGCAGGGCGGCGGTCACCGGCTGCGGGGAGCGTGCGAAGAAGCCGCGCAGGGAAGCGAGATTGTCGGGCGCCTGCGCTTCGAGGTCGCGGACGAGGTCGAGGGCCTCGAAGCGGCGCCGTGCCTCGTCGGCGGGAAAACGGGCCAGCAGGTCGCCGACGACGGCGTTGGGCGCCATGTTGGCGGGCGCGGCCTCGGTGACCCAGGCCGGCCGGGCGAGCACCAGCGCGCGGACGAGGTCGGGCCGGGTCACGGCGAGGCGCAGGGCGATCGCCGCGCCCATCGAAATGCCGCCGATGGCGAGCGGGGCGAGGCCGAGCGTCTCGATCCAGGCGGCGATGTCCTCGGCGAAGGCGGCGATCGAGAAGCCGGCGTCATCCCCCGGCTCGGAGGCGCCGTGGCCGCGGCATTCGAGCGTCAGGCAGCGGCCGGGCAGGTCGAAGGGGAAGACCTCGGCGGGCTGGGCCGCGTCGCCGCACAGCCCGTGCTGGAAGACCATGGGCATGCCGGCGCCCCGATCGGCGACCGCGAGCTTCAGGCCGCCCTGCGCGAAGACGCCGCTCACGCGGGAAGCCCGGCGATCTGCTGCTGCAGGAAGCGGGCGACGTCGGAGGCCTCGCCGGCGGCAAGCCCATGCGTCACCAGCGGGCCGTCGAAGCCGGCATGGGCGAGGCATTTGAGGTAGTGGTCGTAATCGAGCACGCCGGTGCCGGCGGTGGCGAAGCGCCCCCGCGCGTCGCGGTCCTTGGCATGGGCGAGGGCGATGCGGTCGGCCAGCAAAGCGATGCCGGCGGCGACGATGCGGCGCTGGGCGTCCAGCGGCTCGGATTCGAACAGATTGGCAGGGTCGAGCACGATTTTGAGCCGCGGACTGTTGACCTCGTCGATCAGGCTGCGGGCCTTGGCGGCGGAATTCACGACATTGGCGAGTTCCGGCTCGATGCCGAGATCGACGTCGTGCTCGTCCGCCACGGCGACGGCGACCGTCATGGCGTCGAGCAGGTCGCCCCAGGCCTGCGGCGCCTCGTTGTCGGGATGGGCGCGCCACTGATCGTCGGGATCGCGCGTGCCGGTGCACAGCGTGAGGAGGCGCGTGCCCATCCGATGGGCCGAGCCGGCGATCACCCGGAGCGATTCGTGTCCCCGCGCGCGGACGGCCGGGTCGGGATGGATCATGTTGTAGGTCGCGGAGACCGCGACGACGGCGATGCCGTGCTCGATGGCGGCGGCCCGCACCGCATCGGCAGCCTGGTCGGGAATCGCCGACGGCATGGAGGCGAGGCCCGAGCACGCCATGTTGTACTGCACGGCCTGGTAGCCGGCGAGCCGGGCGGCGTTCATCACCGCATCCGGCATGGTCCCGCTGAAGGTCTTGGCGAAGATGCCGAGCTGCATCACAGGTCTCCCGAGACATCCGCCAGGCGGACGGGCCGGCCGGCCTCGGCGGAGCGGGCGATGGCGATCATCGCCCGGACCGAGGCGGCGCCGTCCTCGATGTCCGCGCCCCGCATCGGCGCGCCGTCGAGGACGACGCTGGCGAAGCCTTCGAGCTGGCGGCGGTAGAAATGGCCGTCCGCGCCGAGGACGCGCGTCGTCACGGCGTCCTTCTCGCGGAAGATGTCGACCTCGCTGGTCTTGTAGTACCAGGGATTATAGGTCTTGCCGACCACGCTGCCATTCTCGCCATAGATCTGGAAGCCCTCGTGCCAGTCCATGCGCACGGCGACGGTGAGATCGAGATGGCCGAGCGCGCCGTCGGCGAAGGCGACGTCGACGAACCAGCAGCGCGCGCCGAAGCGTTCCAGGAAGCGCGCCTCGACTTCCACGATCTCGCCGCCGAAATAGCGGGCGGTGTCGACGAGGTGGCTGCCATGGGCGAGCATGTAATAGCGCTCGAGGTCGGCCTTCGGGTCGCCGGCCGGCTTGCGGGCCCGGCTGCTGGTCACGATCAGGGGCTGGACGGCGTCCGTCATGGGGTAGCGGTGGGTCGAATCGCAATACCAGGCCTTGAGGGCGAGCATCCGGCCCATTTCGGCGTCGATGAAGTCCCTGGCGGCCTCCAGCCCTGCGTCGAAGCGCTTCATATGGCCGACCTGCAGCACCTTGCCGCTGGCGGCGACGGCGCGGCGCAGCGTCTCGATCTCCTCGACGCCGGTGCCGATCGGCTTTTCGCACAGGACGTGCTTGCCGGCCTCCAGCGCGGCGATCGAGGCCGGCACGTGGAAGGCGTCGGAGGTGGCGACGATCACGGCGTCGAGCTCGGGGTCCGCCAGCATGGCGGCGTAGTCGGAAAAGGTCCGCTCGGGCTTGTGCGTCCAGGCCATGCGCTCCAGCAGATCCGGCGCGACGTCGCAGATGGCATGGAGATCGGCGTTGCGCGCCTTGGTGCAGCTCTCGAAATGGGCGGCCTGGGCGATCGGCCCGCACCCGAGCACGCCGACCTTCAGGCGGCGGTCATCCTTCTTCGGCAAGGCGGATTCTCCTTTTCGACGTCTATTTATTTACTATCTAAATTAATTGTGGCAAGTCTTTTGTTGCCCAGGATGGAGTTGGCCATGAGCATGAGGAATCCGGCGCGTCCCCCGCCCGCCCATAGACAGGCACCTGAGATCGAGGCCATCGGCACGACGCCTCAGGCCGCCTGACACTCCCGAAGTCCGCTCCATGGCCGACCAGACCTTCGCCCGCTACGTCAATGAACGGCGCATCCTCACGCAGCTGCGCCTGCAGGGGGCGATGCCGCGCGCCGAACTCGCCCGCCGCCTGTCGCTGACGCCGGCCACGATCACCAACCTCGTCGACAACCTCATCGCCGGCGCCCTCGTCGTCGAGCAGCGCGCCGTGCGGGACGACGGCGCACGGCGCGACGTCGGCCGGCCCGGCGTCGCCATCGCGCTCAATCCGGGCGGGGGCTGCTTCCTCGGCGCCGAGATCGGCGTCGGCGTGGTGCGATTCGCGCTGGTCGACCTTGCCCTCGGCGTGGTGGACACGCACACCGCCGCTCTCGCCAGCACCGTGACCCCTGCTGCCGCCGCCGGGATCATCGCCGGCCATGTCCGCGATCTCGAACGGCGCGATCGCCTGGGGGCGGGCCTGCGCTCGGTCGGCATCACCGTGCCCGGCCTGGTGCGCGCGGACGGCTTCGTCGTGCATCTGCCCATCCTGGGCTGGAAGGAGCAGAACCTGAAGGCGCTGGCCGAGACGGCGCTGGGCCTGCCGGTCTTCGTCGAGAACAACGCCAATGCCGCCGCCTTCGGCGAGGTCTACACCCAGCCCGGACTGCAGGCCGACACCATCATCTACCTCAAGCTCGGGACCGGCTGCGGCGGCGCCGCCATCGTCAACGGCCGGCTGCTCCGGGGCGCCAGCGGCACCGGCAGCGAGTTCGGCCATATGCGCATCCACGGCGCCGGCATCCGCTGCTCCTGCGGGCAGCGGGGGTGCCTGGAAACCTTCGTCAACATCGCCGCGCTCGACCGGGCCTACAGGCCGGGCCAGGCCTTCGGCGTCGACGGCCTGTCCGCCCTGCCGGCGACGGTGGCCGCGGCTGCATCGGCGGGAGACCGCAGCGCCGGCGCGGCGATGGACGCGATCGCCGGCGATCTCGCCTTGGGCCTCGTCTCGCTGGTCAACATCTTCAACCCCAGCACGATCGTGCTCGGCGGCTCGATGCGGCCGGTGCTCGCCGCCCGGCTCGCCGCCATCGGCGACACGGTCGGCGCCGGCATCCTGCCCGGCATGCTCCGGCCGGCGATCCGCCTGTCGACGCTCGGCGCGATGGAATGCGCGGTCGGCGCCGCCACCATCGCCCATCACCAGGCGCTGGACGTCTCGAACATCGAGATCGGCACATAGCCGCGCGGAGGGCCGCCTTGCGCCGGCCTCACAGGCGGGCGCCGGCACGCCCCCTCACGACACGTCTTCTTCCACCCGCGTCTGGGCGATCTGCCCGATGCCGCCATTGAGGTGCCGGGCCGCCGCGTAGCCCAGCGTCGCCGAGGCGAGGCAGAGCAGCACGGACATGGCGACGTTGGCGAGCGCCCGCTCCGGCGCGCCCTGGCGCAGCAGGTCGAGCGTCTGCAGGCTGAAGGAGGAGAAGGTGGTGAAGCCGCCGCAGATGCCGACCATGAAGAAGAGCCGCCAGGTCTCCGGCAGCGGATGACGCCCGCTGATCACCGTCAGGGTGCCGAAGAAGGTGATGGCGAAGGAGCCGGCAATGTTGATGACGATGGTTCCCCACGGCATGGACTGGCTGTAGGGCGCCATCCACATGCCGACCCAGTAGCGGGCGACGGTGCCGAGCGCGCCGCCGAGCGCGATCCAGAATGTGGTCAACAGGGAGCCGGGCATGGAGCCTCCGAGGCATGGGAGCGAAAGGGTTTCCCGGAACGGCCGGTTGCCGGCCGGCGGTCCCAGGCTTGTCCGGGCGCTTCGGAGGGGGAGATCGATACGAACGCCCGCCGGCGCGAAGCACCTGGCAGGAGTCATCAGCCTTGCGGCGGTTTCGGGGAACTCCATCCCCATCAGGCCCGTCGTTTCTACAGCGGCCCGGCGGGAGGCGTCAATCGCCGCTGCCGGTCAAAGCCGGTAGAAGCGGGTCGCATTGCCGCGATAGAGCCTTTCGATCTCGTCCCGCGAGGCCCCCGCGCAGACGCGGTCGACGATGCCGACCCAGTGCGCATAGCGGATCGCGTGCTCGGAGACCGGCCAGTCGCCGCCGAACATCACGCGCTCGAAGCCGAAGCAGTCGATGGCGTGGCGGATATAGGGGCTGATCTGTTCCTCGGTCCAGGCGGCGTGGTCGGCCTCGGTCGCGACGCCCGAGATCTTGCATTCGACGTTGGGCTCCTGCGCCAGGGCCTTGAGGTCGCTCGCCCACGGCTCGAACAGATGGGCCTTGATGCCGGGCTTGGCGATATGGTCCATGACGAAGCGCACCTCCGGGCAGGCCCGGACGAGCGCGATCGCATCCTTCAGCTGCGGGTGGAAGATGCACAGGTCGAAGGACAGGCCGAAACGCGGGAGAAGCCTGACGCCTTCGACGAAGGAGGGCTGAAGGGCCCAGCCGGGCGAATCGACATATTTCTGCAGCAGCCAGCGTATGCCCCGGACATGCGGCAGGGCGGCGAGCGCCTCCAGGTCGCCCTCGACGGCGGCGCCCTTGTGGAGCGGAGCGCAGGCGACCATGCCCCTCAGGCGCTTGTCGCCGCCGATCTCGGCCTCGACCCAGCGCGCCTCGTCGACATGGCCGCCTTCGGCCGCGTCGACTTCGACGAAGACGACGCCGTCGACCTCGACGCCGGCCGTCAGGCGCTCGAACTCGGCAAGGCCGTGGGGCTTGTTGAGGAGCGGGTCGTGCCGCATCCAGTCGAAGCGGATGGCGGCGGGGTCATAGAGGTGGACATGGGCGTCGATGATGGGGAAATCGGGCATTTTCAGCTCCCTGTGGCGCGTTGCCGGCGCTTGGCGGTCCTACCGCTACGACGAGCGCGCGGCTGTTGAAAAGGGGGGAGCGCGCGAAGGGGCCGGGTCGCCCCCGAGGCCGGCGGCGACGGCCGCGGGCATGGCGCCCGCCGGCGGCAGGGAACCGGAGGACGGCGCATCCCGGCCGCATGGCCCGGACGGAACTCTTATAGTGGCGCCATACTGCATGAATATTTATCAAAATTTCCGCTACTTGCATAATAAACGTGCGGCGCCGGTCCGAGAAAGCAATTTTCCGACCTTCAATTTGCGTCTAAAATCTATTCTTGTCCCTGTTCCCGGAATTTCGGATCGAACGCTTGAGCATGAACATCGCGCCGCCCGACCATAGAGACGAGCTGCAATTTATATTGGACGACGTCTATCGGCGCGGGCTGGATCAACGCGACGGTGCGCTCGCCGATTATATTCCGGAGCTGGCGCGGGTCGAGCCGGAATCTTTCGGCATCGCGATCGCGACCGCCAAGGGCAAGGTGTACGCCGTCGGCGACGCGGAGGTGGCGTTCACGATCCAGTCGGTGTCGAAGGCGTTCGGCTACTGTCTCGCCATCGAGCAGATCGGCCGGGCCCAGGTGCTGCAGCGCGTCGGCGTCGAGCCGAGCGGCGATGCCTTCAACGCCATCGAGTTCGATCCCCATACGCGCCGCCCCTATAATCCGATGGTGAATGCGGGCGCCATCACGGTGGCCGGCATTCTCCACGACCGGTTCGGCGATGGCGCCTTCGATTTCATGATGGACCGCTTCTCGCGCGCCGCCGGGCGGCCGCTCGGCTTCGACGAGAAGGTCTACCGCTCCGAATCGGAGACCGGGCACAGGAACCGGGCGATCGCCCATCTGCTGCTAGCCGGCGGCATCATCTCGGAAGCGGTCGAGGCGATCGTCGATCTCTATTTCCGGCAGTGCTCGATCCTGGTGACAGCGGTCGACCTCGCCCGCATGGGCGCGACGCTCGCCAATATGGGCGAGAACCCGATGACCGGCGACCAGGTCTTCGAGCTGCAGGCCGTGCGGGATACCCAGGCCGTGATGTTCTCCTGCGGCATGTACGACTATTCCGGCAATTGGATCTACGACATCGGCATTCCCGCCAAGAGCGGCGTCGGCGGCGGCATCGTCGGCGTGGTCAACCGCCAGCTCGGCATCGGCACCTATTCGCCGCGCCTCGACCGCAAGGGCAATTCGGTGCGCGGGGTCGCCGCCGTCGCCGCGCTCTCGGACGAGCTCGGGCTGCACGCTTTCGACTGCACCAATGTGGGGTCGTCCCTGCTCGGCCGCTTCATCACCTGACCGGCGGGTCACTGCACGGATGCCGATCGGGACGAGCCGGGCAGGCTGGACGATGAGTTCCGCCGGGTTCTAGGCCACTTTCAGCACGAGGATCAGCGCGTAGCTGATGGCGCCGAGGCCCAGCAAGGAGAGGATCACCGTCGAGGTGACGCGCGGGCCGGCCTTGGCGACGGCGCGGATGTCGACTGTGAGGCCGAGGGCCGCCATCGAGAGGATGGTGAGGGTGTTGGCGGCGGAGGCGATCGGCTCCAGCGAGGCCTGCGGCAGCAGGCCGAAGGAGCGCAGCGCCATCATCACCAGGAAGCCGACGATGAACCAGGGCACGATCTGCCCGAGGGAGGGGCGGGCGCGCACGCTGCCGGCCGCCGCGTCGGCCGCATGCGCCAGCTTGCGCTGGCCCTCGCCGATGAGGGCGAGCACGAGGATGACCGGGCCGAGCATGAGCACGCGGGTGAGCTTGACGAGCGTGCCGATCTGCACGCTGAGGGCGGCGACCGGCGCGGTGGCGGCGAGGACCTGGGGCACGGCATAGACCGTGAGGCCGGCGAGCACGCCATATTGTCCCGCCGACAGGCCGAGCGCCGGCACCAGCAGCGGCAGGCCGATCACCGCGGCGACGCCGAGGACGGCGGTGAAGGCGATCGAGGCCGCCACGTCCTTGCCGTCGGCGCCGATCACCGGCGCGGCGGCGGCGATGGCGGAGTTGCCGCAGATCGAGTTGCCGCAGGCGACGAGGAGCGCCATGCGATAGGGCAGGCCGAGGCCGCGGCCGATGCCGAAGCTGAACAGGATCGAGGTCGCCACCACGCCGAAGATGCCGAGGATCAGGGCCGGGCCGGCATCGGCGATGGCCGCGGCGCTGACGGAGGCGCCGAGGAGGACGACGGCGACCTCCAGCAGCGTCTTGGCCCCGAAGGTGATGCCGTGGCTGAAGCGGGCCGCCGGGCTGGCGAAGGTGCGGATCAGCGCGCCGATGAGGATGGCGAGCACCAGCGCCTCCAGCCACGCCTTGCCGAAGATACGGGCCTCGACGAGCTGGGCCGCCATCGCCAGGGCGGTGACGACGATGCACAGGCCCAAGCCGGGGACGATGTCGCGAAGCCTGCCGCTCATGCCGCTCATACCACTCATGTCGCACCTTTCGATCCGCTCTGTTTTCGGCCGAAATCGCTGTTCAATCCATTTCGAAATATCGTAGGTTTCGTTCGATCCAATCGAACGGTTCCGGCATGACCCTCGAACAGCTGCGCATCTTCGTCACCGTCGCCGAGCATGAACACCTCACCCGGGCCGCCGGCATGCTGCATCTGACGCCCTCGGCCGTGAGTTCGGCGGTCCGGGTGCTGGAGGAGCGCTACGGTGCGACCTTGTTCCACCGCGTAGGCCGGCGCATCGAGCTGACCGATGCCGCCCGCGAGTTCCTTCCGGCGGCGCGCGCCACCCTGGCTTCGGCCAAGGCGGCGGAACTGGCGCTGTCGGAGCTCGGCGCCGGCCTGCGTGGCTCGCTCACGGTGCAGGCGAGCCAGACCATCGCGAGCTATTGGGTGGTGCCGTTCCTGGCGCGCTATCACGACGTCCATCCGGCCATCGACCTCAGGCTGGAGATCGGCAACACCCAGAGCGTGGCGCAGGCGGTGCTGGAGGGGGAGGCCGATATCGGCTTCATCGAGGGCGCCATCGACGAGCCGGCGCTGTCGTCGCGGGTGGTGGCGCATGACCGGCTGATCGTGGTGGTGGCGCCCGGCCATGCCTGGGCCGACGGCCGCGAGATCCGCGCCTACGACATCGCCACGGCGCGCTGGATCATGCGCGAGGCGGGCTCCGGCACGCGCTCCGCCTTCGAGAGCGCGCTCACGGCGCGCGGCGTCGACGCCGCCGCCCTCAACGTCGCGCTGGTGCTGCCCTCGAACGAGGCGGTGCGCTCGGCGGTGCGCGCCGGGCCCTACGCCACCGTGATGTCGGAGCTCGTCGCCGGGCCGGACCTGCAGGCGGGCCGCCTCGTCCGCGTCGGCTTCGACATGCCGCCGCGCGCCTTCCGCCTGCTGCGCCACAAGGAACGCTACCGCACGAAGGCCTCGATCATGCTTGAGATGGCGATCACGCAGGAGGGCGGGTGAGGCGCCGACCGGGAGACGGCATGTCCCGGGGGGCCGCGCCGCGTGCCTCCGGCCGGCCGTCGAGCGATGCCAGCAGCCGGTCGAGCTTGCCGATCGTCTGCTCCTCCTCGAGCGGCGTGTAGGCGACGAGCTTCATGTCGGGCTGCTCGGCGACGGCCAGGCTGGTATATTCGAACACCATGCGTCCGGCGCCCGGGTGGTCGATGCGCTTGTGGCCGCCGAAGGGCCGCAGCACCTCCTGCTTCGGCCACCAGGCGCGGAATTCCCGGCTCGCCGCCTTCAGGATGGCGATGAGCCGCTCGAAATCCGGATCGCCGGCATAGCGGACGCTGTCGGCCCGGAACATGGCGAGCGAGGCCGGCGCCAGCCCGTCCCAATCCACCATCCTCCGGCGGTGGTCCGGGTCGGCGAACACCATATGCATGATATTGCGTGCATCGCCGTCGAGCCGTTCATAGTCGCCGAACACGGCGACCGCCGCCCGGTTCCAGGCCAGGACGTCCCAGCGGCGGCCGAGCACATAGGCCGGCTGGCCCCGCATGCTGTCGAGCATGCGCAGGAGCGGCACCGGCACGATTTCCGGCCCGGAGCGGCGCGTTTCGGGCGGTGCCCGGTCATCGAGCAGGAACAGATGCCGTGTCTCGGTCGGGTCGAGCCGCAGCGCCTTGGCGAGCGCCGACAGCACCTCGCGCGACGGGCGCACGTCCCGCCCCTGTTCGAGCCATGTGTACCAGGTGGTGCCGACGCCCGCGAGCAGCGCCACCTCTTCGCGCCGCAGGCCCGGCGTGCGCCGCCGCAGCCCCGGCGGCAAGCCGACATCCTCCGGCGCCAGCCTTTCGCGGCGGCTGCGCAGGAACGCCGCAAAGGCGCGGCGGCGATTGTCGTGCGTGGCGGGCCGGGTGTCCATGATGCCGATGATAGTAGTGCCAGTACCAGGATAACGCCAGTTCTGTTTGCGCCTTTTCCGCCATGCGAGGGTCCGTTCCGCGACGACGGCGGCCGACAAAAACATCTTTGTCGGCCTCCCCGATCGCGCAATCCTGAAAGGACGTCACCATGTCACCACAGCACACCGTCATCGCCGGCGGCTCGTCCGGCATCGGCCTCGCCACTGCGGAAATGCTCCTCGATGCCGGCCACCGGGTCAGCGTCACCGGCCGCCGCGTCGAGCGGCTGCACGAGGCCGCGACGCGGCTCGGCGGCCGGGCGCAGGCCGTCGCCATGGATGCGGCGGACCCGGACGGCGTGAGGCGCGCCTTCGAGGGCATCGGTCCCTTCGATCATCTCGTGCTGGCGCTCGGGTCCGCCAAGGGAGCGGGGCCGTTCGCATCGGTCGACCTCGGCGAGGTGCGGCAGGGCTTCGCGGAGAAGGTCTTTCCGCATTTCGCCACGGCGCAGGCGGCGCTGCCCCTGCTTGCGGCGGGCGGCAGCATCACCTTCGTCGCCGCCGTCACCGCCCATGCGGCGATGCCGGGAACCGCCGGCATCGGCGCGGCCAATGCGGCCGTCGCGGCGCTGGTGCCGATCCTCGCCGCCGAGCTCAAGCCGGTCAGGGTCAATGGCGTGTCGCCCGGGGTGATCGACACGCCGTGGTGGGATTTCCTCGCCGCCGACGTCAAGGCATCCGTCTTCGCCGATTATGCCGCGAAGACGCCGGTCGGCCGGGTCGGCACAGCCGACGACGTCGCGCGGACCATCGCCTTCCTCATCGCCAACAGCTTCATGTCGGGCGCGGTGATCGTCTGCGACGGCGGCCTGCGGCTCGGCGGCTGAGCGCGCGCCGGCAGGCCTCGCCGGGCCGGTCCGGGCGGGGTCCGGCCGCCGTCAGTCGCCTTCGCCCGGGAAGCGGTACACCACGTCCGCGAAGCGATCGGTGGGGAAGACGTAGAATATCCTGAGGAGGGCGGCCGAATCGTTGCGCAGGGAATGTTCGGCATCGCCGGGGATGAAGGCGGCCGTGCCGGCGGAGATCCTCGTCTCCACGCCGTCGATCGTCAGGATGCCCGTCCCTTCGGCGACGAAGTAGATTTCGGCCTGCCGATGCCGGTGCGGCTCGAGGATGCCGCCGGCCGGGGAAAGCTCCATGATGCCGGCGCTCATGGCCGATGTCGGCGTCCTGTCGGCGCAGAACAGCGTGAACCAGGAGGCATTGCCCCGCGAGGCGTCGTCCCAGCCCTCCCGCTCGCGCTGGGCGGTCCCGGCAATGACGGCTTGCGATGTCACGTTCCCAGGCATTGGCGGGCTCCTCTTTGGCGGTGGCCTGCCTAGAAGCCCGTTTCGGGCCCGGAGTCCACGAAAATGCGCGGCGGGCGGCGCGTCCGGCACGCCGGAGGGCACACCCCGTGTATTCCCGCCCGCTTTGGGTTATGAGGGAAGAAATCCAGGGGCTCCGGCAAGGTGATGGCTGACGCGACGATGCCCGCACGAAGGCGTTTCAAAGCGAGCCTGATGCGGTTGCCGTGGCGGCGCATCTTGCTCGGCATCCTCCTCCTGTGCGCGATTCCCTTCGCGCTCACGCTCGTCTATGCGGTGGTGCCGCCGGTTTCCGTGCCGATGCTCGAGCGCTATGCCGCCGGCCAGCCGGTCGACCGGCGCTGGACGGCGCTGCAGGACATCGCGCCTGTCGCCCGCTTCTCGGTGATGGCGTCCGAAGACGGCCGCTTCTGCCGTCATTGGGGCGTCGATATCGACGCGATCTCGCTGGTGCTGGAGCAAAGCGGCGACGAAGGCCCCTCGCGCGGGGCCTCGACCATCGCCATGCAGACGGCCAAGAACCTCTATCTGTGGCCGCTGCCGACGCTCGTCCGCAAGGTCTTCGAAATTCCGCTGGCGCTGTGGATCAACCTCGTCTGGCAGAAGCGGCGCACGCTCGAAGTCTATCTCAACATCGCCGAATGGGGCGACGGCCTCTACGGCATCGAGGCCGCCTCGCAGCATTATTTCCGCAAGCCCGCCAGCCGCCTCAATCCGCGCGAGGCGGCGCTGCTGGCGGTGGCGCTGCCCAATCCGATCCGCCGGGACGCCGGCTCGCCCAGCCGGCGCCTGCGCAACCTCGCGGCCCTGATCGTCCACCGCGCCCGCAACTCGGCGGGCTATTTCGATTGCGTGAAGTGAGGAGCGGCCAACGTCCCCTGGCCCCCCGGAATTCGGCCGGACACGAGCACGGGCCGGGCCGTCGGGATCGTCCCTGCCCGTGCTTCTCCAGCCGGCCGCCGCCTCCGGTTCTGCAAGGAAAGTCCGCATGCCCGGGACGAGCCCGGCAAGACAAAGGCCGCGCTTTTCTTGACCAACCTCTTGGCCGAGTGCGTGAAGAGCCGGCCGCCGGAGGGCACTCCCGGCCGCCGGCCCGGATAAATAATGACTCCAGCCCCTTTCTTCCCCTGTCCTCTTCCTGTATAGGCTGCGCCTTCAATCGAAGATGTCATCGGCCTGCCGTGACCAGCACGGCATCCGCACGCCACGAAGAAGAAAACCATGGCTGTTCCGAAGCGAAAAACCTCCCGTATGAAGCGCGGCTTCCGTCGTTCCGCCGATGCGCTCAAGGCCCCGACCTATGTCGAGGACAAGGATTCGGGCGAATTGCGCCGTCCGCATCATGTCGATCTGAAGACCGGCATGTATCGCGGTCGCCAGATCCTCACGCAGAAGTCGGACGCCTGAGACCGGGCCCGGACCTTCGCGTGCCGCCTGATCCGGGCCGGCTCGACGCCGGCCCTTTTCATTGGGCGGAGCGGTTCACTCGAGAATCGTGACAAACGGGGCAAATGATCGCCGGGGGGCATGCGTTTTCCAATCCCTTTTCGCCATTTGCCTCATGTTGCGTCTGCAAAGTCTGTGTGTTAGGTGAGCGCACGCATTGCGGGGGTGGGGCTTGCCTCGGCCTTGCGGGCAGAAGAAATTCAACATATCCGTCAAGGAGTTGGTCGTTTGAGCGGTAGAATCCCGCTTGACCGGCGGATTTCCTCGGGACGGCTTCAGCAGAGAGACGCGCGGTGGCAGGGGTAGAACCGATCGTATCCGGCATGGCAGGCCGCTATGCCCTGGCCTTGTTCGAGCTCGCCAGCGAGTCCGACGCCATCGATGCCGTCATCGCCGATCTCGGCCGCTTCACCGGGCTCGTCGAGGAGAGTCCGGATCTCCAGCGCCTCGTCCGCAGCCCGGTGTTCTCCTCCGAGGAGCAGACCAGAGCGATCATCGCCATCCTCGACCGCGCCGGCATCGGCGGGCTCGCTGCCAATTTCCTCAAGCTCGCCGCCCATAACCGCCGCCTGTTCGCGGTGGGCGAGATGATTCGGGCCTTCAACGCCCTGGCCGCCAAGGCCCGCGGCCTGGTGAGCGCCGAGGTCACGGTCGCCCAGCTGCTCTCCGACGAAAATCTCGACGTCCTCAAGAACTCGCTGAAGACGGCGACCGGCAAGGACGTCACCCTCAATGTGAAGGTCGATCCGGGCCTGATCGGCGGGCTGATCGTGAAGATCGGCAGCCGCATGATCGACGCCTCGCTGAAGACCAAACTCCAATCGATCAAGATCGCCATGAAAGAGGTCGGCTGATGGACATCCGCGCCGCAGAAATTTCCGCTATTCTGAAGGACCAGATCAAGAATTTCGGCCAGGAAGCTGAAGTTTCCGAAGTCGGCCAGGTCCTCTCCGTCGGTGACGGCATCGCCCGCGTCTACGGCCTCGACAACGTCCAGGCCGGCGAAATGGTCGAGTTCCCGGGCGGTGTCCGCGGCATGGCGCTGAACCTCGAGACCGACAATGTCGGTATCGTGCTCTTCGGCTCCGACCGCGAGATCTCCGAGGGCGACACCGTCAAGCGGACCGGCGACATCGTCGACGTGCCCGTGGGCAAGGGCCTGCTGGGCCGCGTCGTCGACGCGCTCGGCAACCCGATCGACGGCAAGGGTCCGATCGTTTCGGACCGGCGCGCCCGCGTCGACGTCAAGGCGCCCGGCATCATTCCGCGCAAGTCGGTGAACGAGCCGATGGCGACGGGCCTCAAGGCGATCGACGCCCTGATCCCGATCGGCCGCGGCCAGCGCGAGCTGATCATCGGTGACCGCCAGACCGGCAAGACCGCCGTGGCGCTCGACACCATCCTCAACCAGAAGCCGCTGAACCAGGGCGACGACGAGGGCAAGAAGCTCTATTGCGTCTATGTCGCCGTCGGCCAGAAGCGCTCGACCGTCGCGCAGTTCGTGAAGGTCCTGGAAGAGAACGGCGCCCTCGACTATTCCATCGTCGTCGCCGCCACCGCCTCCGATCCGGCGCCGATGCAGTTCCTGGCGCCCTTCGCCGGCTGCGCCATGGGCGAATATTTCCGCGACAACGGCATGCACGCCGTGATCATCTATGACGACCTTTCCAAGCAGGCCGTCGCCTATCGCCAGATGTCGCTGCTGCTGCGCCGCCCGCCGGGCCGCGAAGCCTATCCGGGCGACGTGTTCTATCTCCATTCCCGCCTGCTCGAGCGCGCCGCCAAGATGGGCAAGGCCGCCGGCCTCGGCTCGCTGACGGCGCTGCCGGTCATCGAAACCCAGGCCAACGACGTGTCGGCCTACATCCCGACCAACGTGATCTCGATCACCGACGGCCAGATCTTCCTCGAGACCGACCTGTTCTACCAGGGCATCCGCCCGGCCGTGAACGTAGGCCTCTCAGTGTCGCGCGTCGGCTCGTCGGCGCAGACCCCGGCCATGAAGGCGGTTGCCGGCAAGATCAAGGGCGAGCTCGCCCAGTATCGCGAAATGGCCGCCTTCGCCCAGTTCGGCTCCGACCTCGACGCCTCGACGCAGCGTCTGCTCGCCCGCGGCGCCCGCCTGACCGAACTCCTCAAGCAGGCGCAGTTCTCGCCGCTGAAGATGGAAGAGCAGGTCGTGGTGATCTATGCCGGCGTCAACGGCTATCTCGACAAGATCGAGGTCAGCAAGGTGAAGGCCTTCGAGACCGGGCTTCTCGCCAAGCTCCGGGCTGAAGGGACCATCCTCGAATCGATCCGTACCTCGGCGTCGCTGGGCGGCAAGGACTTCAAGGCTCTGTGGGCCGACGTGGAGCCCAAGCTCAAGGGACAGGTCGAGGCTTTCGCCAAGACCTTCGCCTGATCGTTCTGTTCTTGCTGGAAAGGCGGAGCGATGCCCTCGCTTAAGGACCTGAGAAACCGCATTGCCTCGGTGAAGGCGACGCAGAAGATCACCAAGGCCATGCAGATGGTCGCGGCCGCCAAGCTGCGCCGCGCCCAGATGGCGGCCGAGGCGGCGCGTCCCTATGCCGAGCGCATCGACAATGTGCTGGCGAACCTCGCCGGCTCGATCGCCGATCCGCGCCAGGCCCCGCCGCTGCTGGCCGGCACCGGCCGCGACCAGACCCATCTCCTCGTGGTCTGCACCGGCGAGCGCGGCCTGTGCGGGGCGTTCAACACCTCGATCGCCCGCCTCGCCCGCGAGCACGCCTTGGCGCTGATCGGCGCCGGCAAGACCGTCAAGATCCTCTGCGTCGGCCGCAAGGGCTTCGACGTGCTCAAGCGCCAGTTCGAGAAGCAGATCATCGATCTCGTCGAGTTCCGCAGCGTGCGCACGCTGGGCTTCGAGAACGCCGACCTGGTGGGGCAGAAGATCCGCAAGCTCTATGCCGAGGGCGGCTTCGACGTCTGCACCCTCTTCTATTCGACCTTCCGATCGGTCATCCAGCAGATCCCGACCGCCAAGCGCCTGATCCCGGCCGAAATTCCGGAAGTGAAGGCCGGCGACCAGCGCATCGCCTACGATTACGAGCCGGACGAGGGCGCGATCCTGGCCGAACTCCTGCCGCGCAACATCTCGGTGCAGGTGCTGCGGGCGCTGCTCGAGAACAACGCCTCTTTCTACGGCTCTCAGATGAGCGCCATGGACAATGCCACGCGCAATGCCGGCGAGATGATCAAGAAGCAGACGATCACCTACAACCGCACGCGGCAGGCGATGATCACCAAGGAACTCATCGAGATCATTTCGGGTGCGGAAGCACTCTGAGGCTAGCCAGGGAGAATCGTGATGTCCTACGTGACTTCAGCAACCACCAAGGGCGGCCGCGAAGGCCGCGCGATCCTCGACAATGGCGGGCTGGCTCTCGCCATGGCGTTCCCGAAGGAACTCGGCGGCAATGGCGAAGGCCATAATCCCGAGCAGCTCTTCGCCCTCGGCTATTCGGCCTGCTACGGCCAGGCGATCGTCGCCCTCGGCCGCAAGCACGGCCTCGACGGCTCGACCGCCAAGATCACCTGCCAGGTGACCTTGTCCAAGGACGATGTCAGCTTCGCCCTCGCGGTCGAGCTGAAGGTCCATGTGCCGGGCGCCGACCACGACAAGGTCAAGGCCCTCGTCGAAGAAGCCCACCAGATCTGCCCCTATTCCCGGGCGACCCGCAACAACGTGCCCGTCACGCTGACGGTCGTCTGATCGAACGAATTCCAAGGAGAAACCCATGGCCACCCCGACCGGACGCGTCTCGCAGGTCATCGGCGCCGTTGTCGACGTGCAGTTCGACGGTCACCTGCCCGAGATCCTGAACGCGCTTGAGACCACCAACAACGGTCAGCGCCTCGTGCTGGAGGTCGCCCAGCATCTCGGCGAGTCGACCGTGCGCTGCATCGCCATGGACGTCTCCGAAGGCCTGGTGCGTGGCCAGCCCGTGACCGACACCGGCGCGCCGATCCAGGTTCCGGTCGGCATCGCCACGCTCGGCCGCATCATGAACGTCATCGGCGAGCCGATCGACGAGGCCGGTCCGGTCAACGGCGAGGGCCTGCGCCCGATCCATGCGCCGGCGCCGAGCTATGCCGAGCAGTCCACCGACGCCCAGATCCTCGTCACCGGCATCAAGGTCGTCGACCTGCTCGCCCCCTACGCCAAGGGCGGCAAGATCGGCCTGTTCGGCGGCGCCGGCGTCGGCAAGACCGTGCTCATCCAGGAACTGATCAACAACGTCGCCAAGACCCATGGCGGCTATTCGGTGTTCGCCGGCGTCGGCGAGCGCACCCGCGAGGGCAACGACCTCTATCACGAGTTCATCGAATCGGGCGTCAACGCCGATCCGCATGACGCCAGCTCGGACGTGAAGTCGAAATGCGCGCTGGTGTTCGGCCAGATGAACGAGCCGCCGGGCGCCCGCGCCCGCGTCGCGCTGACCGGCCTCACCGTCGCCGAGCATTTCCGCGACCAGGGCCAGGACGTGCTGTTCTTCGTCGACAACATCTTCCGCTTCACACAGGCGGGTTCGGAAGTGTCGGCGCTGCTCGGCCGCATTCCTTCGGCCGTGGGCTACCAGCCGACGCTCGCCACCGACATGGGCGCGCTGCAGGAGCGCATCACCACCACCACCAAGGGCTCGATCACCTCGGTGCAGGCGATCTACGTGCCGGCCGACGACCTGACCGACCCGGCGCCCGCCACCTCCTTCGCCCATCTCGACGCCACCACCGTGCTGTCGCGCTCGATCGCGGAAAAGGGCATCTATCCGGCGGTCGACCCGCTCGACTCGACCTCGCGCATGCTCTCCCCGGCGGTGGTCGGCGAGGAGCATTATGCGGTGGCCCGCCAGGTGCAGCAGATCCTGCAGCGCTACAAGGCCCTGCAGGACATCATCGCCATCCTCGGCATGGACGAACTGTCCGAAGAGGACAAGCTGACGGTGGCGCGCGCCCGCAAGATCGAGCGCTTCCTGTCGCAGCCCTTCGACGTCGCCCAGGTGTTCACCGGCTCGCCGGGCGTGCAGGTTCCGATCGAAGACACGGTCAAGGGCTTCAAGGGCATCGCCGACGGCAAGTATGACCATCTGCCGGAAGCCGCCTTCTACATGGTGGGCACCATCGAGCAGGCGGTCGAGAAGGGCAAGCGCCTGGCCGCCGAGGCTGCGTGACGCCATGCCTCGCCGCCCTCCCTCGCCGCCCTCCCTCGCGGGGGAGGGCCGGAGCGGGGCTTGCATAGCCGACCCGGCCCGGCATGCCGGGCCGGCCCTCCCTTCGGAGGGTGAAGTTTCAACCTGGGGCCGAATCGCTCCGGATTTCAGGGATCGTCCCGATGGCCAGCTTCCAATTCGAACTCGTCACGCCTGAGAAGCTGCTGTTCTCCGGCCCCGTCGAATCCGTCGTCGTACCCGGCACCGAAGGCGACTTCGAAGTGCTGGCCATGCATGCGCCGGTGATGTCGACCATCCGCCCCGGCGTGATCGTGGTCCGCGAGACGCCGAACGGCGCGCCGCGCCGGCTGTTCGTGCGCGGCGGCTTTGCCGATGTGAGCCCGCTCGGCCTCACCATCCTCGCCGAGCAGGCCATCGCGATCGAGGACCTCACGGCCGACAGGCTCCGGACCGAGGTCACGGTCGCCGAGCAGGAAGCCAGCACGGCGACCGGCGACGTCGCCAAGGCGACCGCCGAGATGAAGGTCGGCCAGATGCGCGAGCTGCAGCGCGCCCTCGCCTGAACGGGCGATCCGCCCCAAAGGCGCCAAGACAAGGCGATCTTGACCCCGTAACGGTTCAGGATTTGTCATTGCCGGGCTTGTCCCGGCAACCCAGCCGGGCCGCAAGCGTTACGCCGCACGAAATCTGGATACCCGGCACAAGCCCGGCTATGACAAAGCCGCGCCTCTTCTTGTTGCGGCGTATGGGGGATCTGCGCCCGCGCCGAGGGCGGCAAAGCCCGCGTGGGCGCCCCCCCCCCGCCGTCGAGGACGACGCAGGCGCCGAGCTGAATTTCGTCGATGTCGCGATGATGCCGCGGGCGTCAGTCGCCATCGAGAAGGGCGAGCAGCTGGCGGAGGACGACCTCCGAGCCGAACTCGCGCCCGACGCGCTTGCGGCCGGCCCGGCCGAGGCGATCGGCCAGCGCGGGATCGTCATGCAGCCTGACGATGGCGTCGGCGAGCCCCTCGGTATCCTTTTCCTCGACCAGAAGGCCGTCCGTTCCGTGGCGGACGAGATGCGCCGGCGCCCCCGCCGCGAAGGCGATGACCGGGCGCCCCTGCGCCCAGGCTTCGATGATGGTTCGCCCGAAGGTCTCGGGCCCGCCATGGTCGGAGACCGACGTCACCAGCACGGCGCGGCAGGCCGCCAGCAGGGCCGACGCATCCGCCACATGGTCGTGAAGCGCCAGCGTCGGCAGAGCGCCGACATTCTCCCGGTGCCGGAGGATCTCCCGGTATAGTTCGGGGATCGGCCGGTGGCCGTAGGATGCGATGCGGATGGCGGGACGGCGCTTGCGCACCAGCGCGGCGGCCTCCGCGAGATGGCGGTGGCCCTTGAAGCCGTTGACGGTCGCCAGGTGCAGGAACGCGGCGTCCGCCGCGAGCGGGCGGGGTTCCGCCTCGGGAAGGTCGACGGGGTTGGGCAGGACGCGGGCGCGGAGCGGCCCGTCCGGCCGCAGGAAACGGCCGATATAATCCGGTTTTTCGAGGACGCAGCGGTCCGGCGCGAGAAGCGTGGCGCGGGGAAGGGCGGCGAGGAGCGCCTCGTAATCCCGCCACTGGAAATCATGGACGCAGAAGAAGGCGTGCCTGTCTATTTGCGGCACCCTGCCGGCGACATGCGAGAGGATGCGCAGGGAATCCAGAGTGTTGGCGAAGATGGCCGAAGGACGCAACGCCAGATAGCGCGGGATCAGGATCCGCCCGGCCTCCCGCACGAAGCTGTCCCGGGCGGCGTCGACGGCGTGAATCTCCAGATTGGCCGGCGGGAGCTCCCTCAATCTCGCCAGATGATAGGGATTGGCCGCAAGGATGACGACCCGGCGCGTCCGGAGGATGCGCGGCAGCAGGATTTCGATGTTCCTCTCCGCTCCGCCATAGCCGCCCGCGACGGAAAGAATGAACAGAGGGCGTCGGGACGGGGAGGCCTGCGGCTGCAATGTCTTGACCTGTGGAATCGCCGGACGTGCGCCCGGCTCGGCCGGGGATGGCCTATCCGTCCGGCCGGAGCGCCGCAAGCAGCGATCGGGCGACGTCGGCCGTCACGCGGCGCTTGTATCTCTCATGCACGATCTGGCCATTGTGGAAAACCTTGTGCTCGACATAAAGCATGCCGCCGTCCCAGCGCAGGACGTTGTCGGTCTCCGTCGTCTCGATGACATTCAGGCCCGGTACGAATTGTCCATCCGTGGTCCCTTCGCGCATGCCGGCGTCCTCCTTCGATGATTTTCTGTCGGCGCGCGGGCGCGAGAGCCCGCGGCGGCCGCAGCGATGCAGCATGCCCGATCGGACCGCCGCTTGAAAAGGCCTTCTTCCCGGCTTTCGCGAGCGTTCCGTCCTTGACTGATTGAACGTTCAAAATATTGTGCATCCATGTCCAGCGTCACCCGCCCCTCCGGCACGCGCCCCGTCAGACTGCGCCGCGTCGACGCCGTCGACGTCCGTCGCCGTCAGCTGATCGAGGCGACGATCGAGGCGATCGCCGATGTCGGCTTCAACGCCACCACGATCGCCGAGATCGCGCGCCGTGCCGATGTCTCGACCGGGCTGGTCTCCTTCCATTTCGGCGACAAGGATGGGCTGCTGGAGGCGACATTGCGCCACCTCGCCCGTGAGCTGTCGCGTTCGGCAGCAACCCGCATGCGCGCGGCGTCCTCGCCGCGGGAGCGCGTGCAGGCGGTCATCGACACCAATCTCGGTGCCAACCAGTTCGAGCGCGGCATCGGCACGGTATGGCTCGCCTTCTGGGGACAGGTGCCGCACTCGCCCCGCTTCGCCCGCGTCCAGCGGGCCTATCAGCGCCGCATCGCCGCCAATCTGAGCTACGCGCTGCGCCCGATCCTGCCGGTGGCTGCCGCCCGTGCGCTCGCCGAGACCATCGCGGCGATGATCGACGGGCTCTGGCTGCGGGCCACGCTCGCCGGCGATGCCGACGGCTGCCAGGCCCGCCTGGTGGCGGGCACCTTCGTCGACAACCAGTTCATGCTGCTCGGCCCCGGCCGATAGCCCAGGAGTTCCGTTCAATGCGCTATGGCCTCGTGAAGAATCATATCGGCGGCCGTTTCGTCGACACCGTCTCGCGCGAGATATTTCAGACCGTCGACCCCGCCACCGGCGAGGTGCTGGCCGAGATCGAGCAGGCGGGCGAGAACGAGATCGAGGCCGCGGTCGCTGCCGCCAAGGCGGGATTTGCGGTATGGTCGCGCATGACCGGGGCGGAGCGGGGGCGCATCCTGCGCCGCACCGCCGAGATCCTGCGCGGCAAGAACGCCGCCCTCGCCGAGATCGAGACGCGCGACACCGGCAAGCCGATCCAGGAGACCCTGGCGGTCGACATCCTGTCGGGTGCCGATTGCCTCGACTATTTCGCCGCCATCGCTGCCACGCTCACCAGCGAGCATGTCGACCTCGGCCCCTCCGCCTTCGGCTATACGCGGCGCGAGCCGCTCGGCGTGGTCGCCGGCATCGGTGCCTGGAACTATCCGATCCAGATCGCCTGCTGGAAGGCGGCGCCGGCGCTCGCCTGCGGCAATGCCATGATCTTCAAGCCGGCCGAACTCACGCCGCTGACGGCGCCCCACCTCGCCGAGGCTTTCCGCGAGGCCGGCCTGCCGGACGGCGTGTTCAACGTCGTGCAGGGCGATGCGCGCGTCGGGCGGGCCCTGGTGGCGCATCCGGGCATCCGCAAGGTATCGCTGACGGGCGAGGCCGGCACGGGCCGGCTCGTCATGGCCGAGGCGGCCCGCACCCTCAAGCACGTCACCCTCGAGCTCGGCGGCAAGTCGCCGCTGATCGTGTTCGAGGATGCCAAGATCGAGAATGCCGTCGCCGGCGCCATGCTCGGCAATTTCTACTCGGCCGGCGAGGTCTGTTCCAACGGCACCCGCGTCTTCGTGCACCGCCGCATCAAGGACGCCTTCCTGGCGCGGCTCAAGGCCCGGGCCGAGGCGATGGTGATCGGCGATCCGCTCGATCCCGTCACCCATGTCGGTGCGCTCGTCTCGCAGGATCACATGGAGAAGGTGCTGTCCTATATCGAGAAGGGCAAGGCGGAAGGTGCGCGCCTGCTGACCGGCGGCCATCGCGTCACCACGGGCGCGCTCGCCAAGGGCGCCTTCGTGGCGCCGACGGTGTTCGACGGCTGCGACGACGGCATGGCGATCGTCCGCGAGGAGATCTTCGGCCCGGTGATGACGGTGCTCGCCTTCGACGACGAGGACGAGGTCGTCGCCCGCGCCAACGCCACCGAATACGGTCTCGCCGCCGGCATCTTCACCACCGACCTGGCGCGCGGTCACCGGGTGATCGCCCAGCTCGAGGCGGGCACCTGCTGGATCAACCAGTACAACGTCACGCCGATCGAACTGCCGTTCGGCGGCGTCAAGCTGTCGGGCCTCGGGCGCGAGAATTCGCGCGCCGCGGTCGAGCATTACACGCAGATCAAGAGCGTCTATGTCGCGCTCGGCGATATCGAGGCGCCGTATTGACCTTGCCGGGAGGGGCGGACGCAGCCGCGCAATCCCCAGCCGATTGCCGCTGCGTTCGCTCCTCCCGGTCAGGCGAGCGCCATGTTTCCAAGAGCGGACGAGGATGTCCGCGCTCCCAGGACCGCCCATGACCGAGACTTTTGACTATGTGATCGTCGGCGCCGGCTCGGCCGGCTGCGTCATGGCCAACCGGCTCACGGCGGACGGCAAATACAGCGTCAAGCTGCTCGAATTCGGCGGCAGCGACGGCTCGATCTTCATCCAGATGCCGAGCGCGCTGTCGATCCCGATGAATTCGCCCCGCTACGACTGGCGCTACCATGCCGAACCCGAGCCGGCGCTGGGCGGCCGGCGGCTGCACACGCCGCGCGGCAAGGTGCTGGGCGGCTCGTCCTCGATCAACGGCATGGTCTATATCCGCGGCAACGCCATGGATTTCGAAGGTTGGGACGCCGCCGGCGCCCATGGCTGGAACTATGCGGGCGTGCTGCCCTATTTCCGGCGGGCCGAAGGGCGCGAGGAGGGGGGCGATGCCTATCGCGGCGCCGACGGGCCGCTTAAGACCAGCTACGGCCCGCTGCGCAACCCGCTCTACAAGGCGTTCGTCGACGCTGCCGTCGAGGCGGGCTATCCGGCGACCCCCGACGTGAACGGCTACCAGCAGGAGGGGTTCGGGCGGATGGACATGACGGTCCATCGCGGCCGCCGCTGGTCCGCCGCCAACGCCTATCTGAAGCCGGCGATGCGCCGCCCGAACCTGTCGGTCGAGACCCATGCGCTGGCGAGCCGCATCCTGTTCGAGGGGCGGCGGGCCGTCGGCATCGAATACCGCAGGGGTGAGCAACTGCGCCAGGTGCGGGCGCGCCGTGAGGTCATCCTCTCGGCCGGGCCGATCAACGATCCCCAGCTCCTGAAACTGTCGGGCGTCGGCCCGGCGCCGGAATTGCGCAGCCTCGGCATTGAGGTCGTGCACGACCTGCCGGGCGTCGGGGAGAACCTGCAGGACCATCTCGAATTCTATTTCCAGATGGCGAGCCGACAGCCGATCACGCTCTATTCCGCCGTCAATCCGCTCGCCAAGGCGCTGATCGGCCTGCGCTGGCTGCTGCGCCGCGACGGGCTCGGCGCCACCAACCATTTCGAGAGCTGCGGCTTCATCCGCTCGCGGCCGGGCATTCCCTATCCCGACATCCAGTATCATTTCCTGCCGATGGCGGTGAGCTATGACGGTTCCTCGATCGCCAGCGAGCACGGCTTCCAGGCCCATGTCGGGCCGATGCGCTCCAAGAGCCGCGGCCATGTCCGGCTGAAGTCGCGGGATGTGCGCGAGGCGCCGCTGATCCGCTTCAACTATATGAGCCATCCCGACGACTGGACCGAGATGCGCGCCTGCGTGCGGCTGACGCGCGAGATCTTCCAGCAGAAGGCCTTGGCGCCCTATGCGGGGCGGGAGATCCAGCCCGGCGTGGAGGTGACGTCGGACGAGGCGATCGACGCCTTCATCGCCAGGCATGTCGAGAGCGCCTATCACCCCTCGGGCACCTGCCGGATGGGCGATCCGCGGGATCGCATGACGGTCGTCGACCCCGAAACCCGCGTCGTCGGCCTCGAAGGGCTGCGCATCGCCGATTCCGCCATCATCCCGCTGATCACCAACGGCAATCTCAACGCGCCGACGATCATGATCGGCGAGAAGGCGTCGGACCATATCCTCGGCAAGGCGATGCTGCCGCCCTCCAACACGCCCTTCCATCGCGCCGCGGACTGGGAGACGCGGCAGCGCTGAAGGCCCGCGGGGGCGTCAGCCTTCCCCGCCCGCCCGCGCCTTGTGCTTGTGGGAGGCACCCGCCCGCCAGCGTTCCACCTCGGCCACTTCCGCGTCGGGCCGATCGACCATAACCTCGGCCCGTCCGAGATGGATGGTGCCGCCCGCGCCGTCGATCGACAGCCAGTCGCCTTCGGCGATGAGGGCGTCGCCGAGATGCGCCTGGCGCTTCGCCGCCTCGATCACGAGGCCGGCGCAGCCGACGATGCAGGGCTTGCCCATCTGCCGCGCCACCAGCGCGGCATGGGCCGTGCGCCCGCCTACCGCGGTGACGATGCCGGCCGAGGCGGCG